>JAIBAH010000060.1 GCA_019695295.1 Bacteroidia bacterium | reverse complement strand
CAATGTATTTATTTACCTGAAAGGTAAGATTGTGTTGCCATAACTGTAAATCCACAGACAATGGACGATTTACCGTAGGGTCGATTTTATTTTTTAAGTAATTAGTAAATAACTGAATTTTGGTAGAATAGATAATTCCGGTCATCACTTGTTTACGGTATGCAGCAGTCAGGAATGAACCAAACTCCTTGTTGATACCATCCGGATTTACGATACTGTAATTATCTCTCAGGCTATCAATTCTTACGATTGTCATACGACCATTCAGCGGTGCGTAATAAATGCTGAAATCGTCATTGGGTTTGTATTCGAGCCCCATTCCCAGATTTACAATTCCGGGTGCCAAGAAAGCAGAAATTACTTCTCTGTTATCGGCAAAAGGGTCTTTGTATCCTTTCGCAAACTGAGATTGAAAAGCCCCAAGGATTGCAAAATTTAAATCTTTTTTCAGGTTATATCCGTATTTTGTTGTAAAGTTAATCAAGTCTCCGTTTTTGGTCAGTGCTTTCTGATAGGTATTGCTGCTGCCCTGACTTACCACACGGGTAGTACGAATCGTTCCGTATAAAAGGTTGAGGTTGTTGTCCCAGGAATGTTTGTCCTTTTTCCAGTTAATCACATAATTGAATTTACCTACAAGGGAATTCGCATTATTATTATTTCCGGAAGACTGATAAGTAGAAAAAACAGCGTTGGTAAACTGAAGACCGAAGTCTCCTTTACGTATCCATGCTCCTGCTTCTCCCTGCGCATTTACAAAACCAAATGTTAAAACTACGGATAATAATGTAAAAATACTTTTTTTCATACAACTTTGTATTTATAGTTTTGAATTAAATATAAGACCTGATTTTTAAGTTATTAATATTATTTAACAAAATTTAAGACGTTTTCTGTTTGAAAAGTCACGAATCCAACGAAAAGATATTTACACACTCACTGATTTTTCAGAATTTAAACCTTTTATCTTTTGTAAAAACACTTGATTCGACTTGCCTTGAAATCAAAGCTCTTGTCCTGAAACTAGGCGGTTCACAGAAATCTGTAAAAGAAAGAATAAAATTATCAATTTAGTGCGTAATTTTGCCTCCTGATTTTTACGCATCAATAAAAAGGAAAATATGCCAAAAATAGGAGTAATTGGAACGGGTCATTTAGGAAAGATACATCTGAGATTGCTGAAAGAAATTCCGGAATGGGAAGTGGCGGGCATCTTTGATACGGATGAAGCCACCGCCCGAAAAGTGTCCCATGATTTTGGGGTTCCGTACTTTGATACGATGGATGCGCTTCTCGCTCAGGTAGATGCGGTGGATATCGTAACGCCTACTTTATCCCATTTCTCCCTCGCCAAACTTGCGCTGGAGTCCGGAAAACATGTATTTATCGAAAAACCCATTACCAACACGCCGGAAGAAGCAGAAATCCTCATTGGACTCGCCCGGGAAAACAATCTGATTGGACAGGTTGGGCATGTGGAGCGGTTTAATCCTGCTTTTCTTGCGGTTCAGGGCAAAACGCTAAATCCGGTATTTATAGAGGTACACCGCCTCGCCATCTGGAATCCGAGAGGCACTGATGTTTCGGTTGTGCTGGATTTGATGATTCATGATCTGGATGTAATTCTGAGCCTTGTGTCTTCTCCTGTCAAAAAAATCTCGGCGAGCGGCATTCCGGTCATTGCGGATACGCCTGACATTGCCAATGCCCGCATTGAGTTTGAAAACGGGTGTATCGCAAACCTTACGGCAAGCCGTATTTCATTAAAAAATATGCGGAAAGTCCGCCTTTTTGAACAAAATCATTATGTTTCCATTGATTTTCTTGAAAAACAAACCGAAGTCATCCGCCTGGCCGAGGCCGGAGAAACGCAGGCCGAAGGAAAGGTGATGATGAATCTCGATACCGGTAAAACGACCAAACAAATGGTCATGGAAATGCCGCCCGTTCAGCCGGTAAATGCCATCAAAATGGAGCTGGAAGAGTTTGCGGCTTCTGTGATGTTTCAAAAACCGGTGAGGGTTTCTTTTTCGGATGGGTATCGCGCACTGAAAACCGCCTGTGATATTCTGGAATGTATGAATCAACAAATTATTCCCTCCTGATTTTTTTATGAAAAAACCGCTGAACGCTTTCCTTCTGTTCCTTTGCTTCGCAATTCCGGCTGTATCACAACAGACTTTTTTTGTTTACTTTAAACAGAATGCCGTTATCCCCGAAAAAAGCGAAGTTCCTGTTATTGATTCTGTCTGTCATCTTCTGAATCAGCATAAAGACAAAAAATATTCGGTTTTCCTTCAGGGATTTGCTTCTGTGGAAGGAACCGAAAAAGCCAATGACCTGCTTTCCGGTGAAAGGGTCTCTATGGTAAAAGAAATGCTCATCCGCTGCGCTACCCCTCAGATAGAACGGTTTGTAACGGAAGCGGAAGGCGGTACCGAACAATTTTCGGAGGGAAACAGGGAAGATAACTACAAAATGAATCGCTGTGTAAGGATTCTCCTTCAGGAAATAACCGTAAAGCCCCCTGTGTCGGACCCTGTCGTAGATGAATCCCCCTACAGTTTCAAAAAGCCAGAATCTCCCTCCGCTGATAGTATTCTGAAACCGCTGAAGGAACTGTATGAGGATATCGCGCTTCCTTATCAGTTTTTCCACATTCTTCCCGGGCGGGACACCTTTCTCGTGGCTGAAAGCGGGACTTTGTTCTTTATTGAGAAAGATGCCTTTGAGCCCTGTGACAGTATCCTCCTCAGGGTAAAGGAGGCATACAAACTCTCCGATATGATACGGGAAGGGCTTACTACCCTCACTTTGACCAACGATATGCTGCAAACCTACGGCATGGTGTACTGGGACGCTTACTGCAAAGAAAAGCGGGTGATTCCTGAAAAACCGCTGGAAGTGCTGATTCCGACCCCGAAGCCGGTAGAAATGCGTATTTTTAACGGGATTAAACCCGGCAACCGGCTGGTTTTCTGGAATCCGGAAAGTGAAGCAGCAACAACTACCTTACCCGACTTTGTCCGAAACCGAATGGGCCGGCTGCATGACGGAGGGATGATGGGATGTGATTGTCCGGAAAAGTTTTCGGAAAAACTGCGGTATAGTTTTACGCCCGTTAAACGCTTGCCGGATACCGACAAAATCGAAAACCAGAAAATCTGCGGAAAATGGGTGCTTTTTAAAAGCAAAGACAAAATAGAAGAAACGTGCAGAAGCAAACGACTTTTGCTCGCAAAAAGAACCCAAAAAGAAGCCCTCGAAAACATAGAGGCTGCCATAAGCCAAAAAAGCCTTGGGGAAGCCCTGAAGCGCAGCAAAGCGGAATATTATTATCTGATTAACCGCACAGAGCCGGGCTGGACCAATTGTGATATCTATGCCAACCGGAAAACGGGGAACATCCGCCTGATGGCTACCCCTGACCCGAATCGGGTGTTTCAGCTTGTGTATGACTCCCGGATTATCCTGCCCCTGAACGCCGGTGTAAAGTCCTATCAGGCGAACGGGATTCTCGATGAAAGAGGAACACTGCTTGAAATGAAAAAAACCGGAAACAATCAGTATATTCTGGGTAAAAAACTAATCAAAATCACAAATCGCCTTACAGTAGAGGAAAAACAAATGGCGTATCAATCCTGCTCTACTCCGGCAGAGTTGATTCAGGCATTGAAGGTTTTGATGGGGGAGTAATGGGGCAATTTTTGCGGAACGGCGCTTCGGCTTTAGCCGAAACCAGGCAACTTCGGCTAAAGCCGAACCACCTCATGTGCAAGCCACAACTATTGTCACGGAACCATTTAAGTAACTGACCATAAAAACGAAGATAACAGGGCTAATGCCCTTTATCAATGTGGGGGATGAATTTTGCTACGAAGACTCCAAGGCTAAGGCTCCTGAATTTTGAAATTCAGTAAAAGACAGACAACGACGGTAACACTGGCAAAATTTACGGACAGGGAAAAAACATCACATCCTACAACCTTGCCCGAATGAATATGCTTTTGCACGGCTTGAAAGACACCGGGTTTGAAATATTTCACGGAGACACTTTAGAAAGACGATAAAAAACCTGAATGTCGGTTTTCTTTTGTCCACCTACTTATGGGATATATTCCGGAATATCCGAAAAGTTGGGGACGATATGTTCTATTGTCATATTTGGTACGCCCAATTAAACGATACAGAAATTTATACCGTTCACAGGTCTATAAATCTCTCTTCCTTTCGGGATGATGACTATTGTTGAACGGGGTTTGCTTTGGGTTGAGCGGGGTTTGCTTTGAGATGAGATGGGTTTGCTTTGAGGTGAGGTGGGTTTGCTTTGAGGTGAGGTGGGTTTGCTTTGGGTGAGGTGGGTTTGCTTTGAGATGAGATGGGTTTGCTTTGAGGTGAGATGGGTTTGCTTTGAGGTGAGATGGGTTTGCTTTGAGGTGAGATGGGTTTGCTTTGAGGTGAGGTGGGTTTGCTTTGAGGTGAGGTGGGTTTGCTTTGAGGTGAGGTGGGTTTGCTTTGGGGTGAGGGGGGTTTGTTTTGGGGTGTGGTGGGTTTGCTTTGGGGTGAGCGGGGTTGGCTTTGAGGTGGGGTGGGTTTGCTTTGGGGTGAGGTGGGTTTGCTTTGAGGTGAGGTGGGTTTGCTTTGGGGTGAGGTGGGTTTGCTTTGGGGTGAGGTGGGTTTGCTTTGGGTGAGGTGGGTTTGCTTTGGGTGAGGTGGGTTTGCTTTGGGTGAGGTGGGTTTGCTTTGGGTGAGGTGGGTGGTTTTATGGTTAGGTTGGGGGTGGTTTGTGGTTTATGGTCTTAATTGGGGAATAAAGTGTGTTTATTTTTAGTAAATTTAACTTATTTTCTATTTTTTTTAGCATTTTTTGCAACATTCTGTTTTTTCTTTCGTTTTATTTCTTGATGTTCTTTTTTCAGATGGTTTTACCAAGGTGTTTTGCCTCAAGGGGTTCGTCTTTCTTTAGGGGTGGATGCAAGGGTACGTTTTATGGGAAAAGGGTCTTTTTCAATTATTTGTCAACTTCTAATTGTTTATTTTTTATGAAACAGAGTCAAGAGGATTTTTTAAGTATGGTTAAGGTGGTAAAAACGTTTTTTACTGCGAATTCGGCGAAAGTGGGTACTTTGCCTGCTTTGGTAACGGTGGACGGGGCCTTGCAGGTGGCACTGGACGATGCGAGTGTTTTTTATGTGAGGCAACAGAAGAAAACTGAGGGTGCGACGATTGATAAGGAGGTAGCACGAGAGGCGGCTTCGGTTCTGGGGCTTTTGGTCGCGGGTAATATTGAGGCGTATGCGATGGATACCGGGGATAATACTTTGCGGAAGGATTTTCATTTTACGGTTACTCTTTTCAACAGGATTCCGGATACGGAGCTGGTGGATACGTTGAATGAGATTCATGCTACTGCGGTTGTGTTGCTGCCTTCGATGGGGAATTATGGGAATACGGTGGGGTCGCTGCTGGATTTCAGAACGGCGATTGATGTTTATGCGACGGAGGTTACGAGGCCGAGGGATATTCTGGTAACGAAGGAGACGGCTACGGGTAAGATTGTGGAGGTGCTTGAGCGTATCCGGGTTTTGCTTGGGAAGGCGGATGTGCTGATGCGTAATTTCCGGTTGTCGGATTCGCTTTTTTATGCGGATTATCTGAATAGCCGGAAGATTGTGAATACGGGGCATAGTTTTACGCGCCTGGGGCTTTTTATCGAATTGGAGGATGGGGTGGATGCTTCGGGGATTCCGGTTACGATTACGAAGGGAACGCGGGTTTATACGGAGGTTACGGATGTTGACGGGCTGGCAAATTTTGCTTCTGTCGTTGTGGGGGAGTTTACGGTTGAGGTTAATCATCCGGGGTATGTTCCGTTTGTTCAGAATCATGTGAGGGTGAGAAGCGGGCGTTCTACGGAGTTGAGGATTGTTCTGAGGAAGGAGGTTTGATTGGGTCTTGGGGTAGCTTCTCAATCGATGGGATACCTTCTCAATGAGGCTGTCCGAAAAGATTATTTCTACGAAACTATAATTTATATTTGTTACTAAAAAGTGGTTTCTATTAATGATTTATCAGTTAAATATTCATTTATAGCCTTTAAACTAACAAATTCGTAATTTTAGAAATGAGATTTTTACTTTTTGGACAGCCTCTTAAGATATTAGGCCCTTTCAGGGCTATCGGGTAGGGGGCTTCTAACTTGTAGGGGCTTGGGCAACTTCTCAATCGATGGGTTTCACCCATCGTTAAGAGATTACGCCCTTTCAGGGCTATCCAGGATAATCGCAATCCATTTCAGGACAACGGCGTAATGTGAGTGATTAAGGGTTGGTGTTTTTGTAGGGAGAGGCTGCTTCGAGAGGGGTGGCTTCTTTTTTTTGGGGGGGGTATTTGCGGGAGGGGGAGCCATTTTTAACGTCGGAATGAATTCCGCCGCTAAAAATGGGGTTGGCTGTTTTCGGGGCTTCTCGTTATTTGTCGTTAAACAGCGGTTCTTTGGGGGTTTAGGGAAGCGGGGCGGGAATATTGGCTTTGTACCAATAGATTAAATCCAATAGTTTGAGGTCTGAAAAATGGATGTATTCCACTTTTTTGTCTTTGCAAAGTGCTATCCATATTTCTCTAATTCTTTGCATGAGTTGAGGGTTTTCATTAACCCATTCTTTGTAAGCAGCACTCATTATTAAAAACGCCATAAAAAAACTTTCTTTATCCATGCCAAAGTATGTTCTTATGGGATTGTCTAACGCACAGTAGTGATTAGGGTTAAAGGTGTGTGCAAATTTGGATAGGAATGAGCCTAAGTTTTTATAGATAATGGTTTGATTGTATCGGATTTCTGCTTTTTCAAAATAATCAAAGTAAAGTTCTACTATTTCATTATTGGCCAAGCGTTGAAGCATTTCTGTTTTACTGTCTTCTAATTTTTGGAGGTATTTATTGTCTATGCCGCTCAAAGCGTATTTTGACTTGAATTCTTTGAAAAAATTCTTTTCTTTGTCAAGGAAATTTTGCTCGTTAGTGGTAATGCTACTGTAATATTTCTGAAAGTTTGAAGAATTTTTATCGTTCAAATGAAAGGTAAAGATTTTTATAATGCCGTCTTCGCTGTTTTCTTTGCATAAATCTGCTGTAATCTTTTTGGTGACAGCGCGTGCTTGCCGGTTTAAATAGCTTGTTTCCATAATGTTTAAATATATAATTATTTGGTTATACTTCGCACGGGATAAATTTTCTTTCATTTAAAGAGGCTGTCCGAAAAGATTATTTCTACGAAACTATAATTTATATTTGTTACTAAAAAGTGGTTTCTATTAATGATTTATCAGTTAAATATTCATTTATAGCCTTTAAACTAACAAATTCGTAATTTTAGAAATGAGATTTTTACTTTTTGGACAGCCTCTTTAAATGAAGCATTTTGCGGGAAATTTATCCCGTTTTAGGGTATAATAATTGTATAATATTTATTTTTGGGGCTTCTCTATAATAGCAATCTCTTCCTCTGTTAGGTCGTAAAGGCGATAGACTAATTGGTCGATTTCGGATTCTAACTGCTTTGTGTCTGCTTGTTTTTGTTTTGCGGTTAGTATTTTATCCACTAATTCGATGAAGGGTTGTTGTTCCATCTCGGAAATGTTTGGAATTGGAAGATTTTCCAAAAAAGCTTTTTTATACCTATACTTCCCTACTAATTCTCCCCCAGCATAAAACTTTGTAAAAAAATAAGTTACGGGCTTAGAATTTAGTAAAGCTATTAGGTATTTTAGGTTTTCTCCTGTAATAAAAAACACAGTTGCTTCAGGATAATAGCCCTTTGTGTCATAGTGGAACTGTGGTTCACTTACTATTTCAGAAAAAATGATTTTAGGTTTCTCTATCTCATTAAGATAGGCGCAGTTCCTTAAATTGGTCCAATGTGTTCCCTTATCATATCTGGATATGGCTTCTTTCTCAAAATTCAACAGATAATTGTATATCGTAGGATAATCTTTTATTACATTGATTCTTTCTATATTATCACTTCTAATTCCATTATGTGTGTGAATTAACCATAAATTAGCAAAATTACAATAATAATGTCTCACATCACGACCACGTAAAACAGGTTTTAATATTTCTGCGTTTTTACTATCTTGATTAATAAGCGCATTTTTAGTATCATCATCAACAATAAAGGCTTCATTAAAGCCTGTTAAAATGCCTCGATTAAACTGAATATCCCAATACTTTAAAGGTTTACCGATTTTTTCAATTTTTTCTTTAATTTTTAATCCCGTATCAACAATAATAGACCAAATATTGTCATCAATATGAGATAAAATAATATTATAATTATTGAAATAATCATCAATGGTCAAATTATTTTTATATAAATCTTGTTCAAATTGAACCGCTTGCAGTATTTTCTGATTATTAGAACGTTGAAAAATAAAAATATTTGAGTGAACAATTGCGCTTTCAAAAATCATTGTCTGTCCAAAGTCTATTAATTTTAGAGGATTAGTTTTTTCAATAAAATACTTTCTTAAACTTTTTCCATAACTTGCTCTTAACCATTTATTTGATGTAATGAAAGCAAGAATACCTCCATTCTTTAATAACTGATTTCCTTTTTCGTAAAACAAAGCATATAAATCTCCGGTACTTTCAAATGTAGCAAAATTTTGTTTTTGCAGTATCTCCTTATCTTTCAGTTTAGATATTCCTACATACGGCGGATTTCCAATTACGACATCAAATCCGTCTTTAATGCCAAACATCCAATCGGTATCGAACCATTGGGCTTGGGCATTTTGGTTGTAGATGTCCCATTTGGCGAGGTTTTTGGCGGTGTTGATAATTTGGTTTTCCCATGTATGGTTTTCTGATTTTTGAATTTGTTTTTCTATGGTAAAGATTCGTGATTCTATGGCTTTGATTTTTTCTCTTGTTTTGTTTATTTTATGGGTTTGTTTTTCGCCGAAAAGGTCTTCGACGATGACTTCTTCGACTTGGGTTGGTTGTTGTTCGGCTTCTGCTAATTCGTATCGGGCGAGTTTCATCCAGTCGTTTAGTTCGTTTAGTTTTGTGGTTCGTTTAGTAATGAGGGTGTTTTCGATGATTAGGGCGAGGTCGTTGCGGAGTTTTTCGTCTTGTTTTTTGAGTTTTTGTTTTTCGGTTCGGTTAGAGGCATTAAAATGCTGTTCGCGTACTTTTTTTAGTTCTGTTCTGATTTCTTGTGTGGGGTCTTCGCCTCCAAAAGCGTCGTTCAGGGGCAGGTCAATCCCAATAAGCGTATTTGCTACTACAAATTTGGTTTCGAGGTTGGGCAGGGGTTGTATGTTTTCGTTGCTTTGGTCAATGACGAGGGAAAGGAAAAACCTGAGTTTTGAGATTTGAATGGCAACGTCTTGTATGTCCACGCCATAGATGCAGTTTCGGATGAGGTATAGTTTTCGTCCGTAGTCTTCTAAGTTTTTTTCAAATACATCGTTGAGTTTTTGGATTTCGGTTTCTCTGATTGCTTTGTCTTGAATGTCGTAAGTGCGGTCAAGCTCTGCGAGTAATTTTTGTTTTTGGATGCCTTGCCAAATTTTGTTGTCGGGGTCAAGGTCTTTTAGTAATTTTACGATTTTGTGCAAAACGCCCATAGGGAAAGCTCCTGAACCGCAGGCGGGGTCAAGGATTTTGATATTTGCGATGTGTTTAACAATTTCTTCTCTTTCTTTTAAAGAGAGGGTATTTAGGGCTACAAAATTGAGGTTGGGGTTTTGGGTTTGATTTTGAAGGTAGGCTTTGATGCTTTCTTCTACCATATAGTTGACTATTTCTTGGGGGGTGTAGAAACTTCCTGTTCCTTTTCGGGCGGTTGTGGCGGTTTCGGGGTTGTAATAAGCCAAGAGGTTTTCGAAGATTTCGCCTAATAAGACGGGGTCAAGGGCAATGTCTTGTTCGTCGGGGGTGTTTTCTTCTACGGTAAATTTGTATTCGTCAAAGATATGAAATAGCCCTTTTACTTCGTATTTGGCTTTTTTAGTTTGGTATATTTCGTTGAGTTGTGGGCTAAAATCGGTGGTAGCCTCGCCAAAAAGTAAGAAGTTGGGGAAGAGCGGATTCCATTTTGAATTGCGAGTGAAGCCGTCAATTACGATTTTTTCTGTTTTTTTGTCTAAGCTATCGAATAATCCTCCGTTTAAAAAAGGAATATTGGCAAAGTAGGTCATGATTTTTTCTGTGTTTTCTGCTTTAAAAGCTTTTTCGTAGCGATAGAGAGAATTGACATCAAAATCGGTTGCTCTGTTTTTGAGGTAGCCTTCGTCGGGGGCAAAATTTCTTTGCTCGGCGGGACGGTTGAGGGTGGCAAAAAACAGGTTTTGTAGGATAGCAAGATAATAATTTCCGGATTTATCGGAGTCGAAATCTTTGAGGATTTGGGCGATGTATTCTTGGTCGAATAGGTTTTCGGGTACTAATTTTTTTTCTTTTAAGAACCAAACGAAAATGATGCGGGTGATGAAACGAATCATTGCTTTTTGGTTGGCGAGTTCTTGTAACTTTTCGGGGGTGTCGTCTTTGTATTTGTCTTCTTTTTGTAGGTATTCGTAGGGGAATTTGGCGTTTGCTACTGCCCAAAAATACCAATTTGCTATTTTCTTAAAGAATTGGTTGTTTAGTTCTTTGGTTGTAAGTACTTTTAGCCATTGTTCATTTAAGGCGATAAAGGATTTTACGTTTGGTTTGAGTTGTAGTTCGGTTAAAATCCTTAGGTGTGCGGCGTGTGGCTTTAGGGTATTGACCTCTTTCAGCATGGTAACTTTTCCTATTTTTTCGCCTTCCCTCCATGTCTGTTTGTAGCTTATTCTTTCGGTGTTGGCAAAAGAAATTAGGTTGGCGTATTGAAATACGATGCTTACGGGAGTGTATGGGAATGTTTGGTTAAAGGTACGGGTAATTTCGGCTAATTGGCTTCTTGTGGGGGGTAATCCTTCTTTTCGTTTATGGAGTTTTATGCCTATTATTAGGAGTCCGTCGTAGTCCTTTTTAATGTTTTTTAGTTCGGTAATGTCTTGGAAGGTGTTTTTTCCGCCAAAAATCGCGTCGTCCACTACGCCTAAAACATAGACTTCGTTGATGAGGGCGTGGGCTTTGTTTTGGGGGTTGTATCTGTGTTCTAATATGGTTTCGGCATCGGTAGGGGCATCTGCCAAATAGTTGATAGGTACGTTTAGTTCCCTAAAAAAGGATTTTAAGGCGTTGATGAATGTGTCTGTATGGAAGTTTTTTACTGCGTTCATATTAGTTGAGTATAAACCAAGTGATTAAATCAAAATTGTCTTTTGTGTATTTTTGTGTGATTGTTTCTTCTGTTTTGAGTTTTTCGATTGTGTCTTTGCTTCCGACTTTTAGCTTGCCGAGTATGTCTAAAGCGGCTTTGCCCATTTTTTGTTTGACTGTTCCGTCGGGTTGTACTTCTTCTTCTACTGTTTGGCTTTTGAGCCAATTGCCGATTGCGGAGGATAGTTTTTGAATGGTTTCGGGGTTTCCGTGGTCAATCATTTTCAAGCCTGCGTTGTCTCTTTGACATTCTTTGTGCTGGGAGAGTAGGTCTAAGACTTCTTTTTGGTTTAATAAAACGGTTTTTCCGTCGTAATCTATGTAGATGAGTTCGTAGCCTTTGTAGAAAAAGTTTGTGGTTTTTGGGGGCCTGGAAGGGTAGCCCATTAAGGCAATTATTCCTTGATGGGGGTATATTTCGGATTGTCTTTGGAAGCCTGTGTAAATGCCGTTGGGCATGCCTCTGTAGTATTTTTCTTTTTCGCGGAGTTCTTGTAGGAGTTCTTGTCTAAATGTTTCGAGGGAAAAATCGTCAAAGCCTAATGATTTCTCGGCATCAATGTCTTCCCATGATGTTTGCATTTGCTCCAACATTTTGGCTTTTTGTTTTTGTTCCAAATTTTCGTCTTCTGCCATTTCTTTGAAGGTGTCTGAAAAGTCGAGGTGTACTTCTGAGCCTGCTAATTTCATGGCAGCCATGCGTTGCTCGATTCTGCCTTGAAGGTTGAGATAGGTGTTTATGTTGTTGGAAGGCCAGAAGTTGATGCCAAAGACTTTGTCGTTAGGAGAGCCTAATCGGTCAATACGTCCCATTCGTTGTATGACTCGAACGGGGTTCCAGTGGATGTCATAGTTGATGACTAAGTCGCAGTCTTGTAGGTTTTGTCCTTCGCTTAGTACGTCTGTTGCTATCAAAATATCAATTGGGTTCTGTAGTTTTTGGTAGGTGTGTATGTCGTTATCGGCAATCCAAGTTTGCCACTCGCTAAATTGGGCGGCAAGGGGTATGTCTTGGGAAGAAGGTTCAAATCTCCACTTTTTTTCGCGAAAGAGTTTGGTGTAAGGGGCAAATCTTTCTAATATGGGTTCAAATTTTTTGGTTGTTTCGTCTTTATCCGAACTTTTGGCAATGTCGCCACTGACCATTGCTACTTTGTCGAAGCCTCTTGCCAGAAGCTGGTCGTATAAATAAAGGGCGGTATCTTTATAGACGGTAAAAATAATTACTTTCCGGTTGTGTCTATTGTCGCCTGTTTTTCGTTTTGCGAGGATTCTGTTCATAAGGGCGGCTATTTTATCGTCCTCGCTGTGTAGGTTATTGGTTTTTTTTAACTCTTTGGCAATTTTTTTTTCGAATTGGATTAAATTGGATTGAATTAACTGTAAGGCTTCGATGTCTGATTTTAAGTCTTTTTTGTAGTTTTCGATATTGCCTGACTTATCTATGTCTGTTAATTTTGTTTCTCGTTTTTTGCCGAGTTTAAATGCTTCCATTTGGAGAACAATGTCGTCGTCGTCGTCAAATAACTCCGAGGTATCTGTACTCCAGCCTGTTGCTTTTTTGGTTTCTTGAAATTGTTTTATTTTGTCGAGTGCGTTTTGATGATGGTCTAAAATTTTCTCTATGGTAGATTGGAAAGAAAACCAAGAGGATTCGAGTCTTTTTACTAATAAGATGTACATCATTTTTACGAGAAAGCGGTCTCTTTGTCGTTCGTCGTGGAGGATGTTTACTTGTTCTAATTCGTTGTTGTAGAAAGAGGGTTGATAGCCTGAAAGCATGGGCGGGAAATGGTCAAAAAGCTCTTCGAAGCTCTCGAAGTTCCCGATTTGTTTTGGGGTGATGAAGATGTTTTCGGGTTTTGCTTTTAGGGGGAATTCGAGTCCATTTTGATGTCCCTCAATCATTTTACGGGTACGGGCAACGGTTAAGGCATCGGTTAGTTTAAAAAAGTTTGGGGGTAGGTTTCTGATAAAGTCTCCTATTTTGGGTTCGGGGTTGAGTGTCCAATCGTTAAAGGCTTTTTGTGCTATGCGAAAGGTGTAATCTATGTTTTTAATGTCTAAACTTTTCTCAAATCCATTGACGTTTCCTCCGACCATTAGTTTGAATTGGTTTCGAATATCCATTAAGGAATTATTGATTGGGGTGGCTGATAGCATCAGTACTTTGATGTCGCCTTTTGATTTAGATAGCAACTCCTCGACCAAATATTTGTATCTGTTTGATTTGCTGTTCCTCAAATTATGGCTTTCGTCTATGACGATTAGTTTTGGGGTGTCGTCCAGCATTATACTCATTGACATAGCGTTCTTCCCTTTGTATCTATCCCACCTATTTGGCATGAGGTCGGTGTGAAACCGCATTTTGTAATCGAAGTTGTCTTTTTCAAATACATTTCCGACCTCCAAAAACTTACTCCAGTTTTGTTCCAATTTTTTGGGGCAAATTAATACGACTTTAACGCCTTGCATTTCGTAAAACTTCATTACCGCCAACGCGCTCCACGTTTTGCCCAGCCCTACGGCATCTGCTAAAATTGCACCATTGAATTTATTCAACATGTGAATTAAACTGAGTACGCCTTTTTGCTGAAATTCAAACAGTTTATTGAATATACGGGTATTTTCGAGTTTTCCAATTTGCTTGTTTAGTTTTGGGTCATTGGATTCAAACAATAAGTCTTGCCCGAATAGCTCAAACAAAACTTTGTAGTACAATTCTTTGGGGGTATATTCTTTAAATATTTTTTTTATTTCGTCTATCAAGTATTCTTTGAAGGGGATTTGTTTGGGTTTTCCTTTTTCGTCTTCTATGGTTTTATAGAGATGTGCTTCGGGTTTATCCCATAGATTTTTAAACCATTTTACTAATTCGTTGTATTGAGGGTCTGCGCCGAAGTTAGCGAGGTTTAGTTCGATATTGTTTGTTTTTTTCATACCGATGCCCGCCTCTGTTAAATTGGAGCTTCCTGAGATATAGTAGTCTTTTTGAGTGTCTTCTTCTGTGTTTTTGTAAATATAAACCTTGGCATGACAAAAATTTGGTTCTAAGGTTTTTGCTTCGACCGTGTCAAGTTCCAAGAACTCAACGGCATCTTGGGCGACTTTGCGTAACTTTAAAGCGGCATCGACACTTATTTCTTCATTGAGTAAATCTAGGGTTCTGTCTTTGTCTAAATCGAAACTAACGATATCGCCTAATATGAATTTATAGTCTTCAACTTTACCATGAGCGGTTTTTGCTAAAAACGCCAATGCCCCAACGGTAAAATATCCGGTTACAATGGAGAATTTACCAGTATGTGTATATTTCGAAATCCATTCATGGACTTTTAGGTTTTTGTTTTCGTTGTCTAATATCATAGAAATGGTTTTTGTTCTTTACAAACAATGTGGTCTTTTCTTTCAAAAGGGAAAAGCGATGAAAATACCTTTTTGATTTGCAAAACTAAATAAAGCATTTTTATTTATCTAATTTCTAACAAGATTTATTTTTTAATATATAGAGAATGATGCTAAATATATTGATTATTAATTATTTATAGCGGTCGTGGGAGTGTAGTAGTATTTAACTTTTGAATATACGCTCATTGGATTTCGTTGGAAGCGATTGGATTATTCTTGATTCAAAAAAGGGATCTCGCTTATATTATGGATTTTGCCCAAACCCGAAATGCGTTTAGAAAAGAATCTCTACGAGATAACTGTTTTTTGATTCAATTAATTCATTATCACTGCTGTATAACTATGTTGAAATCCGGAGACTTCCGTTATTTTACTTTTTATGTGACGGTTCGCTTAACCCAAGTTGCAGCAAGCCCGCTATAAATTGTTAAATTTTAGTTAAAAAAGCATTAAAAATGAAGTATTTTAGCGGAAAAATGGGGGAAAATAGTTGAAATATGGGGAAAATGGAGCTAAATTGAGTATTTTATGGATAAAAACAGTTTGTAGTGCCCAATTGGGTATTGCATTATAAGTGATTATAGCAGTAATTTTGCGGCGAAGTATTTTCAATCGGTTATAAGAAGAAATAAATCTATAATGCCCTCAACTAGAAAGAGGTACACCGCCATCCGAAGAAAATCCGTAGTGCACAAGCGGATAATTAAAAAAAACAAAAAATTGGTTATCAGAAAGTTATAGAAGAATAACTGCAACTTGGGTTAACATTCATTAAAAACACGGGGAGCAAGCCTGCATACATTTTTATTTATTTATTTTATTTATTTTTTAGTCATTTGATGTATTTCACCGAACGAAAATACAAAAAACTCGTTCAAATGTATTGTACGCTCAAAACGAAGAAAAAATAGTTTAGAGGGGCTTGTAAAAGTACATGTTCTTCAGAGAACCGCTACAATTTTAGGGGGGAATGAACATGCTTTTAAAAAAATGTATTTTCGACGGCTGTTAGTTTCCACATCCGTAATAAAATGGAAATGAGCATTCTTTTATTTTTAACAAATCAATGAATGGCAAACCTTAACGCACTATTTGATGATTTTAACTCCAAAATTCGATTAACGGATAACCGTAAGGCAAAATTAAAAAAATCCCGTAAGGCAATTCGGGCTAAAATCAGGAAATATTTTCAGGAGCAAAAACCGGATGATATATTTCCTAAATTCTCAAGTCAAGGCTCCTTTATGATGGACACGAACATTAACCCGATTCCGCGTAAAGAAACAGCAAATGGGCTAGAGGTTACTTTGCTGCCCTATGATCTTGACGACGGGGTTTATTTTATTCGTAAAACCAGTTCGGATAGAAAAAGTAGTATTCAAAGCTATCATAATTGGATATTTAATGCCGTAGATGATCATACCGAAACGCCCTCTGTGGATAAGAATACGTGTGTAAGGGTTTATTTTAAAGATGGGCATCATATAGATTTGCCGATTTATTTTATTGAGAAAGAGGGCTATACTCCTGAACTTGCTCACAAAGCAGAAGACTGGATAAAGAGCGATCCTAAAGCCTTTATCGATTGGTTTGAGGAGAAAGTGAAGAACCGTCCACAGTTACGCAGGATTGTTAGATTTGCTAAGGCTTGGTGTGATTTTCAGGAGTATTCGCGCGAGGATAAACCCATGCCCAGTGGTTTTATTTTTACGATTTGGATAGCAGAGAATTTTTACGAACATGAAAGAGATGACGTTGCAATGAAGGAGACTTTTATGTTGATACGGAGTAAGTTGCAAAAATCATGGGATTGCAAACGCCCTACTACGCCCGTAGGGGAGGATATTCTTGCTTCTTACATGCATAAAGAATATTTTATGGGGCAACTCAATCGTTTCATTTCAAATGCAGAAGATGCGCTGAAAGAGCCAAATAAGAAAAAGGCAAGCGAGTATTGGATAGCCTGTTTTGGGGATAGATTTCCGAAAGGAGAAGATAAAAATGAGGATAAAAGAGGAAATAGTGGTTTGATTGCGGGTATCGGTGGTTCTAAACCCTTTGGCTATTAAAAAAAAAATGAGAAGTATTTTGCCATTCGATGCTCAGCTTGAGGAAGTGGTTCATCTATATCCGAAATTGGAGATTGAGGAGAGGCTGGGTGTGAAAATACTAACCGGAACTTTAGATATTGTGGATAAGCATGGGAAATATTGGGATTCTTATCAAATAGAAATTCATCCTTCGCTGGCATATCCCTATCGTTTTCCTAAAATATTTGAGGTGGGCGGGAAATTGCCTCCTTTGTCAGATTGGCATATTTATGAGTCAGATAAATCCTGTTGCATCACTGTTTCGTGTAAAGAGGCAATGATTTGTCATCAAGGAATAGGGTTATTGCAGTTCGTAAAAGACCATGTCATTCCTTATTTCTTTCATCAAACATTTCGTAGAAAAGAAGGGTATTACTTGACGGAATACAACCATGGTATTATAGGGGTTTTGGACGGCTATAGTGATGCATTAGGAATTAAAAACAGGGAGGAGTTACTTGCTACGCTTTATTTTTCTTTTTTGTTGATTACAAACCCTCCAAGAGTACAGAGAAATCAAAAATGTGTTTGTAATAGCGGGAAATTGTATAGACACTGTCATAAAATCATCTTGGAAAAGCTAACTATAATTGGTAAGGAACAAATTTTATCAGATTTAATTTTCATCAAAATTACTTTATTACTCACACAATGGACTTTAATTTGAGAAATTATAGGATAGGCTCTTTATTGAGTTTGATTCTTGTTTTGTTTTTGTCTTTCTCGTTATTATCTGAAAAAATAATGACACTTACCGTAAATTTACCCGACAAGATTCAATCGATCATTAGTGTTTTGAACGTCTTGTCTGCTCCTGCTTTAGTAGGTGTTTGTTTGTTTTTTATCAATAAAACTGCATGGAAATGGAGGATAAAGTCTTTTTACTTATTCAAATGGTTAGTACCTGTTCCGAACTTAAATGGCAGATATACGGGTAAATTAATCTCCACTTTTGAAAACAAAGGAATAGAAAAAAAATGTGTCGTTGAAATTTTTCAGACGGCTTCTGAAATCAATATCCGGTCATTTTTTGCGGATAAGGATTCGAACTTACAGACATCTCTGTCGGAGAGCTTTTCGGAAACGATTGTGAAACAAAGAAATGATAGCTATTGTATTGATTTTATTTTTAGCAACGAGCCGAACGTTTTGGAAAGTAATTTAAACATTCATGGAGGTGCCATGAAATTACATTATTACGAAGACACCAATACATTAAAAGGAGAATATTTCAATAAAAGAGGTAATCAGGGAACGATTGAGGTGAAATGGGAGTCTGCTAAACTGTTAAACCGGTTGATATAAAATCGGCGTTTCCCAGCACAATTATGGAATCGGGGGTTAATAGACAAAAATATACAGCAATAAAAACTGTGTACTTGTCGGGGTTTCCATTGATAGTGATAAAGAAGCATGGCACAACGCAATCCGAAGAGAAAAGACGGAATGGCTACAACTTTGTGATTTCAAAGCACAAGGTTCACTTCCAGTTTTATACTATCAGGTGCAGGGTTTCCCCACCTATATTTTGATTAGCCCTGAAGGCAAAATTGCCTGTCCCCCGACATCGAATATTGACGAGTTAAAAAAGCACCTGGTCGCTTTCTTACAATAACCGGGCTCGTATTAATCCCGGGTGTTGGGTTGAGTTTCCGGCGTTGTACTGCTGTGTGTGGCATAAGCCCAAAAACAGTATTGCCTTAGTCGGGGAAGCCCCTTTTGAAAGAGTAGCGTTAGGCGAAGCCCCTCTTAGCATAAAAGATTCCCTACAAAAGAGCGAGGAATGGAAAATAATCCACTCCTCTCTTTCTCTTTACATGAGCCGAATGCATTTAGCTCACTTTTTCAGCCACCATATTTCTTATTGTTTCTATTACCGCATTTTTGTCATATCCGCATTCTGCCCATAACTCTTCGGGCGTGCCGTGATGCACAAAACGGTCAGGGACACCGAGCCTTTTAATCTGCGCAAAATAAGCATTATCTGCCATAAACTCAATCACGGCAGACCCGAATCCGCCGGTGATACATCCGTCCTCGATTGTGATAATCTTTTTGTAGCGGGCAAAAACCTCATGCAGCATTTCTTCATCTATGGGTTTTACGTAACGCATATCATAATGAGCGGGATAAATGCCCTCTTTTGCCAATTCAGCGAAAGCCGCTTTTACAAAATTCCCCGGATGACCGATACTGAGTACCGCTACTTCCTCTCCTTCCGCTATTTTTCTGCCCTTTCCTACTGGGACTATTTCAAGTGGCGTTTTCCAATTCACCATTACGCCTTCTCCTCTTGGGTAGCGAATGGAGAAAGGCCCCATATTGTCCTGAGAAGCGGTGTACATCAGGTTGCGCAATTCCTGCTCGTCCATAGGTGCCGAAACCACCAGGTTAGGGATACAACGGAAGTAAGCAAGGTCATAGGCTCCGTGATGCGTAGCACCGTCAGCCCCTACCAATCCGCCCCGGTCAAGGCAAAACACCACGTTCAGATTCTGGATACATACATCGTGAATCACCTGGTCATAAGCCCTTTGCATAAAAGTAGAATAGATATTGCAGAAAGGAACCATTCCCTGAGTGGCGAGTCCGGCGGAGAACGTTACTGCGTGCTGCTCGGCAATGCCTACATCAAAGGCTCTTTCGGGCATTTCCTTCATCATAAACCCAAGGCTGCAACCGCTGGGCATAGCAGGAGTAACCCCCATGACTTTCGGGTTTTCTTTTGCGAGTTCTATCATTGTCCACCCAAATACATCCTGATATTTCGGGGGTTTGGGAGAGGTGGAAATGGACTTTTTGATTTCGCCGGTTACTTTGTCAAACAAGCCGGGCGCATGCCATTTGGTCTGATCTTTTTCGGCAAGCTCATATCCTTTTCCCTTTACCGTTACTACATGGAGTAATTTAGGTCCGGGAATTTTTTTCAAGTCATCCAGAATTCTTGCCAGATGAACCACGTCGTGTCCGTCTATCGGACCGAAGTAGCGGAAACCCAGGGCTTCAAAGAGCATACCCGGTTTGGATTGAGATGCGGTAAGCATGTCTTCCAGCTTAGCGGCAAGGTTGCGGGTTGCAGGGCCAATGCTTTTGACTTTTCCGAGTAATTTCCATACATCATCCCGTAATCTGTTGAAGGTATTGGAGGTGCGGATATCGGTAAGGTATTCCATCATTCCGCCTACATTCGGGTCAATGGACATACAGTTATCATTGAGTATTACAAGCATGTCAGCATTTGCTCCCCCACCGTGATTGAGGGCTTCAAAGGCCATTCCGCCTGTCATTGCTCCGTCGCCGATTACGGCTACTACCTGACGGTCTTCTCCTTTTTGGCGGGAGGCAATCGCCATCCCTACAGCCGCTGAAATAGAGGTGGAAGAATGACCTACTCCAAAAGTATCATATTCCGATTCTGAACGTTTAGGGAAGCCGGAAATTCCTTTATAAATCCGGTTGGTATGAAAAAGGTCTCTTCTGCCGGTGAGAATTTTATGCCCGTACGCCTGATGTCCCACATCCCAAATCAACTGGTCATAGGGAGTATTGAATACATAATGCAAGGCAGTGGACAATTCAACCACCCCCAAACTTGCCCCAAAGTGCCCTCCGTTTACGGAAACCGTAGAGATGATGAAGTCCCTTAGTTCATCACAAAAAGGGACCAACTCTTCCAGAGATAGTTTGCGTAAATCTTCAGGATAGGTGACTTTGGCTAATAACTCACCCGGTTCTATTTTTATCATACCTTTAAAAACGTTAAAGAAACTTCTGTTAATAACTCACAAAAATGAAACGCCGTACGAACATAAACACTAAAAACGGGAAAATGTTGTAAAAGTTACAAAAAAAAATACGGAAAGGTGCTTTTCCCCCAAAAACCAAAAGAGGCTGTATGAATCATACAACCTCTTTTTCCTTAATTTATTTTTCTACTTAACTTAATCGTCCTGATTATTCAGATTTAGAAGCAAGTACTTTGTCGATTTCACCGATGATTGCTTTACCGTTGTTGATGATTTCTTCGTTCATTTTGATAACGTTTCCGTTAGAAGCAATCATTTGTACGTTATAGTCCATTTTACGGCCGTTCATACTCATTTTATCTTCGTTGGCTTTCATCAGTTTTTTATTCTGAGCTACCATGATTTTGTCAAAAGCGGCGAGTTCCTCATTTTTAGCTTCCAGCATATCATTTTGATTCTGAAGATAGAGGTTTTCGTCTTTCAACATGTAAATTTCTTTTTCGAGTTTTTCGTTTTCGCCTTTCAGTGTCTCGTTTTGTTTGCGAAGTTGCTCGTTATCTCCATAAAAACGACGGGTTGTGGACATCATCTGTTCTTTCACTGCTTTGATTTCTTTTGCACTTTTAGAAAGCATTACCCCCTGATTTGCTACTACATTACGGGCAACCATCGGGTCATCATTTGTTTTGGTGTCGTTCTTTCCCTGAGCAAAAGCAACTACTCCCAACATCATCAAGCAAATAGTCATTAACAACTTAAACCGATTCATACTATTAAAATATTTAATTAGTGAAAAATTTATTCTTTCTCATTTTAACGATACTTTTCCCTATAAAGTTACATTTTTTTTCAAAAAAATATCCTTAGTGAGTAGATATACCGGAAAAGCGTGTAACTTTTCCCGCTGTTTCGTGAACCACAAACAATCAGAAAGCCTTTCTTTTTTATGAGTATAATTTATTATTAAAATACTGAAAATCAGCTTATTTGTACATCATCCTTCTTTTCTCAATTCCCTCACTCTTTTCCGTACTTCGACAGAGAAAAGGCTGCCCGGATATTTTCTTAAAAATTCCATATAAAATTTCAGGGCTGATTCTTTATCATTCATATTATAATCGTATAATCTGGCTTTTGTAAATAATGCGTCATCGCCGTATATATCATCCGGGAAACTGGAATATATTTTATCAATATACTCCAGGGTCTTTGTAATATCATTTTGCTTCAGAAAGATGTTTGCTTTTTCCCAGAAAACCTCATCTGTGAGCGAGTGATTCGGAAATTTATAGAGTAAAGAATCCATCAGAGACATTGCAGACTCGTAGTTTCGCTGATATACCCAAAGCTGAGCCTGAGCAAACATTTCGAGGGCAACCGTGGTAGAATCGAGGCCGGTATTATCTATAATCCGCAGGTTCAGCTGAATCGCGTCATTTGAGATGTCATTGGAGGTATTATCCTTAATTGCGGAGAGTAAGCCGGTTGCCATCTCAAACTCTCCTTTGTAATAAGACATCAGCGCCAGGCGATATTTGGCCATTGCGCCTGTTTGACGGTCTTTGAAGGACTCGCTTACTTCTGTATAGATGAGTTTTGCCTGACTAAAGTCCTTTTCAATCAGCAGAATGTCCGCAATGAGCAGCTTGGCTTTTGCCCAGTCTTCCCGGGAAAGTCCGCTGAGGTTTACTGCGTCTTTTAAATCTTCCAGCGGTTCTTTCAGTTCGTTGAGATAAAAAACCTGAAGATTGGCTTTACGGTAAATCGCATTGAAGAAGGCCGTTTGTTTTCCGAACTGACCGAGCAAATCATTGTAGGCTTTTACGGCGTCCCTGATTGCGGCTAAATCCGGCGGAATCTGCTCAAAGGCTTTCAGTTCTCCATTGGTGGCTTTTTCAAAAAACGCTTTCTGATAATATTCGCTCTGGGTTTTATTCTGAATAATATAGTCAAATGCCTGATTGGATAAAGCATAGTTTTTATTGCTTCTCATGGTTTCTCCAAAACGAAAAACCCTTTCTCCGTTTTCTTTAAAAAACTTATCAATGGATTTAACCTGAATAAAGGCTTCCTGAAAGTCTTTAATCAGTACGTAATATTCGAATATGATTTTTCGTACCCCCAGATCTCCCGGGTTGGTTTCAACTTCCTTCAGCAGTACTTTCTCAATTCCTTTGTCCTGAGCTGGGCTATTACCAATCATATTCAGGATAGCCAGATTCATATTTTCATAGGTTTCTCTGTGAAAGTAATAGTTTTGGATAAATTCAAAGGCTGCTTTTTCAGCCACCCCCTGTACTTCGTATATCCTTCCCAGTTCTTCACAGAAAATTCCCTGATTTTTGAGTTTTTTTCTCCCTTCAAGATAAATTAACTCTGAAGTTTCGAGTTTGCCGGATTTATACAAATAAGAAGCAACCTGAATATACTCATTTTCGGTCTTGAGTTTTTTGGCTATCATATCCTTATAGATAATGTCTGCCTGTTCGGAGTTGCCTGTTTTTTCCAGAATAGCGGCTTTTATGGCCGGATAAATCACCATATCCGGCTGCCGTTTAATGGCTTTGTCCATAAAAATCAGTGCATCTTCAAAGCGGCCGAGTGATTCATAACAATATACAATTCGATTTACAAGAATCTCGGAAGCTTCTTTTTTATATAATTTTTCATATAGCTCCAGCGCGGAGTCATATTCTTTGTCCAGAAAATACTGCTCGGCAAGGGCTGACTCACTGCCGGGCTGAGCAAAAAGGCCGGAGCAAAAACAAAGGAGTAAAACCACCCAAAGGGGTGCTTTGCCGGTGGAAAATATTTTGTTGATTCTGAAAAAATGATGTTTTAATTTCATCTTATTTTTTTTAGCTTTATTAGTATGCGAAATTGAATTTCTTATCTGTTTTCTTTCCAAAAAACAAGATTCAACCAATCCCGAAGTTATAAACGTAAAATTACTCATTTAGATACAAAAGCAATCCGGGAACTTCGGGGGTAAACCCTGTATTTTGTCCTGTATCGGGTTGAAGGCTGTCATTCTTTTTCGCCAAATACAATGATTTTTCCCTCTATCATTTTGCCATAGTCTTTGAAAAATTTCCATCTTCCGCCCGTAAACGTAATTCGTTTGGCAAACATTCCGGGCATCCATTCCCCTTTAAGGTTGAGTGCTCCGTTTTCTTTTTTGCTGAGGGATTGATAGAGTTCTGTGTTTTTCATTAGAAACCCTTTTCTTTTATTGAGACTAATCTTGACTCCCAGTAAGTAACCTTCTTTAAGCATTGCCTCTATTTTGGAGGGTTCAATGTGTAAAGAGAGCAAATGAAGGGATTCCCTTGGGGTATTGTCAATGGTATTGAGGGATTCATACTTCAGTCTTACCGTTTTGGAATTACTTTGCTCTATGTAATCCATCCATTCCGGCGTGATATTTTTTTTTTCGTACCGGTGCTTTTTTGCAAAAGCAGAATACTGAGCGAGCGTTGTGTTTTTTTCGAGTCTGAAGGAATAATAGGGTTCTATATACCTGAGTTTAAAATTACGGGTGAAACCTACAAGATACCTGTCAAAGTCTGCCCATAATTCTTTGCCGGCAATGTATGCTCCGAAAAAGGAAACGATTCCTTCCATAGACATAAAGTCTTCCGGATGAAAATACCCAACAATCAGTGCAGCGACCAGACCCAGAAATATTCCGAACCTTTTGGGAGCTGAGGGCTGAATTCTGGTGTAGGCTGATTTTTGGTTATCGAGAATATCCTTTACATATTCCTCAAAGGGGTGAAACTCCAGATGATTGGCGGCTACTTCTCTGCTGTAAGGATATACCACCCAATGGAACTCCAGGGAGTCATATTTTTTCCAGTCCTCAAAACCCGCCAACTCAATATCCAGTATTTGAGGGTAGTTACTGTTGGGGATAATCCTTATATTGGGGAAATGCTTGTCCCTCATTGAATCGTTTATTTTAGTTTTTCATACTCTTTCTGACAAAAGTCTGCAAGTTCCCTGACATAATCCGCAGAAAAATGGAAAGAAACTCCTGCTGCATTGTATATTTCAGGAATGGTTTTAGTATATCCTAGATGAAGTGCTTCGAGGTATTGTCCGAGGGCCTTTTCCGGGTTTTCCTTATAGTTTCTCCAGATAGCAATAGCGCCGAGCTGTGCAAAAGCGTATTCAATATAATAAAACGGCAATTCAAAAATATGAAGCTGACGCGTCCACATCTGAGCTACATTCTCTTCAAAGCCTGACCAGTCTATTTCGGTTCCGTGAAAACGGTAATAGATTTTAGTCCACTCATTGAGTCTTTCCTCGCAGGTGTGTGAAGGATTGTCATAGACCCAGTGCTGAAATGCATCAATTGCGGCGACCCAGGGAAAAACGGTAAGTGCCCGCATAATCTGCTCTTTTTGAGCCCTTATTCTGTCTTTTTCGTCTGCATAAAAAACGTCGTAATAATCCAGCGTGAGGAGTTCCATAGTCATAGAGGCTACTTCTGCTACTTCTGAGGGGGTATTCTTGAGGGCATTGAGTGGAATGTCTCTTGTAACAAAAGAGTGGACAGCATGCCCGCTTTCATGGAGCATTGTCGTGATATCGCTCTGACTTCCTGCTGCATTCATAAAAATAAAGGGAATACCACTTTCTGCAAGGGGATAATTATAGCCACCGGGAGCTTTTCCGATTCGGCTTTCGACATCCATATATCCATTCTGAGCCATCAGGGCAATCATTTTACCAAGTGCCGGGTTTAGCTTTTCGAGTATCTGAACTGATTTTTCGACGAGTTCATTTCCATCCTGAAAGGGCTTCAACGGAGTATCTCCGAAGATATCCACCGACATATCCCAGGGCCGGAGATGTTTCAGTCCGAGTAGTTCCTTTCTTTCACTGGCAAAAGAAAGGAGGAGGGGTTTGATTACTTTTTCAACGGACTCATGAAATTCAGCGCAGTCCTTACGGGAGTAATCAAATCGCTCAAGTGCCGCATATTTATAATCCGTGTAAGAGGAAAATCCGCAATTCTCTGCAATTTTTGCTCTTAACACTAACATTTTTTCAAAAATATTATTTACTTCATCCCAGGTTTGTTTCCGGCATTCGGCTACTTTTCTCCATACTGTTTCCCTGACAGTACGGTCATGACTTTCAAGATACTTTCCGGCTTGCTGAAGGGTAATCGTTTTGCCGTCGTGTTCAATCGTGAGCTTACCGGTCAGGGCTGAATATTCCTGGGCAATGGATTGTTCTTCGGCAGCCAGGGTTACATTTTCTTCCCGAAACAATTCGATTTCATTTTTCAGAGACCGAAAGTAGGTTTTGTAATATTCTGAATCCAGTTCATTTACGAAGGGATTCTCTACGATTTTCCGGTTCAGTTTATCAGAATAAATACTGATGTGGGGTAATATTTCCTGAACAAACACCTGATACCTGCCGGAATGTTCTTCATTTTGTGTATCGCAGGTCATCCGGATATATCTCCATGCCGCTTCTTCGTCCACCACTGCATCAATTTCATTTACTTCGAGCAGGTATTTTTCCATGGCCTCTTTCGAGTCCGGGTTTTGGTTCAGCAGATATTCAAAATACGGTTTCAATGATTCCCATGAGTCTATTGAGTAATCTTCGGGAATAAACAATCTCTTTCTTTCCGGCTTTACTGTATATTTTTTTAAATCTATCATTCTTGTTTTTTTTGCAAAA
>JAIBAH010000059.1 GCA_019695295.1 Bacteroidia bacterium | reverse complement strand
GGCATACACTTCTGACGGTGAAGGTGGCTTCTACCCTCAATATGGTTTGTAAAGAAAGCTATGATTATTATCTCTATCCTTTCGAAATCAAAAAGCCCCACCTGAATCTGGACCTGAATTATGGGTCTGATTTTATTCCTGTACATGAAAAAATCATGAATGCACTCAATCAGAAAGACCGTCAGGGGGTAGTGCTGCTACATGGAATCCCAGGTTCCGGAAAAACCCATTACATTCGTTATCTCATTAATATTCTGAAAGATAAAGAACTGATTTACGTGCCGCCCGATATGGCTTATGCGCTTTCCGCTCCGGATTTTCTTCCATTTTTGATGAAGCATTCCAATGCTGTACTGGTTATCGAAGATGCCGAAAACATCATCCGGGACAGGCAGTTTCAGGACAATCAGGCTGTGGCTAACCTGCTGAATCTTTCCGATGGCCTGCTGGGAGATTGCCTGAATTTGCAGATTATCGCTACTTTTAACAGTGATATTACCAAAATTGACGCGGCACTTCTGCGAAAAGGAAGGTTAATTGCTCAGTGGAAATTTGATAAGTTGCCCGTTGAGCAGGCACAAAAACTTTCTGCCTCTCTGGGCTTTCAGACAGAAATCGCTGAACCCATGACACTTGCGGAAATTTACGGACAAAGTGAACAAAATCCTGCAGATTCTAAAACCTCTCAGGAAAAAAGAATAGGATTTTAAGATTTACCGATAATCCTTCTTACAAAAACAGAGGGAATTCAGCCTGATTCCGGACGCAAAAAACGATTGAATTATTAAGGAAAGGCTATTTTTTTTACCTTATCTGTCTTTCTGTCATAAATAATTCCTACTTTTGCAGACAAAATCAAAAGGGGAAGAGATTCTTTTTCCTTTTCAATCTATATCGTTTTATGAAAAAGTGGATTCTTATTTTTTTACTGCCGTTGTTGATTTTTGCAGGATGTAAAACCGGCTCTGAACTGGAAAATTTATCTCCTGATACAAAAATTTTTCTGGATAAAATTGAGTCCCCGGAGAGACTTACCAGTGTGGTAACGATGCACTGGTCAGGCGAAGACCCTGACGGATATGTGAAAGAATTTGAGATTTCATTTGATAATACTAACTGGACTTCTGTTTTTAAAAGAACAGACAGCACTTTCCGTTTTGAGATTGTCAATAATAATATTGCAGATATTCAGTTTTATGTACGTGCAGTGGACAATGACTTAAAGGCCGACCCTACGCCGGCATATCTCCTGATTCCCATTAAAAATACTCCCCCAACGATTGCTTTGGATCAGACTAAACCCGTTCCGGACACGGTATATTCTGTTTTCTCTTTACTCTGGACTGCCTCCGATTTGGATGGAACAGATAATCTTGACTCAGTGTATGTGAAAGCAAACACCGGAGCCTGGCTTGCTTTACCCAAATCCGTGGATTTTGCCACGGTTGTGCCTGTCACTCCCGGGACAACGGGCTCTCAGGAGGGATTACTTTACAAGGGTACCAATGCTTTGCTTCATTCATTCCGTCTGACAGACCTGAGGGTAGGACAGATTAACCGGATTTATGTAAAAGCCAAGGACAAAGGCGGGATTTTCAGCGAACCGGATTCTACCGCTGCTTTTTTGCTTTTGCCCAAAAACGCTGACCTCCTTGTAATAGATGAGCATAAAGGAAGTAGTAACCCAATACCGGAATCAGTCTATTTTCCGGCATTTTCCAATCTGGGGATTACTTATGATTATTTTGACATGAATGCCAATCCGCTTCCCTTTCTGGAGCCTGGACTCGGGTTGTATATCGGGTTGTATGATAAGGTTTTCTGGTACAGTGACGGGTCTGAGTATTCAGATTATGGAGATCAGACGTTTATGGAAATCGGCGCAAATTCTTTTCAGACGTATCTGAACAACGGTGGGAAATTATTGATATCCACTAAATTCCCGTCAAGATTCAACAGTCTTCCGGCAGCTACTTCGTCTGCGGTATTTTCTTTTTCTCCGATGGAGAGTTTTTCGACAGCATCCGGACAGGCAAGGATTCCCATGGATAGTTCCGTATTTGCCGTAGGGGCTTATGCAGGAATTTACCCCACATTAAAGCCTTCGGTATTTATGTCCCTGATTAGTCCGTTCAATGCCAAAAACACCAATGATAATCTGTATCATGCGGAACTTCAGGCATCCGGAGGATGGTCAGGCCCCGCTGCAGTGTGTGGCTCGTCCCGGTTTACGAACGGAAAAATCAATCAGGTTTTTTTCTCTCTGGAGCTTCATAAACTCAACGGAGACCTGCCCGCTTTTGAGGCTACGCTGAATAAAATTCTGAATGAAGAGTTTGTCTGGTAATTTTTTTGTCGAAAAATTCTGATGATTCCGAAACATAAACCTGTATTTTGTGGTTTTGGAATCAAAATTTAAAAAATATGAAAACATTTACACTTACTGTAAAGCAAATAATAGACGAAACCAAAGACGCTTATACAATCGTTTTTGATAAACCTGCGGATGAGGCATTTAATTATAAAGCAGGGCAGTATCTTACCCTTAAAACTGAAATTCAAGGAGAGAAATTAAGAAGGGCTTTTTCACTTTCTTCTTCTCCTGTTACAGATAATACACTTGCTGTTACAATTAAGCGGGTAGCTGGTGGCAAGGTTTCCAATTACCTGAGGGATACCCTGAAACCGGGTCAGGAAATAGCAGTTTTACCTCCTTTAGGTAATTTTAAGATAGATCACAATCCTGCCAACGCGAATCATTATGTGCTGATTGGGGCAGGCAGTGGAATTACACCCCTGATGTCTATGCTGAAAACGGTACTGAAAGCAGAACCTTCAAGCCGTGTTACTTTATGGTATGGAAATAATAATGAGGATTCAATTATTTTTCATAATGAACTCAGTCAGATGGTTTCCTCTTACAACGGAAAGCTTTCAGTAGTACATTTTCTTTCTCAGTCTTCTCCGGGATGGCAGGGCGAAAAAGGTCGTCTGGATAAAGCAAATATTACCCGGTTATTAAGGGATTTGTTTATGAAGGATGAATATAAGAAATTGTATTATGTCTGCGGACCGGAAGAAATGATGAAAGCTGCTTTGGAGGTACTGGAAAATGAGGGAGTATATAAGGAAAACGTGTTCAGGGAATATTATGCCGCTCCGGCTCCTACGGATGAGGAAGCGGAAAAAGTACACGGCGAAAAACCGGCCAAAGCCATGAATCAGGCAACAATTATTCTTGATGGTCAGACTTTTACTGTGGATATTGAAGGAGACGAATATGTGCTTGACTCTGCAATTAATGCAGGCGTTGATCCTCCCTATTCATGTCAGGCAGGAGTTTGTACAACCTGTCGTGCGTTATTGAAAAAAGGAAAAGTAGAAATGGATACCTACGATGGACTCACAGATTATGAAATAGATCAGGGATATATCCTGACCTGTCAGTCCCGCTGCGTGGAAGGCCCGCTGGAACTGGAATATAAGTAAAAGAATCTATTTTTACAGGTAACTTGAGAAAAATATTAACGAAAATCTGTTGTTTCCCTTTTTTGAGGCGACAGATTTTTTTATTTTAGATTCTCACACAGTCACCCTTGGATCTGAAATTTTATACAAAACATCGGTGAGAATACTTACCCCTACAAACACAATCCCAACCATAAGCGTACAGCCGAGTATAACGGGGAAATCATGTTTTTGAAGGGCTTCTATAGCGAGTTTTCCGATGCCTTTCCAGTTAAAAATAAATTCTACAAAAAATGCCCCGGCAAGCAGAGAGGCGAGCCATCCGGTGACGGAGGTAATTACCGGATTCAGGGCGTTTCTTAAGGCATGAACAATCAATACTCTGAGTGGGGAGAGCCCTTTGGCGCGCGCAGTCCGGATGTAATCCGTCTGCATTACTTCTGATAAAGAAGCCCTTGTGAGTTGTACAAAAACAGCAAGTGGACGAACCCCGAGGGCAATTACCGGCAGGAACAGGTTTTTCCATACAATCCGGCTTTCACCGCTATACACTCCGGTTTCCATTAAATACCCTGTTGCATTCAGATGCGTGAGAGAATTTAGGGCAACGGAAAAAATAGCGATAAGTAAAACTGCCACAAAAAAAGAAGGAGCTGAAATACCGAGGACAGAGAGAGAGACAATCAGCCGATCAGGAAAGCGGTCCTTATAAAGACCTGCGATGATTCCCATAGAAATTCCAAAAAATGAAGCGAAAAGTAAAGAAAAAAGAGCAAGTACAGCAGAACCAAACCAGTGTTCACCGATTAATTCCCCTACAGGTTTATCATTTTGATAGGAAACCCCCAAATCAGGGCTGTCAAAAACCCACTTTTCTTTTTCTTTTCTGACAGGAGACAGGCGGTGCAGATAATCCGCATACTGAGTCAGAAGCGGACGGTCCAATCCGTATTTTTCAACGATATTTTTTACGATTTTTTCATCCGCATTTTCCCCAACCATATAATTTACAGGGCTATCCAGTACATAAAATATCAGGAAAAGAAGGGTAATCAGTCCCCACAATATTCCTAATCCCTGTATGATTCTGCGTACAATGAATATCAGCATTTTTTACCAAATAATAAGCAAAGGTATAAAAAAGATTGGACTTAAGAAATTTTGTTCAGGGTACAAAGTTCGGGTACTTTTTCAGGAATATGAATCCCAAAGCAACCCTTGGCCTAACGCATGCGTTTTTGTTTATGAAAGAGCAAAAAATAATATAGTAGTAGGGGTTTTCATGGTTAAATGTGCTGTGTCGGGAAGATACAGCACATTTTTGTATTTAAATATATCCTTAATTTTTTTGCCATTTCCCGTTCAGCGGGTATGTACCGATAATTTTCAGGGAAAACTGCTTGCCGGTAAACGGGCTGTTTTTTGCTGTAGAAGGAATCATTTCTTCTGAAAAAGTCCAGGGTGTTTCAGCAGAGAAAACGGTAAAATCAGCGGGCTGACCTTCTGAGATAGTTACCGCTTGTATACCCGTGATTTTTCGGGGATAATGACTAATCATATCAATGAGCGCTTCCGTCTGTATCGCCCCCGATTCTACCAAAGCTTCCCAGGCAACCGGAATTGCAGTCTGCAGATTAAGCATTCCTGCTTCCGCTACTTCAAACTCACAGTTTTTTTCTTCTAATCCCTGAGGAAAATGCCCGGAAGTGATGACATCAATGCTTTTTTTCGCTATCGCCTGAATAATCTGATTTACCTGTGCTTTACTTTTTAGCGGAGGAAAAACCTTAAAGTGGGTATCAAAATCCAGAAGACAATCGTCTGTAAGCAGGAGATAATAGGAAGGAATCCCACAGGAAATCCGGTGATCCTTCTTTTTCATTTCCCGGATTGAACTGAGTGCCTTAGGAGAAGTAACCGGTTGAATATGCGTTCTTACCGGAGAATATTGCTGTAAATGCCATTCTTTATCCAGAGCGATGGTTTCGGCGATTTCCGGAATCCCTTTCATGCCTAACTGAAGAGAAGTATTTCCTTCATTAATCTGGGCTTCCCCAATCAGGGATTTGTCATAAGGATTTACGATAATAAGCGCATTAAACGGGGAAATATATTGTTTTATTAAAAGCATTAACCCGGCAGACTGAGGATATTTTAAGCCGTCAGTAAATGCAATGGCTTTCTCTGTATGCATTTCATACATTTGGGATAGGTCTTTTCCATCCTTATGCTCTGTAAGTGCTCCGGCGAAGTAAAAACAGGTGTTTTGGTTTTTACTTTGTTGATACAAAGCTTTGATTATTGAAGCATTATCAGGAACAGGGTTCGTTTCAGGGTAGCAAATCAAAGCGGTGAATCCTCCTTTAGCCGCCGCCGCCGCCGTTTGGCTCATGGTTTCTTTCCATTCAAAGCCGGGGTCGGAAAGGTGTACCTGCATATCCATCCATCCGGGAGAGATACAAGCTCCATTTTCATCTATTACGGTCATCTCAGGGCTGACAGGGATAGAATCAGCGGGCTCAATGCGGGAAATGATTTGATTTTCCACCAATATGTCTTTACTTTGTCCATTAAAAGGACTCTGACTGTCAATAATTTTTATATTTCTGAATAAAGTCATTTTCCTGAAGGATTTAATTAGGCGCAAATTTACATTTTTTACCGTTATGAGTCGCAAAGATTTTATTACAATTGAGGATTTTCAAAAAATAGATATCCGAACAGGAACTATCCTGGAAGCAAAACCTTTTCCAAAAGCGAGAAAACCCGCTTATCAGTTGTGGATTGATTTTGGCGAAATAGGAGTACTTAAATCCTCCGCACAGATTACCGACCTCTATCAACCGGAAATGCTTACCGGAATGCAGGTAATAGCGGTTGTGAATTTTCTTCCAAAACAAATCGGGAATTTCCTTTCGGAGTGTCTGATTTTAGGGGTGGTAAATGAAGAAAACAAAGAAGTGATTTTGCTTCAACCCGAAAGAAAAACCACCAATGGAAATTGTATTGCATGAGATTTCCTCATGGGTAGAGTTTTATTCTGAGAACTTCCTGAAAATACACCATAAAAAAAAACAGGATGAATATTTTCACCCTGCTTTTTCATTTTATGACTGATTATTCAATTACACACTTTCCGGAAAGCGATTCTTTATCATATTTAATCTGATAAAAATAAATGCCTTTAGCCAGATTGGATACATCAAACGACAGATTCAGAAACTCGGATACCTGGCCTTGCCACTGGATGACACTTTGACCTTCAGCGTTGAAGATTTCAAACAATCCCCACTCATTTTGCCCACCCATTAAGTCAAGATAAAGCGTGTTTTGTGCAGGATTGGGATAAAGAGAATACGAAAGGGTAGAATTCATGGAAACCGCAATTGTTGGAGAATAGCTATGGGTTCCATCAATACTGACCATTTTCAGTCGATAATAGTTCATATCGTTAAAAGGATGTTCGTCCGTGAAATTGTATCCATTCTGTGGGAAAGCAGAACCTTTGGAGGCCTCTTGTCCGATATAATCAAAATGCAGCTGATCTTTCGAGCGTTCAACTTCAAAGTGAGACATATTGTATTCATTTTGCGTAAGCCAGTTTAGTTTAATCGTACTTCCTTCATTTTTCCCATCGAATCCCAGTAAGGTCAAAGGCAGGGGAGGGGTTCCGTTTCCTCCGCCACCGGCACCTCCACCAGAAAAAGAAGCTACATTATGCTGAATATAATGCACATTGGGATAAGAAGGAGAGTTGGTACCACCGGTCCAGGGAGCAAGGTAATAAAATGGATTTCCCCATAATAAAATATCGTTGGTGGTCAGTGCATTATGCTGATCTCCTAATTTGGTAGAAGCCGTGAAGCCTACAAGTTTATAAGAGGTAAGGTCACTTTCAGAAGGAATCGGTGTATTTCCGGAAGCGACAATATCAGCATTCAGGTTGATGAAATCCACATCCTTATAATAATGTCTTAACCCTACAGGAGTTGATGGCTGAGTATTCGGGTACACATCCCACGTTCTGGGGAAAACCCACCATCCATTTGGATTCAGCGTTGTGTTTACATACGGTACAGTTGCAGGGATATGAACGGAATTCCCGGGGATAATATTCATATTTACAGAATACTCACTGGAGGCATTTCCGGGAGCAACGGTGTTGGGTACCAGCGTATCACCAATATTCTGACCATTTAACTCCAGCGAAAGCAATAGAAAGTCATCTTCACAAATACAGTAATGCGTCCATGTTCCCTGTGGTACAGCATGAGTTGCCCAGTAATTTCCGGGAGCTGAGGGGATATTGGTTGAAGGGTTGGTTCTGATATTGGCAACAGCAGGAGTACCGGAGGTGTAGCAACCTGATGGATTCACAATAAAAGCATAATAAGTATTGGTGCTGCTTACGTTCAGGGAGCCTCCGGTTCCGAGCAAGGTTCCGGTATGAGCACTGTTGTCATACCATTCTATTGTTCCTCCTGAGCCGGACGCAGTTAAAGTAACGCTACCGGTTATACTTAAATAAGTACAGGCATTGGTCGTGGTTGGAGGAGTTGCAGGCGTGGCATTCACCACTACATGAACCGAATCAATATCAGAACAACCTGCACCGGTTTCAGCTTTAATAAAGTAGGTTCCGGTGGTTGCTACAGCAGAAGGAGAAGGTAAACTGCTTGTCGCAGCAAGGTCATTCCAGTATGTCAGGGCTGAAGTAGCAGGAAGCGTACTTCCGGCAGTTACCGCAGCAGCAGTAATATTCACCGTAGCCGGACTACAAACTGCCGCCGGGTCAGTGATGACAAGCGCAGGCGTAGGATTTATCATAACGTGGACCGAATCAATATCAGCGCAGCCTATACCGGTTTCTGCCTTAATGAAGTAAGTTCCGGTGGTTGCTACCGCAGAAGGAGAAGGCAAACTACTTGTCGCAGCCAGGTCATTCCAGTAAGTCAGAGCCGAAGTAGCAGGAAGTGTACTTCCGGCAGTTACCGCAGCAGCCGTAATATCCACCGTAGCCGGACTGCAAACCGCAGCCGGGTCAGTGATGACAAGCCCTGGGGTAGGATTCACCACAACGTGAACCGAATCAATATCAGCACAACCTGCACCGGTTTCCGCTTTAATGAAGTAGGTTCCGGTGGTTGCTACCGCAGAGGGAGAAGGCAAACTGCTTGTCGCAGCCAGGTCATTCCAGTATGTCAGGGCTGAAGTAGCAGGAAGTGTACTTCCGGCAGTTATCGCAGCGACAGTAATATTCACCGTAGCCGGACTACAAACCGTTGCCGGATCCGTAATGACAAGTGCAGGCGTAGGATTTATCAAAACGTGAACCGAATCAATATCAGAACACAAAAAGTCGTTTTCTGCTTTGATAAAATAGGTGCCTGAAGCAGCCACAGCAGCAGGAGAGGGCAAACTGATTGTAGCAGCAAAATCATTCCAGTAAGAGAAAGCATTTGGAACTTGTAACGTACTTCCGGCAGTTACTGCAGCAGCCGTAATATCCACCGTAGCCGGATTACAAACCGCCGAAGGGTCAGTGATGACAAGTATTGGAGAAGGATTAATTAAAACAAATACGGAATCAGTATTAGAACAACCTGCGCCAGTTTCAGCTTTAATGTAATAGTTTCCGGAAGTTGCCACAGCAGAAGGAGAAGACAAGCTGTTTGTAGCCGCAAAGTCATTCCAGTAAGTCAGGGCTGAAGTTGCGGGAAGCGTACTTCCGGCAGTTACCGCAGCGGCAGTAATATCTACAGTAGCCGGGCTACAAACCGCTGCCGGGTCAGTAATGACAAGCGCAGGCGTAGGATTAATCGTAACTACAACAGGATTAATATCAGCACAACCTGCACCGGTTTCTGCCTTGATATAATAAGTATTTCCTACATTAACAGCAGAGGGTGTACTGAGAGAAGAAGTCGCTCCCGCATTTGTCCAGTAGGATAATACAGTTCCGGAGGGAAGCGAACTTCCTGCCGTGACTGCCGGAGCAGTAATATCAACTGTATTTGGATTACAAACGGCTGCCGGGTCGGTAATCGTCAGTACTGGATAGGATTCAATCGTTAGCGTAAGTGTGTCTTTTTTTGAAATACAATACTCAGTATTATAGAATGTAATCTCAAAATCATAATTCCCTGCAGCAGCCGAAACCGGAATACTTACCGGAATGGGAGAAGCAGGTATAGCTGCATTGTTTATGCCTGTAAAGCCGGGCATAGCAGTGATATTGGATAAAGAATAGAGGGTTGGACTTCCGGAAGCAATCACATAAGGAATAGAAAAACTGCCTGCACCCACACAAAGGGAGTCAATTACTCCGATTGTGTAATTGATTGCAAAAATATCTGCAAGCACATTTGCTTCGTCTGCACCCAGATCAGGAGTAGTGGCATTACGGGGATCATTGTCAAAATCAATTGTGGATAATCCTGCTAAACCTGCACTTTCAGCAGCACTTGGAGACACTATATGAAGATTAACTAAAGCTGTATCGCCGGTTGCATTATTGAAGTTTGGATTTCCCCAAAGACTGTTTGTCTCTGAAACTTTGACCACTTTCCAGTCACAAAGAGTAATATAACTCGAAGGAGCGAGGAAACCGGTTGCCCCATCTGTACCCGTTGTATAATAAAGATTGTAGTTTGATGTTACGGAGGCGTTTGCCAGAGAGATTGCATGATTATAGATAGCGGAAGGAACTGCATTTGAGCGTGCATTCATGAAGATATTGTTTCTTACGTTTCCGAGTGTACTACTACTGGAAAAGCAGGATGTAGGGATAGCAGAAGCGACGCCGGTACCTCCGATATAAATGCTGTTGTGATAGAAAGTACAGTTCCCTGATTGTACACTAATGCCTGAAAGCCCATACCCTCGGGTGATACTTGAGCCGGAAGCCGTATGGCCCAAACGAATCATATTGTTTGTAACCGAACCGGATGCATTATTGATGAAAAAACCATAAATCGGAGCAGCGGTATTGGTTGTTTGAAGGTCAATTGCCCGTATATTATTTCTTGTAAGAGCAAGTGTAGCACTGGCAGGCAGGTTTATATAAATACCTGCAATAGGAGAAGTACCATTGGTTTGTGTATTTTCAATATTAAAGATATCATTTTGGGATATTGTAAATACGGAACCCAGTAAAGCTGCCGGGCAGTTGATGTGTATTGCTGCAGTATTCAGTGCTGTATTTACAAAGGAGTAACCATTAATAATATTTCTGAAAGTATTTTGATTCATGGTAATTCCCCTCATATCTCCACTTATGGAAATTCCGTATGTGTTTAGTGCAGCTGCCGTGGCTGTATTCTGAACAACAAGCCGGTTCAAAATATTATTATTTACACTTGTATTTAGAAAATGTCCTGTATTGGAGGGATTCAGATAAATCCCATATACGGGGGCAGAGTTAATCAGGATATTTGAAACCGTGTTTCCATTGACAGTAGCCTGATGAGCAAGCCCAAGTTGATTCAGGTAAATTCCCGACCAGATTGCTGAGGATATCAGTGTACCTGTTCTTGAGAGTGAATCAATAGTATTGTTAAGGATTGTCGTATTGGTAGCAGCGGGAGACTGTTTATAGATTCCCCCAACAGTAGTTGTGGCCCGGAGATCGTCTATGGAATTTCCAGCGATATAGTTGGAGGAAGTTTCTGTCGTGGAAGTGGTGGAAATATGCATTCCGTAGGCAATTGCACCAAAGATATTCCGTATAATATTGTTGTTAAGGGTATCATTGGTACTTAAAAGGACATTTGGACTTGCATTCAGTACCCCATAACTCTGACCGTTAAGGGAATTAATATTCCTGACGGTATTGTTTTTCAGGCTGAAATTGGCAACGCCTCCCAGATTAATATTAAATCCTGCGGTAGTAGGTAAGGTGCTCGTACTGATATTTATAAGGCTGTCCACGATATTGCCGTTAAAGATATGCCTTACCGAAGGGGTAGTTCCTGTATAAAATATACCATTAATGTTTCCGGTGCCAATTGCCTTGTTTTTCAAACGTTTTACGGTATTGTTCAGGACCTGAAAGGTAGAGCCACCTCCGGTTAGGGAAATCGCAGTTATTCCGGCTACATTTCCCTGTAGCCCGCTTACTAAATTACCACTGACAGAATGGGTGACAGGATCATTCAGCGTAAGGCGGATACCGGCAATTATCCCTGCAGTGGTTCTGTTAACCAGCGAGTCACTGGCAAGAGGACCTCCAATCTGATTACCGGAAACGCTGTAGGTTCCCGCTGTCCCCAAAGTATTGATTCCATAGATGTTTATACTTCTGCCTGAGGTCGTATTTGCGGTAATTCCTTTGATAATATTGTTGGCAAGAGAAATACTGGCTGCTGTTCCGCTTCCTGTGGAAATACCTGCTAACGTACCGGTTGATGCAGTTGTGGGATTGTAATTGATGGTTATATTACTGATTGTATTGGGAGCAGTATTTCCTACAAAAAAAGTACCGGTTACCAATGATATTCCTGACTGGGCTGTAGAAGTAGAGGTAGTATTAATGAGGATATTAGAGACAGTATTACCCTGAATGCTGGTGCCCGTTACCGTTCCGCCATTACATTTAATTCCCCGGAAGACCGGAGCTGAATTAAGGGTTAAGGGAGCCCCGGAACAGTTGGGGCCGCTTCCTCCGATGAAATTACCGGAGATTGTGATATTGTCTGTGCTGTTGTTTTGAACATCAATTCCTGTAAACACAGAAGAAGCAACGGAAGTAGTTCGGGCTGCCGTTTGATAAATGTGGTTGCCGGAGATGATACAATCCTGATTATTAATGACAAGATTCACTCCGCCACACTCAGAAGCCGGATTGTAATAATCAAAAATATTGTTGCCCAGAATCTGAATATTGTTGTTTATGGTTACGGATGCAATTGCCCCTGCATAAATACCGTTGGTTGGAAGGTTTCCTCCCGAATTGGTAATGATATTGTTTTGAATGGTAATATTATCATTTCCTGTTGTTCCTGCTCCGTTATCTATTAATATCACCCCTGAGGTAGCAGTGGGAGTAGAACCTTTAATCGTGCTGTTTCTCAGGATGTGATTGCTTGCATCGTTACGGTATGTAATGGTTGTAATTCCTCCGCCCGCATTCTGAGTGTTTTCAAAAGTAAGTGCATTTCCGTTTGTATTCAGCCCGTCAATCGTTACATTATCAGCACCGGTCATTCTAACGAGTGGGGCTGTCAGGGTACCACTTACAGTCCTGAGTGCACCTCCTGAAGGGTTAATGGTCATTGACGTGAAGCTGGCTGCTGTAGTAAGGTCTGCAGTGGCTGTTTCAATGGTATTGCCGTTTATCCATATTTGAATTATTCCGGTATGGGCCACGGCAAGATTAATAACATCAAATGCTGCTTTAAGCGTTGGATAAACAGTGGCATTTGTGTTGGTTCCGGTTGAGGCCAGAACAATTACAGGCCCCCCAAAAGTAAAAGTATAATTGCTGCCTGCATTATTCAGTACCCTTAAAGTAGAAAGGTCATGTGCCTGTTGTCCGTATGTCGTTACATCTGCATTAATATTTGAGGGAGTGTTGTTTGTGGTATAGAAATAGTAATTTACTACAGTACCTAAAGTAGCAGGAGGGATTTGTACCGTTCCTGTAGTCCCTGCTACGGTTACAGGTAAAAGAGAGGAAGTTGCAAATCCATTGGTTGAATACCTGCAATATAAAACTTCTCCGGGGTTAAGCCCTGGAGGTAAACCGGTTACGGTAATCGTTCCGCCGGTAGTTGCCGTTACTGTACCTGAAAGATTAGTAGGGGCAAAACTCGTTTCAAGAACAGAAAAGAATGAGTTTGCGGCTCCGTTTTCCACAAAATTGAATGTATAGGTATTGCCATTGGTAGTGGTTTGCAAAAAACTCGCACTTCCCTGAGCGGCACCACTTGTATTGTCATTGTATAATGCCCCATAATTGCTTCCCGGATTGGGTTGAATGACAGTATTAAAAGGAATTGCAGAGCCGCCGGGGGTGTAATGCCGCCAAACTGCACAGGCCGGAGCACCGCAGGAACCAAAATTGTTGTTTACGAGAAATGCCCATTCATCTGTGTGTGTACCTCCGGCAGTGACTGAATATTGCCGGAAAGTCCCCAGATCACTGAGCGGATAATACCCGAATGCGCCGGCAATATCGGTAAAAACATAATTAGGCTGTGCAGAAACTGAAATCAAACAAAAGCACAATGCAATCATCAAGGAAATTCTTCTGGTCATAATTTTCTTTAAGTAATTATCCGGAAACTGATTAGATGTTAAGGTCTTAGATAGTTATTTTCCGGATTGTCCTGAATACAAGTAATTGAAATTTTAAGTAGTTAGTTTCTATATATAAGCCCCGTTAAATTTTAAAAAGTATTTACGGTATTTTTACAGATTAAGTTTTATTGTTTTGCTTTATCGTAAATTTATGGAGTTGTAGCATCTCTGTTCTTATGACTGAGTTAAGGGTTAAGTTTTGAATCGAGAAATAAAACTTATTTCAGGCTTAATTTATTGCATCTCTGTATAAAACTATTTTATTCCCCACTCAGTATCTTGTTGAAACAGACTAAAAAACCGTTTTTGCGAACGAAAAAATGGATTGATACAATGCGTTCAATCAGGGAGCAAGTCTGCTTTTTGTCCAGACATTTTCTCCTGCCTTTTCATAAAGAATACGGTCATGCAGACGACTTTCCCGTCCCTGCCAGAATTCAATCGTATGAGGAATCAGTAAGTATCCGCCCCAAAATTCCGGTTTGGGAAATATCTCCTGATTTTCAAACTGCTTTTTTATAGCCTGAATCCTTTCCAGCAGGAACTCCCGGTTCTGTATTTTCTGACTCTGAGGAGAAGCCCAGGCACCGAGTCTGCTGCCCCTGTCACGACTTTGGAAATATACATTCGACTCTTCATGGGGTATTTTTGTGACTTTTCCCTCAATTCTGATTTGCTGCTCCAGGGCAGGCCAGAAAAAATTAAGGGAAGCCAGCGGATTATTCTCCAGTTCTTTTCCTTTCCTGCTTAGATAATTAGAGAAAAACACGAAGCCCTCCGGTTGTAATCCCTTGAGTAAGACAATTCTTACAGAAGGCTGACCTTCGGGTGAAACAGTAGCAAGCGACATGGCGTTTGGTTCAGCCTGATTACTTTCCAGGGCTTTTTTGAACCATTTTTCAAATTCAGTCAAAGGATTTTCAGCAAGTAGATTTTCGTCTATGAAATCCTTTGTATAGTCTTTTCTGAGATTTGGTAGTTCTTCCATTTTTTTTACCTTTAAACCACTCATTAATCATAAGAGTTTTAAAAATGCGGCAGATTTTTTAATTTTTTCAGAGACTCGACAGGTTATTCGTTTTTTGCCATATCGCAATTCCCCATCTAATCGTGTCGTAATCAATTTTTTCATTCAAATATTCAAATATGGGTTTGAGCCTTGATGCATCTCCGACCGCCTCTATTGCTTTCGCTACCAAAACGATATTTTCAGGGCTGATAAATTCCTCGGTTTCATTCCATTCTCCTTTTTCATACCAGAATAAAATATGCGTAAGAATTGTTTTCTGTGATATAGCTCTTTCCGCTGAAATTTCGGCTGTTTTATATCCCTTACGAAGTAAATCCAGGGTAACCTCAAAGGTGTCCATTCTTTTCAGGGAACCGGAGGTTTTGGGCGTTTTGGGAGGAGAGAAAGAGGAGGGTTGGCGGATAATCTGATTTTCATGGATAAAACGGCATATTTCAGCAAGAATAACCTCCCCGTATAATCCTTTTTTATTATGACTGATTCCGCTGATTTCCAGTAATTCATCTTCTGTAACCGGCATTGAAGTCGCCAGTGCTTTCAGGGTAACGTCACTGAATACAATGTAGGGAGGGACATTCTGCGCCTGAGCCAGTTTTCTCCGGATAATTCTCAAATTGTCAAACAGTCGCTCTTCCAGTGTAACGGGTTTGGGTTTTGCCGCTTCTGAAACGGATTGAGGAGATTTGGCAGACTCGAATACTTTGGGCAATACCATATCCATTTTCCGCTGCCCGTACAATACTTCTTTTCCTAAACCGGTGACTTTCAGGGAGAAATCTTCATCATACGCCATTTCCAAAACCCCAATATTCAGCATTTGCATAAGGTATTGCTTCCAGTCTGACACACTGATATCTGAACCTATTCCAAAGGTTTTGATTAAATGATATTCTTTTTCTATAATCTCTTGTTTATGAGAGCCTCTGAGTACATCAATCAGCATACTGCTTCCTACACTTTCATTCAACCGGATTAATGCGGATAACGCCTTCTGTATCAGTACAGTCCCATCAAAATGTTTGGGGGGATTTTTGCACACATCACAGTTTCCGCAGTTGGAAGCCGTATTCTCTCCAAAATAATTCAGCAACATCTTACGGCGGCAAACATCCGCTTCTGCAAACTGCTGCATTCTTTTCAGTTTTTCCAGATTTAAATCCGGCAGCCCGCTTTCCGTAGCAAAACGGATAAGCGTTTGAAGGTCCTGAAGATTAAAATATAAATAGGTATCACTGTCCAGACCATCTCTTCCGGCACGCCCGATTTCCTGATAGTACCCTTCAATATTCTTGGGTATATTATAATGTACAATCCACCGGATATTGGATTTGTCTATCCCCATCCCGAAAGCAACGGTTGCCGCAATGACGGTCGTGGTATCATTCATAAATTCCTCCTGTACTTTGGCTCTTTCCTGAGAAGGCATTCCGGCATGATAAAACCGGGAATTCACACCCTGAGTATTCAGGAAAGCAGAAACTTCCTCTGTGGTTTTCCTCGAAAGACAATAAATAATACCAGAATCAGACGGACGACTCCGGATTAGTTCCAGAATTGCATTCAGTTTCATTTTTTCCTTCCAGTTGGTACGGACTTCCAGGCTGAGATTGGGCCTGTCAAAAGAAGCAATGAATACTGTTGCGTTGGGAATACTCAGCTGAGAGAGAATGTCTTTTCGGGTAACCTTGTCTGCCGTTGCCGTTAATGCCACAACCGGAATTTCCGGTTTTTTTTCCTTCAGGATTTTGAGTTGTGTATATTCCGGTCTGAAGTCATGTCCCCATCCGGAAATACAGTGGGCTTCATCTATCGCTATTAAGCTGATATTCAGGTTTGTACTTAAAAAATCAAAAGAGGAAATCAGCCTTTCAGGAGCGAGATAAAGCAGTTTGATTTTACCCTCGGTGCATCTTCTGATAATCTCACTTTCTTCTTCGTAATCCAAAGAACTGTTCAGGAATGCGGCTTCCACTCCGTTTGCAGTAAGGCTGTCCACCTGATCTTTCATCAGGGAAATAAGGGGAGAAACCACAAGGGTAATTCCTGATAACATTAAAGCAGGTATTTGATAACAAATGGATTTTCCGCCACCTGTAGGCATCAGAACAAGGCTGTCATTTCCCTGAAGAATCGTTTCAATAATTTCTTTTTGCTGAGGTCTGAAAGACTCATATCCAAAATAAGCTTTCAGTAAATCCTCCGGTAGCATTTGGGTAGTTTTGGTAGTCATTGCTTAATAAAGTATTAATAATATTAACATTTGCGGTACAAAGATAACATTTTTTGTGAATATCCTCCAAAAAAAGAAGTTTTTTTTAGCTTTTTTTTTGAAATATTTTTTCATCATACCGTTTTCAGACAGAAATACCGTCCTTTTAATTCCCTGTTGTTTTTAAGAAAAAAAATTTTAAAAATATTTATACAATATATTGTAAATCATTTATTTATATATTAAAATATTTTACCTTTTCTGCAACTTTTTATGATTTTTTGCGTAAAAACAGATATAAATCAATTAAACTTTTCCCAATATGAACATTGCAATTAAACAAGCGCTTCAATCGGCTGTGAGTCATAAGGCCGTTTGTCAGGTTAAGTTAAAAAAGGAGCCGGGTTCAAGGCATTTGCATCCTTATGGTCTGCTCAAAAATCCGGGAGGAAAACACATGCTGATTTGCTGGCAGGATTCGGGACATAGCAAAAGCGGAAAAATGCCCAATTTCAGAACATTGCCCGTGGATGAAGTTGCCGCTTTGGAAATTACGGATCAGAATTTTGATTTTTCCGAAAAATTCAATCCTTCTCACAAAATGTACAAGGGTTGGGAATTTCATTTGTAACATAAACTTTTAAGACCGTTATTATTTTCTATAAATCGGGCAGCTGCGAGGTTGCCCTTTTTTAAAATACAGGGGAGGCGGAAACTTGTGGAATCATTTTTTTTCGTACTTTTGCATTTTTAAAAAAGAAAGATGACAGATAATATGAAATATTGCCTCGTTTTATGGATTTGCCTTTCAGGATTTGCCGGCTGCAAACAAAAATCCAATGTTCAGAATACCACCCCCAAAAATCAGGAAAAGGAGGTAACGACAACCGCAACCAAAGGGGAAATCGGCATCGCATTTTATAACGTCGAAAATTTATTTGATGCAGAAGATGACCCCAAAATCAACGATGAAGAGTTTACGCCTTCGAGTAAACTAAACTGGACGGAAGATAAGTATAAAATCAAATCGGCGAATATGGCAAAAGTAATTTCTCAGCTCGCTGAGGACGGACCTGAGATTTTTGGTTTGGTAGAGGTGGAAAATGCCGGAACGGTAAGAGATTTACTGAATCAGACTACGCTTAAAGCCCATAATTACAAATTTGTGCATCAGGACTCCAAAGATGAAAGAGGGATTGACGTGGCACTGTGCTATGACCCTGCGGTTTTTAAAATGGAAAAATTCAAAGCGTTTACGCCTAAGTTTTCTGCTTCGGATAAAAAAACAAGGGATTTTCTGGTAGTAGAGGGTAAATTAAACGGAGAACCTACCTATTTTATCGTAAATCACTGGCCATCAAGAAGAGAAGGACAGGCTGAGTCTGAGATTTACCGCGTGGAAGTGGCAAGGCAGGTGAAAAGAGTGTGTGATTCTATTACGAAAAAAGTGCCTTCGGCTTTGATTTGCCTGATGGGGGATTTTAATGATGACCCGGTGGATAAAAGCATAAAGGAGGTATTTGACGCAAAAGGAAACCCTTCTGAAGCTTCCAAAGGCGGTTACTTTAATCCTATGCTGAACCTCTATAAACCGGAACTGTCCGGAACCCTCGAGTATCAGGGTAAATGGAATGTCTTTGATCAGTTAATCATGAGTAAAACGCTGTCTGATTCCAAAAGTAAGGTGCAGTATGTAGAGAATTCCGCAACGATTTTTTCGCCTGAATGGCTGAGAGTAGGGTATGGTAAAGCCAAAGAGTCTCCCCGCAGGTCTGTGTTCCGGGACGAATTCCGGGACGACGGATACAGTGATCATTTTCCGGTATATATGAAATGGAATTTAAAATAAATAAAATAAAAGCATGGGTTTCAAATCCCTGATACTGAGTTTTTTGTTTCTGTTTACAGTGCTTTTGGGGTATGCCCGCCGGGAGGTATGCAGAATAGAAGGGGATGTGAAAAATCTGGGGGACGATGTCGTTTATCTGAGAGATATATGGAGCGGGGAAAATCTCGACACTGCCTTTGCCAAAGGAGGAAAATTCATTTTTGAACTCAGACTCTCCCAGCCGGTTTATGTTTCTTTTGTATGGAAAAACAATTCCATGGCTCAGTTTTTTATTGAATCGAATTCACTTCAGTTGCTCGGAGATGTTAAAAATACGGCTGCTTTTTCCCTGACGGGTTCATCCGCTCAAATTCAGTGGCTGGCATTTTCGAATCAGTGGCAATCTTTTCTCAAAGGGTTTTTACAAAAAAACGGAGTTTCAACCCTGCAGTTGCCGGATAGTTTGTGGTTCCCTTTTCAACAGGAGGTTTCTGTGTATCTGAAACGGTATTTTGCGCAAAAAAATACAGCTTCCGTTGCCGCTTTTGCCCTCATTCAAACCGGAAGTTTTCTTTCTCCTGAAGTAAAAAAAGAAATTTGGAATGTTCTTCCTGCCAAATCCCGTAAAGGTCGTTATGCCGAAACTTTTTCCGCAATTACCGAAAACGAAAACCGCTTTCTGGGGGAACCCCTTTTGGATTTTCAGTGGAAGGATGTGTCTGGAAAAATCATTGAAAAAGAAGATTTTAAAGGAAAATTTCTCCTCATTGATTTCTGGGCTTCGTGGTGTAAGCCCTGCCGTCAGTATAATCAGAAATTCAAATCTCTGTATGCTGAACTGAAAGGGGAGGGGCTTGAGATTCTCTCTTTTTCTCTGGATACCGACCTTTCGCTTTATGAAAAAGCACTGAAGGAAGATGAAATGACCTGGATTCAGGTTCAGGACAGTAAAGGATGGGATACTGAGTTTATCAAAAAATATAAAATTCAGGGCCTTCCTTCCAGTCTGCTGATTAGTCCGGAGGGAAAAATTCTCGCCAAAAATGTCAGGCCTGAAAGAATTATCGCCTGGATTCGTAAATAAACTTGCAAAACCGGTAATTTAAGCCTAATTTTGCGGCTTCATTTATAAAAATTAAGTATTTTGTCAGCAATAGTAGCAATCATAGGAAGACCGAATGTAGGGAAATCCACCCTTTTTAACCGGTTGATCGAAGAGAAAAAGGCCATTACCGATAATATCAGCGGGGTAACAAGAGACCGGAATTATGGTAAGGCAGTATGGAACGGAAGGGAATTCAACGTAATTGATACGGGAGGGTATGTTACTGAGTCCGAAGATGTGTTTGAAGCAGCTATCCGGGAGCAGGTGCATATCGCAATGGATGAGTCAGATGTGTTACTGTTTGTCGTTGACATTACTGTAGGGGTAACCCTTTTGGATGAAACGTTTGCAGAAATTGTAAGGCGCTCGCCCAAAAAGGTGATTATGGTGGCGAATAAAGCGGATAGTTTTACCCAGATTGAAGATAGTTTTGCTTTTTATGAGCTGGGCCTGGGCGAAATCTATGCTATTTCTGCAATGACGGGCTCTGGTACAGGTGAGTTGCTCGACAGGGTGATGGAGATTTTGCCGCCGGAGGTGGAAAGGTCTGAAGAAAACAAGGTGCCCCGTTTTGCAGTAGTGGGAAAACCGAATGTGGGCAAATCTTCTTTTATCAATGCGTTACTGGACAAGAATGTAAATATCGTTACTCCGATTGCCGGTACTACCCGGGATAGTGTACATACTTTATTCAATGAGTTCGGTCATGAGGCTTTACTGGTGGATACTGCCGGATTGCGTAAGCAAAGCAAAGTAAAGGAAAATCTGGAGTTTTATTCTACCTTAAGAACCATTAAGGCGATTGAGGAATGCGATGTGGCCATTCTGATGATTGATGCATCTATCGGGATTGAATCTCAGGATCTGGCTATTTTTGGAATGGCCCAGAAAAATAAAAAGGGAATTGTCATTGTGGTAAATAAATGGGACCTTGTAGAAAAGGAAACGAATACCGCCCGGGATTTTGAAAAACAAATCAAGGAAAGGTTGAAGCCTTTTGATGATGTACCGGTGATTTTTACCTCTACCATCTCCAAACAAAGGTTGCTCAGGGTGCTGGAAATCGCGGAAAAGGTATATCAGAATAAGGAAAAGAAAATTTCTACAAGCGAGCTGAATGAGGTGATGCTTGCCGCAATTGCAAAACACCATCCGCCTGCGGAAAGAGGCAGAATTATCCGGATTAAATATGTAACCCAGATTCCGGCAGGGGTTCCTACTTTTTTATTTTTCTGTAATCACCCCAAATATATTGTGGAGTCTTACAAAAGGTATCTTGAAAATCAGCTAAGGGATAGTTTCGATTTTACAGGGGTACCCATTAATATATTTTTTAGAGAAAAATAAGTATTGGTTTGAAGATGAAAAAAATACTGGATTATCTTTTATCTTCCGTTTATCTTTTGTATTTCGGGATTTTAATCGTCCTTTTTCATCCTGTTCAGATGTTTTGTTTTCATCTGTTGGGTAGAAGGGCACATCAGACTTCGGTAGCCGTGCTGAACAGCCTGATTATGTACGGGTGGTACCTTACGGGTTCGAGTATGAAGTTTGTGTTTAAAAAACCGCTCCCCACAGACAGGCCACTCATTATCATCGCCAATCATCAGAGTATGTTTGATATTCCGCCGATTTTGTGGTTTATGCGCCGGAATTTCCCGCTGTTTGTATCCAAAATTGAACTGGGAAAAGGGATTCCTTCAATTTCCTATAATCTTAGGGTGTGTGGCTCTGCCCTGATTGACCGCAAGGATTCAAAACAGGCAGTGGAGGCAATTGCTGAAATGGGGAAATTTATTTCAAAACACAATTTTTCGGCAGCGATTTTTCCGGAGGGTACCCGTTCCAAAACCGGAGAAATGAAAGCTTTTGCGGTAGGTGGAGTAGCTACTTTGTTGAAAAATACTGAAAATGCCCTTGTAGTTCCTGTCGCTATCCGGAATACCCGAAAGTTTAATCCTACAGGAATGTTCCCCCTTACCTCTTTTACGGCAATGTCATGGACTGTGCTTGAACCGATTGAGCCGGCTGCTTTTTCCGCTGAAGAAGTGGTGAAAAAGGCCGAGGAGGCTATTCGTCAGGTGGTGAATTCCTGATAAAAACGAATTTTTAAGAATATTACCCGAATATTCATTCGCTGTAATCAAATAATAACGGATTGATTTCGTTAAAGTAACAGGAGGTTTACCGTTGATGTATAAACGGAATAAGTTCTTGCCCAATCCTTTTTGCCTCAGCCCTTCATGATGTTACTTTTTTTACTTTCTAATATTTATTTTTTATGAAAATTAAACCAAATTTCGTTTTTGTTTTCTTGCTTGCGTTTTTGTTTTCTGTGAATGTAAATGCTCAGACCGCCACTCAGGCTGTAAGCGATGTGATTACGTTTTTAAATACTCCCGGTCAGGGCGGATTTTCCCGACGTGTGGATTATCTGGTTTCGGTTACCGAAAAAGATAAAATCAGAACGGTAGGTGGAAATATTATAAAACAAACCTCCGGTGTTTTTGATAATTCTCAAAATGGAACCCTGAAAACCGTAAAATTCACTAATTTTCAATCCAACCCAACGAATTTCAATCAAATCGCCAATGTTTCCCTGAAAGTTACCGCTACTTCCTTGGGTACAATCGAATTCGTAAACTCCCCCAATTTGGGCGGCATCGCAAGCGAGTCTTTCACCATCGCCTCCGGATTTACCGCAATCGTTACCGAAAACACTCCTTTTAAGAAGTATATTTTATTCGGCTCCTTCAAAGGAAAACAGATTACAATTGCCCTCAATCCTACGGAAACTCAGATTAATTGAGGGGTGTACGTAAATTGATTAAAAAACGGATGCTAATCAGTACTATTCTGGTCAGCATCCGTTTTTAACGGATTGTATGACCCTCTGTTTAGTATCTAGTTGGAATTAATGGTAAATCAGAAAAGAACCCCTTAGATAGTACATCTAATTCAACCTCAAAACAAAAAAAACCGGTACAAACCCTTTCGTTTATACCGGAAATAAAAAGAACATAACTATAAAGACTGGAATCAGAGTTCTGTGTTTACCCGTTTAAGGAATTCTTCCATGGACTGATAGGCCTGAAATCTTCCGTGGAATTTTTCTGTCAGGTAAGCGTCATCGGTTTTGAGGTCGCGGATATAAAAATAGTAATGAAATTGTGCGTCATAATTCGCAAACATAGCATTTGCCGTTTTGAATTTCCGGTAGCTGGAAATCATAGCTTCTTTTTTAGGTTCTTTCATTTGTTTGGGCATAACCACCATATCCATGAAATACCGGTTTCCTTCCTGTTTCTTTTTTTCAACCTCTTTCAGGCTGACGGTTTTGTATTTACCTGAGTAGCTTTTTTTCAGAATTCTGATAATTTCGGCATTCCCTTCCTTTGCACTGCGGTTAATCAGCGCTGCGTTGGGTACATCACCGGGAACGATATCATACTGAGGTACAAGTAATACCGATGTTTTTAAGTCTTTGGGGATACTTGTATAAAGACTTTTTACAGGCTCTTCAAAGCCACAGCCTTCATATACAGAACGTGCGGAAACAGAAACAAATAATAATACTAAAAAAACTGACAAAAATACTTTTTTCATACTTCACTGAATTTTAATGGTTGAATTGTTTGCAAAGGTAGCGGCTATTTCTCTTGCGAACAAATCAAAATAAGCGGAATTATTACACATACTTTATGATTTTTTTTTTGGAAAAAGTAACCGGATTTGGAAATATTTTTTTTAAAATTATTCTGAAAAAATATTTATTTGGGCTGAAAAGATAACAAAAACTAGGTATTAATCCACATTCAGCAGGTAAGCATGAAAATTTCCGGCCTGAATAAATTCGTGAACATTTATGCTGTTTCTATCATCATAGCGGTTCCAGGTATGCATTTCCGTGAGATAATTTTTCAGAAAAGTATAGGGAATTACCGCCATTACCTTCGGGGGCAGACCCGATTCGGGATTATACCAGAGCAGCTGAAGATAAAGTATCCGGAAATAATTTCTCGAAGTGCCTTTCCATACTCCCTCTTCCACCACTAAATCCAGTGCATGTGTCAGGTTTTCCGTACCGGGATTTACCGGATGAATAATCGTATCCTCAATGGACTTTATCCCAAACTCAGACAATCCGCTTTCGATTTCTTCAGAAGGGGGTTGATTTTGCTGCTCAAAGTTTCCGATATCCCTCAGTAATTCCGGGAAAGTACACGCATACTGCATATCCTGAGGAGAAAGTGCAATGAATTTTTCGGCAGCCAATCCCTCCAGAATCCCCTTTATAAGTCCTTTTTTTACAACAGGGTAGGGGAGAGCGGCTTCAGAAAATAAATCCGAAGAATAACTTGCGTTCAGTAAAGCCTTATTGATTTGCTCATCTTCATAAATCCTGAGGATTTTCACTTTTCTGAAAATCGCATTTTCATTATTCTCAACAGGATATTCAAGTTTTACTTTTTCTTTGACAGGCGTTATTTTTCCCGGTTCAGGGCGGGCAATATTGACCTCCCCGCCAATAAAAATATAACCCACAGAATCGCTTTCAGCAGGCTGTGCCATCGTAAAACTTACGAAAAACAGGAGAAATATGGAGAGGAAAAGTACTTTCATTCAGTATTTGGGCACAATTTCAGGCAATTCAATTTCAAAAATACGAAAAAAAATATAATTTATTGAGTATTTCACCTGCAATATCAGAAAATGCCAGTGAATTATGAAAGTATTTTACGGAATACGGTTTAAAGGGTTTTTCTCCGGTTTGAAATTTCAAAAAAATCCGTATTTTTGCACAGAAAATCGAAAATTAAAAAGATGTTTGTAAATATTCAGTCACTTACCAAAACTTATGGAACGCAGAAAGCGATTGATAACGTGAGTTTCTCAATTGAAAAGGGCGAAATTCTGGGTTTTGTGGGTAAAAATGGGGCAGGGAAAACCACTACGATGAAGATTATGACCTGCTTCATTCCGCCTTCCTCCGGTACTGTTTCAATCGGAGAGTACAATATACATGAACATCCTCTGGAAATCCGGAGAAGAGTAGGCTATTTACCGGAGCATAATCCTCTTTATCTGGATATGTATGTGCATGAATTTCTGCTTTTTTCCGGCGAAATACAAGGCATGGACCGCCGAACCCTCAGGAATAAACGAATTCCGGAAGTAATCGAAATGACAGGGTTAGGGAGAGAACAACATAAAAAAATAGGAATGCTTTCCAAAGGATACCGGCAGAGAGTGGGGCTTTCTCAGGCGATGATTCATAATCCCGAAGTTTTGATTCTGGATGAGCCTACAACGGGACTGGACCCCAATCAGATAGTGGACATCCGAAACCTCATTAAAGAAGCCGGAAAAGACAAAACGGTGATTTTTTCTTCTCATATCCTTTCTGAAGTGGAAGCGATTTCCAAAAGGGTGGTCGTCATTAATCATGGGAAAGTAATCGCCAATGATTCCCCTGAAGCCCTGCGGAATCTTAAGGTGGAAAACAGGGAAAAGCTGATTTATTTTTCTGCTGACAGACCCGGATTTGACACTAAAGTTATCCGGACAAGTCAGGGGGTAATTGATATAAAAGCCCGTACAGACACTGATTTTATCATTCAGACAGAACAAACAACCGATATCCGGAAACTTCTTTTTCAGGAATGCGTGAGACAGGGGTATTTTATCATGAATCTTCAGGAAGAAATCTATTCTCTGGAAGACATTTTCAGAAAAATTACCGTTTGATGAAAGTCTGTATTATCATTCCCGCCTTCAATGAGGAAAAATCAATCGGAAAAGTGGTGGAAGCAATTCCGGACTTATCCTATATCAGCAAAGTGATTGTGGTGGACAATGGCTCAACCGATGAAACTTCCCGGCGGGCAACAGAGGCCGGGGCCGTTGTATTGAGAGAAGAACGGAAAGGATATGGCTATGCCTGTCTGTGTGGAATGGAATACCTTGAGAAAGAAACTGTTAAGCCGGATGTTGTTGTGTTTCTGGACGGAGATTTTTCTGATTTTCCGGAGGAAGTACCCAAAGTTGCAGAGCCGGTAATATCAGGAGAGTATGATTTGGTCATTGGGTCGAGGGTAAAAGGAAATCCCGAAAAAGGCTCACTCACTCCCCAGCAGATATTTGGCAATGCGCTTGCTACAAAATTGATACAATGGATTTACAAAGAAAACTTTTCCGACCTGGGACCTTTTCGGGCTATCCGGTATTCGTCTTTGTTGCAGCTGAATATGCAGGATAAAACCTACGGATGGACAGTAGAAATGCAGGTAAAAGCGGCAAAGCATAAATTAAGATGTACGGAAGTAGCGGTGAGATACCGTAAACGTAT
>JAIBAH010000058.1 GCA_019695295.1 Bacteroidia bacterium | reverse complement strand
ATGATTCATTTACTCCCCTTTTTCAGGAAAATAAGGTACTAATCAGTAAAAGTACGAATCCGACAATGGTTACAAAAAGTAAAGAAATCATAATTTGTTCGTTTTTTAAGTTTGAAATCTACTATAAAATGCTTTCTACATACAAATAGTTGCATGAAGTTGAAAAAAATTACAAAAATTACAAAAAATTTATTTACTTTTTTTTATTTTGTTCGTTTTTAAGAAAAGAGGCCATCTGTCAAAAATACAAAAAATCTATTTTAACATACAATTCCATGAAAACACAATTAACTTTTTTAGTATTATTTTTCACCTTTTCCGGATTCTATGCACAGAACTGGCAGCCGTTTCGTGGGGGTGAAGTGTATCATTATTGTCTTGATTCCAATACAGATAGCCTGGTTACGAGCATTTATGTGGATTCGGTGGCAGTAGCGGGCGGAGATTCTATCTTCTTTTTTCAGGAAAATTTTGAATATAGGCCTGTTATTGAAAAATATATTCGACACTTCCCGCATTTCATTGGTAAGCAGATGATTAAGCGGTCAGACTCGAGTTACTTATTGAAAGATGATACCCTCACTTTTGTTCTTTTGCCTCATTCGTCATTAGGGCAAAATTGGGTTTGTGATAGTAGCACAAACGTAGTGGCAACGGTTACTACTCTGGATACTATCACCCTTTTTGGGTTTCAGGACTCAGTCAAAACGATTTCATTGAGCAATGGAAAAAGCCTTCAGCTTTCAAAAAATTTCGGTTTGATCAGGTGTTCTGATTTTTATAGCGGAAGCACTTATGTACTGGCAGGTTTGCAAAATGCCGCTGTAGGATTACATCCACTCACAATCTCCGAAATATATGATTTTGAAGTAGGAGATGTGTTTATGTATGAGTATAATCTTCTTACAAACTTTCCGTCAACAATAATTCCCAATACATGTACAAAAGAAAAAAGAACGGTGTTAGAAAAGACTATTTATCAGGATTCCGTTAAATATTTATTTGCCAGAGGCAAAAAACTATACGTAGTAACTGATGGACTAATCAGCCCTTGTATAATTTCTAATAATAGCTTTGTATCTACAGATACCTTTGAATTAACTATTTCTCTGCCTTCATTTTCATTAGAAAATACTACAAAAGGGGTACATTATATTGAATACAAAAATAGAATATTCCCATGTCTAAATATGGAAGGTTGCTTTTCTCCCTCAATATTTGCTTTAATCAGGTATGATAGAGACGTTAATCAGGTTACTTCCAAAAATGGCTTTTTTACAGATTCAGGCACATGGATGGATACATTGTCCTTCTATGGTTTAACAACTAATTTTACCTGGAAAAAAGGACTTGGCTTGACATTACAGAAAGATGATTGCTTTGAGGCCGGCTCAAGTATTGAGTTAAAAGGTTACATCAAAAATGGCGTTCAGGTAGGAACAATTTATCCTGACTGGTATTTTACGGATATTTCTTCTCCATCAACCGCTTTTTGCCGTCTTTCGCCCAATCCGGCTTTTGAGGAAGTGGAAATTACCAGCAGTCAGGCGGTAACGATTCAGGTGCGGGATATTTTGGGGAAGTTGATTCATCCCACCACTTTTTTGCCTGAAAATACTGCTTTTTCTCTCTCGCTCTCCGGGTGGTCATCCGGGATTTATTTCATAGAAATGCAAAACGAAGCGGGTGAAATGTCTTTTCAGAAATTGGTGAAGGAATAAAAAACCGGGTTGAATGTTTTGCTTCACTGCACTACAAATTTAAAAGGCACCACCATCCAGAACTCGACGGGTTGATTTCCTTGAATGGCCGGAGTAAACCGTAGTTTGGAAATATTTTTTTCTACCTCTCTGAGTAAAATCGGATGGAGGGGTTTTAAAACGATATGTTTTACATAATTTCCTTCTTTATCAATTTTTACCTTCAATATCACTTCGCCTTCTACCTCTCTTGCCGGTTCGGGATAATGAATCAAAGCCCGGATTTCCTCCATATTTACCGGAGTGGGTCTTTTATTTACCGGGACAAATATTTCCCATTCGGGCTTTTCAGGCTTAACGGGACAACCTTTGTTGCTGGGCGGACCGGGTTCATCCGGACAATTGTCCTCAGAATCTATCACTTTATCGTGGTCTCTGTCCGTCATATCCACAACCGGAGCAGGAGTATTTCCGCCTTTTCCGCCGGTTTTCCCTCCCTGAAACCCAAAATCATTAGGGTTTTTGGCTTTACCTCCGGCATTATCCTCTGTGCTTATGGGGTTATTTGCCAATGAGTCTATACTTTTCATGGTGGATTCCGGCTCTTTTATCTCCGAAACCGGCTTAGGTTCCGGAATTTTAAAAGCAGTCGTAGCCACTGGTGGAGCAGGAGTACCGGGTTTTTCCTGCTCCGGAACAGGAGGTGCCGGCGGCGTATAGGTTTTAGGGGGTTCCGGAGATTTTGGCACTACGGGAAGCTCAGATAACGTAATCCCCTCCCCTCCTTTCCATTCGTTCTGAACTTTAAAAAATCTGTCATATAACCACAATACTCCGGCTGTACCTGCCATAAATATCCCAAAAATTATCAGGCATCCCAATAAAAGATTTCGCCCATATTCTTTTCGTATTTGATAAGCTCCATATCGTTGCTCTCTGTTTTCAAATACGATGTCATCTAAATTCATCCATGATTTTACTGTTTCCATTTTTTTTAAACCATTAGCAGAATTTACGCAAACTTTTGTTTTGGGGGTGCATTTCGGCTTGGTTCGGCTCCGCTCTCCAACCCGTCACTTAATGACTCAAAACAACCGCTTCCGAATAAAAAACGGGAATTTGCGTAAGCCCATATTACATTGTTTGAAGTGAATTTGCTGTGAATTTTGCAATAAAAAGACTATCTTCAGGCTCAAATTCTCCTAAAGCATACTTTCTTGCTCCATAAATACTTAGCTCGTCTAAGCAATCTATGAGATTTTGGTACCGGGATTCTTTCCGGGGTTTGAGTACAAAAACCGGATCCCAGCAACTTCTGCTTACTTCAGCCCCGCAACGAGGCGCAAACAGATTCAAATGCGTTTGAATCACCCGGCCAAATACCTCCGGAGCAGCGGCTTCTTTCTGTAAGGTTACATTCGTAATTCCTCTGTAACTGATAAAAGAGTACTTCTCACAAAACACAATTGTCAGGACTTTGTCCTCTACGATTTCAGTGGTTCCGTCTGCTGCCGGAAGCGTCATTCTTATAAGATTTTGCTCTTGTATTGTAGCGGTAAGTACAAAAAAGGTCAGCAACAGAAATGCGACATCCACTAAAGCTGTCATGTCCATTTTTATCGGTTTTCTTTTTGATAAACCGGAAGAAAATCCGGTTGATTTTCCATTTACCTCTGCCATATTGATGTTTTTTATAGGTGAATAATAATGTTAGTCAAGCTTTTTTGTGAAGCGTGAATTGGTCTCTCGCTAAGTCTCAGGCTGGTTCAAGCATCCGCTTAAATATAATCCTTGCAATCGAAAAATTGCACAAGGACAAGAGGCTTTGCGTGAAAAAAAAACCCTCTTTACACTCTCCTCACTCTTTACATAAAATACCCATAAAAACAGATTCAACCGGCTAAATTCATTCTGTGATATTTATACAGAAGAGCGCAGAAAATAAAGATTCCATAAAATAATTTCATATTTTTTTTATTTTTGCAGAAATATCAATAGAAAAATGGAGAAACGTCAGTTAATATCACAGCCAATCGCCCTTCCGGATGCCACAGCATTGGTAGAAAAGATGCAAAAAGGAGAAACAACCGCTAAGGAAGTGGTTTCATTTTATTTAGAAAGGTTGAAAATATTTCAGCCTCAGCTGAATGCGGCTACGCATATTTATTATGAAAGGGCAATGCAGGAGGCCGAGCACCCCAAACCCGGTCTGCTTTCCGGAATTCCTGTCAGTGTTAAGGAAACCTTCGGTCTCAAAAACGAACTGGTAACCGCCGGGTCTAAAAACGGTACCCATGTCTTCTATGATGCTGATTCTACGATTGTATCTAAACTAAAAAAAGAAGGAGCCATCATTATTGCACGCAGCAATGTGCCGGAATTTGCAATGTTTCCTGAAACCGATAATATTCTTTATGGACGGACGAATAACCCGCTGAATCTCGCCCACACTACAGGAGGCTCTTCCGGAGGCGAAGGAGCTATGGTAGGCTCAGCCTGCAGTGTTCTGGGAGTAGGCTCAGATATCGGTGGCTCTATCCGGTATCCCGCAGCATTTTGTGGTATAGTGGGCTTTAAACCCTCTGCTTTGGCGGTAGATAAGACGGGGACTTATCCTCAGGTGAATGGGTTTACGGATAATTTTCTGGCTTTGGGCCCTATTACAAGAAGCGTAAGAGACGCACGATTAGTCTATAATATCATCGCGAATACTCCGGTTCCGGAAACGAAGGATTTTTCCATGAAAGGATTAAAGCTATTCTACCCGGACGGATACAAAGCTTCACCCAAAGAAGTGGAAATTTCCTCTGCCGTAGGAAGAAGTCAGGCTTTGCTGTCTGAAGCAGGAATGACCAAAGCGCACCTGGATTTTACGGATGCTTCTGCCTTATATCTGGATTTCAATAAACTGATTATCCATGATTTTGAAACCACAATGCATGATTCTCTTTCCAAACATGCCGGAAAACGGTACAATCTGTTAAAAGAAGGCTTTGCACAACTGACCGGAAACCCGGGAATACACCCTTATTTGTTTCAGATGCTTATTGGCATGCAACTCCTGCGTCCTACGGCAAGGCAGGTGGATCAGGCAATCAAACATGTACACGCTGCAAGGCAGAAGTATTATCAGGTTTTGGGAGATGACGGGATTCTGGTGCTCCCAACCGCAGGCTGCTTAGCGCCCAAACACGGAGAGATGGTTGCACAGATGCGTAAACCCGGGGTGGTGGAATCCATGAAACCTACTGTTTTTTGCAATATTCTGGATTTACCGGCAATCACCCTTCCGGCATGGAGGTTCAGAGATAATAATACCGGGTTGGTTCCGGGAGTAATGCTTTGCTGCAAACCCGGTTCCGAGCACATTCTTTTTGAGGTTGCAGCCTGGCTTGAGGATAAAATTTAAGGGTAAAAGTAGTGGAGTGTATTGGGTTTCTCACAAGGTTACTGAGTTTGGTGTGGGTAGTCTCTCGCAGAGACACAAAGTCGCTAAGGATTGGGTAAAATCGCTCTTTCTTTGCGGTCCCCGGGGCTTTGCGTGAAATAAAAAACCCATTCAGATTCTCCTGAGTAGCCGTAAAGTTGTCCTTCTGAATGAGAAATTCTATATAAATACACTCCTTTGGGTAAATATGTTAGGGAAGACTAAAATATCCGCTCATTTTGTCTTTTGAGCTTACCCTTACTGCTTATTAAAAATATTGGAATCGAAATAAAACATTCGGATGCGTTTTTTCGTAAGTAATTTTGTAAAACCGTTAATGATGAAAGTACTGTGAAAAAAATTATCTCAATCTCTTTATTTTGTGTGGCTTTTGTGCTGATTGCGGCCACAATGCTTCCTCCTTTGAGGGAAGTACCCAATGGTTCGTTTCATAAGGGGGAGTTTCTTAAATACCGGGTTCATTACGGTATGATAACTGCCGGTAATGTAACGGTTGAAGTAGTTCCTAAAACGGAAACCGTAAAAGGAAGACCCTGCTACCATATAATCGGGAAGGGATTTACCAATTCTTCATACGATTGGGTTTATAAAATCAGGGATCAGTATGAGACCTATCTGGACGAAAAAGCCCTTGTTCCCTGGAAGTTTGTACGAAATATTAATGAAGGGGATTTTAAGAGCTATACAGAAACTCATTTTGATCATAATGCCGGTAAAGCCGTTTATATTGATGAACAATTTAAAGCGACGAATTATACTGTACCCTCTAATATTCAGGATGTTATCTCTGCTTTTTATTTTGCCCGTACTACCGACCGGAATTCCCTTAAGATAGGAGATAAAATTCCGCTCACCAATTTTTTGGACCGAAAGGTGTTTGACCTCGACGCCCAACTCCTGAAAAGAGAAACGATTACGGTAGAGGGAAAAAAATTCAAAGCGCTGAAGATGAAGCTCCTTATTATGGAGTCCGGCATGATTACCGATGGCAGTAAAATTCATTTCTGGATTTCAGATGACGAAAATAAAATCCCGCTCCGAATCGAGACCGAGCTTGCAATAGGCTCTATCAAAGCGGATTTAATGGAGTATAAAAACCTGAAAAATCCGTTAACTTCTCTGATAAATTAACCTGAGGGGTGTATTGGTTTTCCTGCAAAAGGCGGTAAGGCTGGTTTAGAAGGTCTCCCGCAAAGTTACTGAGATTTTTTTGTAAAATTCCTCTCCCTTTGCGTTCTCCCTGGCTTTGCGTGAAATAAAAAAATCCCCTCTTTTTATTGGGTAAAAACCATAAACAAGTCATATTTTCCGGCAAAGGCGGGGGATTGCCTGAGTTCCAGGCGGATTGTGGCGGGGGTTGCGATGGTCCACTTGTAGAGTTTGCGGTGATAGGGGAAAGCCGGATTGCTGCTGATGTCCTTAAAACTCCAGGTTTTGGGATTGGCAAACTGAACCAAACGGCTGATTTCCTCAAATTTTTTATCTGCCTCCTCCTTCCCGGCTCCTTCCAGAAAATAATACCTGCATTCATTGGTTTCCTGACGAATCACCCCGTATTTTGCCTGGGGAATCATGACTACCGGTTTCCAGATTGCGTATTTTCCATTTACTTCGGTACCAGTTTTTTCTCCTTTAAGTGCCCTGAAATTATCAGACACCGTGGATAAAACCCTGTATAAAGCGTCATTAAAGGGGTTTGCGTCAGAGATACCGGCCGGTCTTACGGAGTCGGTCAGGGGATGATAGGGAATGTGAGTAGTAGTCCCGCCCTTGAAAGCATCTTTTTTCCAGACTCCTTCCCATTTTCTTCCATCGGCATAATACATCGTACCGGCGCCCTCTCTTTTCCCGTTTCGGAATTCCCCTTCATATTTTCCGGTATTTGCCCCGTAGTCCAGCACTCCGTACCCGTTTTCACAATTACCGGAAATACACCTTTTGCCGTACTGAGCAAAAGACAGGGAAAAAACCATCCCGAAAAGTAAGATAAAAAACCCTTTTAATTTCATTTTCCGTAAATAAAAATAGTATTAATGATTTCTCAGGCTACAAATATTCTGCCAAATAAAATACTTTTTGGAGTGAAAAACAAGAAAGGAGGGGAAATTTGTAAGGAAAGGGGGACTTCAGGATGCAAGAGCGGAAGAATAAAAGGATATGGAGTATATTTACAAATTCAACCAAAAATGCGTTAATGCTACTTCCCCCTTTTGGCGTTTATGTTTGGAGTTAAGGATAGCAATTTTATTGATAGTAGGTTGGGAAAGAAACTCATTTTCCCAACCTATTTCTTCAATCCAAGTATTTATTTTTTTGTGCCAAAAGGTAAAATCTTCTTTTTCAATATAGGCAATCATGGCATTTTGAGGGAGGTTTACGCCATGTAGATTGAGTTTGAAACGTTCTATCCCGCCTTTTCCTTTTTTCCCAACCTCTGTATAAACATATTCTGAATCGCTACGAGACTTATCTTTATTTGGTGTTGGCAATACCTTTGCTTCCATAGTAAAAAAAAGCTCATCAATACTATTTACAAATCTAAAAAAGCCAACATCTACAGCCCCTTTTGGGCTTTCTTCACTTATAGATTCTCGCTCATATCCAAAACAAAAATTCCTACCAGTATCTAATTCTATTTTTCTGAAAAAACGGAGTAGTTTTTGGGTAATCATATCTTCATTGGGTTTTTTAGTTGGGTTCTGAGTTTTAAACCAAATGACAAATTCAGGTAGTTTTTCTTCCAAAAAAGATAGAAGGATATTCACCAAATCTTTGGTAGAACTTCCTTTTGGCAAATTATAATAATTGGGTGTATTTGTTTTCATCTTAATAGCCTGCTTTTACAAAATCGCTAAAAGTGTCATCTGCATCTCGTATGGCTATGGATTTTAGCCAATAATACAATTTTGCAGGTTTTACCATATAAACTAAATCTTCTCCGTTTTCGTGGTCGTAGTAGCGTACTAATCGGTGCATATACACAGAACCTAAATTCTTAGTTATCATAGCTTTAATATGATTTAGTTTCTCTTGTTGCTCCTCATCTAGCTTGCTAAGAAGCTCAAAGTTTTCTTGTTTTTGACTCGAATAAGCAAAGCTATAAATAATAAAATCATCTTCGATAAAAGCACTTTTCTTATAAAAACATATTCCATTTTTTTCATACATTACATTGAGCGTTTCGCAGTAGGTGTCGCCAAAGTCGCTTAATATCTTTTCATCGTCTTTTCCCAAACTTTTATACAAACCTGAAGTATCAGTGGATGTCCCTAATTTTATCAGATATTCCAGTACATCATCTTGAATGATTGTTTCTAAAGGGGTAAGAGCTAATTCTTCTGGGTCTTCTGGAAAGGGAAGATTATCAATGTCTTCTTTTTTTATCGTAGAAAAAGAACGAGTAATACCCGCTCTACTACTTGTTGCAGAAATATAAAATTGATATAATTTTCTATTCTGATTAAATGTATTTTCTATTCGTATCAAAGCATTTTTATCTTTGCTATGAACTCCTATTATTCCTTTTCTGAATAATAAATCTTTGTCTAAATACAAAACTGGTAAATCAATTACTTCCCTTATTAAAAGATGTGGTGCTAAAAATATCTCTTTATCTTCCTCTCTCGTACTAGCAAATAATTTTTTATCCTCTATTCGTGTAGTTAAAATCCCCTCTAATGTGAAATTTTCTGTATCAACCACTTTAAAACCTGTTAGATGTTTTGCGGGCTTATAACCTTTTTTTATCATATCTTCTTCTGTCTTGTTGTCTCTCTCTTGCCCTGTTTCATAACCGCTGCAATATTTCCACCCCTCTTCTTCCTTTTCTTTCAAAAAATTCCCTAAAGTTGGCATAGTTCTAAAATAGCGAATAATCCTATGTAATCCTCCTCCGCCCAAAAGATTTGCCTTCCAAATATGAGGGTCATTCATTGCCATTTCATACTTAACCGTATGATAATCATATGAATCCATTTCAAAAGCGATTTTTTGCTCTGATATAAACAATCTTTTAGGCACAATCAATTCTAAAGTTTCGGGCAACTCGACAGTTAGCATATTTTTGACAAACAAAGCGCAAATCGCAACATCTGTATTATTGGATTTAGCAGCTTTTTTATTAGCAAAAATCACATTACTCAAGTGCGTAAAATCTATGATTTTCTCCACTTGATAGGTTTTTAATACTTGTTTTTTATATGCAAAAGCCGTAGAATTATATAGAAATTTTGAAGGAAGAATTAAGCATAATTGCCCTGAAATGTGCAAATTTTTAATAGCAACAGATAAAAATAAAAAAGATAATTCATGTTTAGGAATATGAGGGATATTTTCCACTCCTTTTTCTGCCAATGCTGAAATATAGGTTTCATATTTATCCTTATTTAACTCCCCAAAAGGCGGATTTCCAATGATTAATTGAAATTGTTTATCCGCCAATGTTGTATGTACCTCAAAATAATCTTCTCCATAAAAATTATCGCCATTTAATTTATCAAATCGCAATTCCTCTAAGATTTGCATAGGAGAAAGCCGCTCGCACAAAGCAATACAAAAGCTAAAAACCGCAATTTTTATTGCCTCTTTTTTGATTTCAACGCCAAAAATATTTTCTTCTAAGATGGCTTTTAATCTATCCGTTGAAGGAGTTTTCCATTCTCCTGTTTTTTTGAAATGATTAATAATTTCCCAATCTACCAAGCGTTTGTAGGCAGCCACAAGAAAAATCCCTGAGCCACAAGCGGGGTCAAGTACCTTAAATGGCTGGTTTTCAAAACACTCTGATTTATCCAAAGGCATACAATCGTCAATCAACAAATTGACGAGATAAGGCGGGGTATAAACTACGCCTGCTTGATTGGGCAGAAATGCTTCATAAATCCCACTAATCAACTCTACCGGCAAATGATTAAAAGAGTATTGATTCCATGCAAATAGCTGTTTAGTTCTAGGATTGATGGTTGCATTAAAATAGTGGGCAATGAGTTGTTTATATTCTGCTAATATTTTGGATAAAGTTTCTTTTTCTTCCTTACCCCAAGAAAAAACACTCCCTCGAAAATGCGAGGCTAACTTATCAAATAATTCAATGACATTTCCATTTTCAATTACTTCACTTAATGAATGAAAATCTTTATAAAAATCTCGATTGATTTCAAATAATTTTGTGTCATGATTATCTTTTTTTTCTTCCATGTATTTTACTAAAATACACATAATTAATAGTTTATTTACAATAAATTCATTTTTTTTGAGTAGTTCATGTTTTATTAGAATATCTTTCACTTCTATCAGATAATCCAATAATTGTTTGTAAGGTGTCCCATTATAAGAAAATTCATTTTTATAAATATCTAAAAATAAGCCGCTATCCAAATATTTTGCAGACACTTTATTATTTTCGAGCCATTGAACAACCTTTGTGAGGTCATCTAATTTAGTTAAAAAAGGCAATTCTCCTTTTGTCTTATCCTTTGTAATTTTAATCGGTTTTCTTGCATTTATAACCTTTATATTTTTGTCTGTAATAATATAGTAAAGCGAAACCACTTGCGAACTCCATATTTTTTTATGGAGTTCTTTTAATTCCTCTTCTGTAAAATCTCTATCATAAATATATGCTTGCGGAACGACTTGCCCATTCGTAAACCTGCGAAAATGAATAGCATAAGGGTGATGATAAATTTTTGCAGTTTCTATAGCGATTCGTTCTGGAATGGAAATGTCAGAGGCACTACACAAGGTGAAGCCACTTTCTTTTTCCACCATACCCATTTGTGCTAATATTTCGTTGATGTGTTGCATTTTTTTGCAAAGATTATAAACAATTAAAAAAGAAGTAATATTTAGAAAGAAATATTTATAGTATAATTATAGTTATAATACCCATTTAGTTAGCAAAATTACACTGAAATTGTTACTTAAACAAATTTTTCATGATTGGTTTAAATATTTTTTGCTAATATTATAAAGTATGACTATTCGCTCCACTGAAGTTTGTAGCATTCTGATGCAAAAAAACCTCCCAAAACCACTAAAAAGTATTACCTTTGTTTCCAAATTTGCTCAATTGCAAATTAAGATACCGAGATTAATCCTTCTATTTTATCCCTGTAAATACTGAATACATGTTTTCAAAACTACGTAAGACCTTTGATTTTTTTCGTCCCGGACATAATACTACGGCGAAAGTATATGATGATATGCTCGGAGAGTTCGGTTTGGCATTAGACGAAAAGACAAAGATTCCCTCTGTAAATATGGGTTTCTGGAAAGAAATACCTCAGATTAAGCCGGATTCTATTCATCATGCAAACCGGGAAATGTTTCGGATTGTAGGTGAAGCAGCGAGGTTTTCCGAGGAAGATAGTCACGTCGTGGATGCCGGATGTGGGTTTGCCACCAATATCAAATATTGTATAGAAAATCACCGCATTCAGAAAATCACCGGCTTGAATGTATCTCCTTTTCAGATAGAATGGGGCAACCGGTTGCTGAATAAGTCAGGACTTTCTCATAAAGGCGAAGTGATTAACGGCTCCGCTACCGATATGCCTTTTGCTTCTGAAAGCATTGACCGGGTAGTAAGCATTGAGGCGGCTTTTCATTTTGAAACAAGAGAAACCTTTTTTGAGGAAGTAAAGCGGGTACTGAAACCCGGCGGAATTCTTTCCATGGCAGATTTGGTTGTGTGTACCCCTAAAAATGCCCTCCAGAAACTCTTTGTAAAAAGCCTGAGTAAAACCCTGCATGTCCCCAAGGAAAATGTATATAATTTCGAGGAGTACGTAGCTTTGGCGTACAAAAGCGGGCTGGAAATTCTGCACATTGAAACCATCGGAAAGGAAGTTGTAAATCCTTTTCACAAATGGTTCTGGAGGAGACCTGTTTCCGAATTTTTTAATTATAATCTGATTTGGTCTGTGCTGGGAATCGGTTTTATGTTTGCCCGTCTTGACTATATCCGGATAGTAGCCCGTAAAAAATGAGTTTTTTGTCGCCGGGGAATTCAATAAATCCCGGTTTCCACGGGGAGAATTTGAATTTTGAGCTATTTTTCAGCCCGAAAGAACAAAAAATCGCCTTCGTTATTTCCTGTAATTTTTTTCTTACAATAAAAAACCCGAACTTTGCCGGCATTATGTCGAGATATATCAATTTGTTTCAGAAGTTTGAGTTGCACGATAGAGTGAAAGAAGCGGTAGAGAAACTGGGCTTTCGCAGGGCTACGCGTGTACAGGAGCAGGTAATTCCCTTATTTTTTCAGGGTAAAAACCTTATTGTAGAAGCCCCTACCGGTACAGGCAAAACCGCAGCCTACGGACTGCCGCTGATTTCCCGCCTCAATCTGCTAAAGAGAAGCACACAGGCATTCATCCTTTTGCCTACCCGCGAGCTTGCAATTCAGGTGGCTGAATCCCTTAAATCCTACTTTACGGGAAAGGAACTAAAGGTGGGAATCGTAATCGGAGGAGTTCCGCTGGAAGAAAGTTTTCAGGAAATCAAAGCCGGGCCGCATATTCTTGTAGCCGTACCGGGAAGACTGAGAGACGTATTGTCTTCTTACAACTATCCCTATATATGGAGAGACATCAAGCACCTGATTATAGATGAAGGCGATAAAATGATGGAATTAGGCTTTCTGAAAGAAGTAGATAATATCCGGAAAGAAATCCGGAATACGGCTCAGGTTGCCTTTTTTTCTGCCACGATTTCTGCCGATGCCGAAAAACAAATCCGGGAAAGAATTGAAAATATTCAGGTAATCCGAATTGCCCCTAAGGAAGTACTCCGGAACCTTCGCTTTTTTTCTGTAGAAGTAAAAGGTGGCAAAAGGGAACAATATCTTTGTGGATTATTAGAGCAGACAGGTCTTTCCAAAGCCCTGATTTTCTGCAACCGGCGGGAAGATATCTACGGACTTTCCGGATACCTCAGGAGTCATGGATTCCGGGCCGAGTCTTATTACGGTTCTCAGGAACAAAACGAAAGAGAAAATATCATGCGGCGGTTCAAGGAAGATCATATTGATTTCCTGATTGCTTCTGACCTCGCTGCAAGGGGATTGGATATCGTGGATTTACCGGCGGTAATCAATTTTACCGTACCCAAAGAACTGGATTTTTATATGCACCGTATCGGCAGAACGGGAAGAGCCGGAAACCGGGGAATGGTTTTCAACCTGCTTTCCGGAACGATGGAAGAGGCGGAACTCAGCGGGTATCATCAATACCTGCAAATCCGTCAGGAACCGCTGGATGTGTCTCCCCTGGAAAACCGAAAACTGGTGGACGATGATTTAAGGAGAATTAAACTCCATATTTCAAGGGGAAATGATGACAAAATCCGAAAAGCCGACATTGTGGGTTTTCTGGTAAATTCCGGAGGAACAGACGCAGAGGATATCGGTACGATTACGGTTTATGACTCCTACGCTATCGCTGATATTCCTCTGATGACGCTGGATAATCTTCTGAAACAGGAAGAAGCCCTTAAAGTCAAGGGAAAATCCGTAAAAGTCCGGAAGTTTGGAGCAGAGGAAGAGGAAAATAAAGCTACTGCCTTAAAAGTATTACTCAAACAAAGAGTAAAAGCAGCTCCTGCCCGCCCTGTACTGACCGAACAGCAAAAAGCGGAAAAGGAAAAAGCCAAAAAACTGAAAAGCAAAGCAGGCGGCAGCGTAAAAAGCAAAAGAACGGATAACCCCAAAACCGATAGTAAAAAAGGAAATAAAAAATAAACAAAGCAGTTTTTCCCTGCTTTATGATTTAAGACAGGATTGAATTTAGCAAACAGAATAAAATCATGATATTACAGGAAAATATTTTCACTCCGGAATCACTGGCATTTCTGGAAAACTACATCAACAATGCTTCTCCTACGGGATTTGAATCTTCCGGACAAAAAATGTGGCTGGAGTACCTGACTCCTTATATTGATACCTATATTTCTGATAATTATGGCTCCGTTGTAGGCGTTATAAACAAAGACGCACCCTACAAAGTGGTGATTGAGGCGCATGCCGATGAAATTTCGTGGTTTGTGCAGTATATTACCGAAGACGGGCTGATTTATGTTTCCCGTAACGGCGGCTCTGATCATACGATTGCGCCTTCCAAAAGGGTGAATATTCATACGGAAAACGGGATTGTAAAAGCGGTATTTGGCTGGCCTGCAATTCACACCCGCCGAACCGGCTCTGAGCCTGTGCCTTCCCTGAAAAACATCTTTCTGGATTGCGGATGTACCTCGAAGCAGGAAGTACTGGATTTAGGCATTCATGTGGGATGTGTGGCAACGTTTGAAGATGAATTTATGACGCTTCAGAATCGATATTTTGCCGGACGTGCATTGGATAACCGAATGGGCGGATTTATGATTGCTCAGGTGGCAAGGTTACTTAAAGAAAACAATATTCAGCTTCCCTTTGGGCTATATATTGTCAATTCCGTACAAGAAGAAATCGGATTAAGAGGGGCTGAGATGATAGCCCGTACGATTCACCCTAATGTTGCTATCATTACTGATGTAACGCATGATACATCAACCCCTATGATTGATAAAATCGAAAACGGGGATGTCAAATGCGGCAACGGACCTTCTCTCACCTACGGACCGGCAGTGCATAATAATTTACTGAAAATGATTATCGAAACTGCACGCAAATACGAAATTCCTTTTCAGAGAGAAGCCGCTTCCCGCTCTACGGGTACTGACACAGACGCATTTGCCTATACTCACGGGGGCGTTCCCTCTGCACTCATTTCTCTGCCATTGCGCTATATGCACACAACTGTCGAAATGGCCAATCAATCCGACGTAGCCAATGTCGTTCGCCTGATTTACTATCAGTTGCTGGAAATGCAAGCCGGACACGATTTCCGTTATATTCAATAAAAAACAGGAAAATATAAAACAGGATTCGGAGCGAATGACTCTGAATCCTGTTTTTTTGTAAGAGGAAAAAAGGTCCCTTTTATTTTTAATTTCGGTTTACATAAAATATTGATTACTATTGCATTTCTATTCATCATTTAATTACTCTTTATATGAAAAGTGCAGCAAAATCAGTTTATTTTTTTGGCTTTTATCTGATTGGATTGGGACTTATTCTGATGTCCTTTCCTAATTTCATTTTATCTCTTTTTCAGTTTGACTTAACGGAAGAAGTCTGGATTAGGGTAGTTGGGGTACTTGCCCTCGTTATCGGTATTTACTATATCCGAACGGCTCCTTCCAATGACTCCGTGTTTCTGAAAACAACTGTTTTGAACCGGATACTTGTTTTAGTCTGTTTTATGCTCTTCAGTATTTTTGGATGGGCAAAAGTCACCCTAATCCTCTTTGGGCTGGTAGATTTTTTGGGGGCGATCTGGACGTGGAGTGCACTAAAGAAAGAGAAAGCATAAAAAGCAGCGTTTCTTCCTTATCCTACATTTTTGCACTTTAGTAATGTAATTTTAGTGCCGTTGTTGGTGTGTCGTTAGACCACCAACAACGATACCCTTTTGGGGTACACATCCCCGCTGGCAAGCTGTTCCATACCATCAGGGGCGTTTTTTGTCAGGCACTTAAATATTTCCATCTCATTCCTTAATAAATTTTTCAGTATGAATATTGCCCTTTTCGTCCTGCATTTGCAAAAAATAAACGCCCTTTGCCCAGGCGGAACCAGAAACTTCTTGTTGGAAGGAAAAAGCGGTTTTTGGAATAATGACCCGCCCCGTTAAGTCTAAAATCGAAAAACATGCTGTTTCTTTTGGAGATTCTATGAGGAGTTTATCTTGTACAGGGTTGGGAGAAATAGTGAAAAAGGTATCGTTTTGGGGTTGAATATCTGTATAATACCAATCGGGATAAGTAGTGCCGTAGGAAATACCGTTTTTGATGTACCCGATGAGATTTAAATCCTCGGCACCTTCAAATTGTCCATAGGTTAGGTAAATAAGTCCTAAGTTACGTTGCCACGCCGAATTGGACTGAGGGGAATAATCCCCTCCTAATGAGTCAGAAGAAGAGGGAAAATAGAGGTTTGTTGATTTAAGGGCAAAACCGCCCTGCCATCCTTTTCCATATTCTATAAAACTATATGAAAAATAATCACTTGAAGCCAACGGATTGTATTTATGTATAAAAATATTTTTTTTAACTCCTGAATATTGGTTTTCAACACTTGGTATGCTAAAAAAAACGGTATCTGTTTCGTTATATTGTGAAAAAGTGTTAAGGTTAGGGTAGTAATCTAATAGAGAGCAGGCATAATCATTGTATGAATGATAATTACGTTTATCAATCTTGTAAGTGTAAATAAACATATTTGGTAAGACTACTTTATTTATTACTTCTTTTTTGAACGCTTGACATTCACTTTCTTGAACAGCCCACCAACGATATCTATAAAAAAACACATCTCCCACCTCAAAATCGTAAATTTCTGAGATAGTAGGTAAGGTTGTTCCTTGTTGAGTGTTTTGTAATCCAAATAGCATAAATTCGTCTGTATTTTGAAGATTTGGGAAGTGAATAATTCCTAAGTTTTTGGCAATTTGAATAGTTTTTCCATTGGAGAGAGATATGGTTTTGAGAGAATCCTGGGATGCGAATAAATTAGAATATTGAATTGCCGAAACCGTAGCTGTTACATTAGTGGTGCTATCAAAAATCCATGTAACTCCAAGTCCTGCATCCGGGAAAATAGTCCATTTTTGATTGTCATAATGCAAAATATATTGAAAATCAGGCTTTTTAGTAAAATACTGTCCCAAAAAATGAGGACTATGGCGAATATAACCGGTATCTCCCCAAGTAGTAATATAAGTTCGGAAATTTTCCTGCCAACAAAAAACAGAATCACTACCAGTTGTGTAAACAGAATCTATGTACAAAGAGTGGCTAATGCTGTCATTAGATTGTGATAAGCGATAATGATATACTTCATTTGCTTTGAAAAGCGGCCAATTTTGCGCCTCTCCTGCCAACAAAAAGCAGGTAAAAGTAAGAAATAGTAAGATTTTTTTTAGTGCCGTTGTCGGTGTGTCGTCAGACCACCAGCAACGATACCCTTTTGGGGTACACATCCCAGCTGGCAAGCTGTTCCATACCATCAGGAGCGTTGTATCGCCTTGTAAAGCACTAAGGCAGAGAAAGCACGAGTAAAGTAAAATGTGTTTCATATTTTCATTCCTTGATAAATTTTTCAGTATGAATATTGCCCTTACCATCCTGTACTTCTATGAAATACATCCCCGATACCCACTCTCTGACAGGTATCTCGTAAGTCGTGCTGTTTTCCAATGCCGTCTTAGGTACAATTTCCCTACCGGATATATCGCTGATAGTGAAAACGCAGTTTTGGAGCTGAGGGTTGTGGTAGTACAAAAAGAGTCTATCACTTGCGGGATTGGGATAGAGCTTGAGGCTGCTTTCGAGAGGGGTGTTTTCTGCTATGCCTACGGTTTGACAGCCGGGTACGAGGCAGCCGAAGGAGTCGGTTTTGCAGACCCATGCGTAAGTGCCTACGGGTTCTTCGCCTGAAGGGTCGAGGGCAACTCCTGCTAAGGCATACCCACCATCATGAGCTTTACACATATCATTAAAGAAATGCTCCTCGTAAGAGGTATTTATCACTTTATGGTATCGCTGCCATAAAACTTGCCCGTCTGCGGATACTTTTACCATCCAACCGCTGATATGCTTGTGGTTAAACGCATCTACGCCTGTACCTGCTGCTACAAGTGTACCATCTGGGTTTTCAATAATCTTACGTAAACATGTTTTTATAGTTGTATCTATTTTGCTAAGCGTAAGATTCCATTGCCTTTGCATATTAACATTTACTTTTTCAATATAGCCTTTGTTTAAAGTTAAATATTCTCCAGGTATGCCCCAAGGTAAATACTCCACCTTATTGCCACAAAGAGCAAAGCCCCCGTCTTGTGTAGCAACACACGAATAGCCATTCGTATTTTCGGGGGTTGTATATTGCTGGAGCAAGTCTCCTTGTGAATTGTAGAGCAACAGCAAGGCATGATATTCCCATATCGTGCTGGGCATATCTGGGCTATGACGCATCTTGAAGCCTGTGCAAACCCAGTTATTCCCCGCCTGTTTGATGTCTTCCAAGGCGGCATAATATCCTCCCACAGTATATAGGGTCCGGCTAAGTTCAGTTCCTACACTATCCGTAACGATAAAAAAACCTTGAAGTGCGTCCATTGAATTGCCTGTACCTGTTTGTAAGCCCCCTACCAAAAAAATATTATCATTCGTGGCTTGTGCTAACCTGATAAACAGTTTCTTATTGTTTTGTGGCTCTCTGTAAACCTTTGTAAAAACTGTATCTAAATCCGTATTGTACCTTACTAATAACCCATGCCGTTTCCCATCTGCCCCATAATAAGCACCACAAACATAATACTTATCATTGAAATAGCTAATCGCACCTTGGTCATATAAGTACTCAATAGAATCGGCTTCGCTTATGACTTTCATCTCTATCTCTACTCCGGATTCTGAGATGGATTGCAGATAACCATAAGCTCCCAGACCGTTCGCATCACCCCTAGCTCCTTCTACGATATATTGATTGGTAATAGAATCGTAAACAACTCCTTGTGCATTAGCGACGGGATAGCCAAAGTCATATTTATTATTCCATTGATATTGGCTAAATGAAATATATGAATATATGGAAAATGCTATAAACAAACAATACTTTTTCATGATGATAAATTATAAAATCCCACATACTCCTTATAGAAAATATGTGGGATTAGTGAAAAGAGATTTAGTGTTGAATACTTAGTTTACCAACAGCGTAGTTGCCATCATGGCTTGAGAGTTTATACAAATACACTCCGTTACTAAGTGATCTTGTGTCCCAAATAACCTGCCCTTTTGTTTCAGGAAGGGAGTAAACATACAATGTTTTCCCCGTAATATCTGTAACGGTAATACTCACATCATGAGAAAGTATATCCGAAATATCATATTCAAAGGTCACAAAATCACTTGCCGGATTTGGATAGGCTTTAAGATTATCCGAGTCAGTGAAGGAAATAACCTGCGCTTTGCGCTGCTGATTGTCAGGTGTAGGTAAAACAGCGGGATAATCTTTACATTGTTGATTTACAAAACAAAGTATATTGTTGGCTATTACACTTGCTCTTCCTTCAGATTCATTCACAATATCGGTCAAAATAGCGTTTTCTTCGTTACTCAATTCAAATATAGTCCTATCTGCATTTTTTACAGCTAATTTTAGATTTGATAACTCAACATACTTATTATGTTCCAACAAATTCTCTTCAGTGAATTTGAATTGCGTAGGAATCGCTTGCAAGATTTGTGGAGCCAAACCGTTTTGTCCTTGTTCTAAGTAAAAATCAGCAAGTGCATATTTAGCATTTTCATCAGGGATTGCAGAGAGATAAGTAGTTAGGGTATCGGAGTTTACTTGGATAGAGTCTTGTAACCAATTATGAATCAGTTTATATGCAGCTTGCGAAAGACTATCTTGAACTGTCCCAATTGCAGACTCTAACATTCCTCTTGGCGAACCATTTGTCCAACTACTTCTCAAAATCGTTATCATATAAGGAGGCATAGGAGTAGGGATTTCGGTCGCCAAAAAATCTGCAAGGTTCCCTTTTTTGAACAAATCCGGATTTGCCAAACAGATTTCTAAAAGCATTGCGTTAGGCAATATGCCTTGTTCTGCGGCGGATTTCAAAGCGTCTTCTGACAGATAAGGAGACCGAGCTAATAACTCTGCCCTTAATTCCCATGCGTCATCTGACCAATTTATGGCAATATTTTGAAGAAATATATTGGTATTGCCTCCATCAATCAATTGACTATACGTATAATGCAAATTATTATATTCATTGAGAGAAGACTGGAAATTTTGCTTGAGGGTATTCACTTCTGTTCCGCTCATATTCTCATTTCCTAAACCCGTATATATATTTGTAGGGCAACCAAATTGATTTGAAATTATCTTGGAAATTGTATTTTGAGTATAATATATAGGTTCTTCTATCCCGCCATTATGATGATACTTCAAATTCACGTCCCCATGATTATAGAAGTCTCCTTCTGCAAAACTACCCGTTTGTGAAAAAGTATTACCTGCTGAAGAATTGTTTACAGCAATTTGTTCTGAGGAAATCCCATCATTGTTTTTATTAGGGTCGTCTGTAATTGCAATGTCCACAAAGTTATTGCTATGTCCATTACACAAATACCTTAACCCTGTGGTCGGAAAGCTTATATTCACATTATTCCCATTCGCTAACTCTCCCACATAAAACCCTTCATACCTATTCTTATATACTTGATTCGGAGCGGCTCCGGTATTGGCTATTCTCGTACCCACCGTCCACCGAAAGTCTCCATTGGTAGGCACAGTGAGCATTTCGTTTTCTTCTATTGTATAGCCCGTACCCGTATTGATGACAATGCCCTCATGTATAGGGTCGCTGTTTTGAATCGGATACGGATTCCCTCCCACCTCAAAGCGATTTTGCAAGATAGCAGGGAAGTTTACGGCATTGGATTGTATTCCGTAAATATTGTTTTCAAATTTACAGCCGTGAGCGGTGTAGGTATTGAGACCGCCGCCGCCGTCTGCACGGATGCCGTAATACAATCCTTTGAAAATACTCGGATCGATAGCGGAGAATGCGCAGGGAGGATTTGTGCCGGGTGCGGGGACGTTGCTGCATGAGCCTTTGACGGAGAAGCCCGCATCGTAGGTATAAATCCCGAATCCTAACTGCTCTGCGGTGGTAGTATTGAGGGTTTTGAGGTTTTGAAAATCACAATCTTTGTAGTTTACGCCGTTTACTGCCCACATCGTAACGTGTCCTTTAAAAGGCGCATTCCATTCATCGCCCCGAAAATCGTTATTTACCTCAAAGGTGCAGTTTCGGAAGTGGCTGGCATTGGCGAGGCTATTATTATACCCTTCCCGAGAAGAACGCAAAAATGTGTTTTGATAAAAAACTGTAAGTTTACGCATAGCCTAAAAATATGAAAAAAAAGTGAAAAATTCTAACAATATTTTCAACCGAAGGGGCTTTTTTCTAACAGGTAAAATAAATTCCCTGCAAGTTAAAAACAAAAAAGAAGTATTGCAAACTTTATTTTTTATTTTCGGTGATTTTTTTTGCGAACCTTAGTAAAGACAGGGGAGAACCCCCTGGAGTGCACTAAAGAAAGAGAAAGCATAAAAATTAGTGATTGCTTCCTTCTCCGACATTTTTGCACTTTAGTAATCTATTTATACACGATATAATATCAAGAATTCACGGACTGTTGACTACGGAAAGTGAAAGGTGTACTTTTGGGTTTTTAAATAAGTAAAACCTTTTATTTTAACAATCAAACAGTATGAAAAAGTTCACATTTTTATGGCTCTTATTGTTCACCCTGGTATTTACGACTACCAATGCTCAGGAAATCAGTACAGACAAACACAAAGAAATCGGCGTTAGAGTCTATCCGGATATTCTTAGAATCGGAAATGCTGAGATTATGTGGAAAACGCAAAAAGACAGCACGACCTGGAATCGTTTTCGGGGAGGCGTGGCCGGATTTACCCTTTTAGGCAATTCCGCTACCAATTCCGCCAACACAAACCTGATGCTATCCTTCGGAAAGGAGAAACGCAAATCCTTTTCAAAAGATGACAATAAAATCTGGAAAGACTTACAACTGGTATATGGAAAAGATTTTTCCTTTGGGGTTGGCGGATACCGGAACCGCAGTATTACTCAGGATTCCATTGTTTTTGTCAACAGCAATGCACGCATAATGCTGGGATTTAACGCAGTTTTGGGGGCAATTTATCAGGTAAATGACCAGTTTTATGTTGGGGCAGAAGTATTACCGGGCATCAGCTTTACCTCCGGATTAAATGTAGCTCAAAACCCGATAAATTCAAACACAACTAACTTTTACTCCGACCTGCAATTTAATACGACGGTCCTTGCTCCTTCGATTGTGCTGATGTATAAATTTACTAAAAAGCGGAAATAATCTGTAACAGGCCTGCAAGCCATCGTACACATTCCCAAAACCTTGCAGGTCCGTTTTTCTTTTCAGGAAAATTGTCCGGGTGTCCGTTTTTTAATTAGAAAATCCGGAAAATCTTTGTATTTTTGCGCCTGAATTGTAAAAACGTATAATTATTCTGCATTAATGTTAATTGTATCCAATATTACCCACCGTTTTGGTGCCCGCATTTTGTTTGATGAGGCAAATGTAAAATTTACTCCCGGCAATTGCTACGGAGTTATCGGCGCAAATGGAGCCGGAAAATCAACCTTCCTGAAAATCCTTGCGGGAGATATCGAGCCTACTTCCGGTACCGTTCAGATGGAACCCGGAGCAAGAATGTCCGTTTTACGTCAGAATCACTTTGAATTTGACGCTTATCCTGTATTACAAACGGTTTTAATGGGGAATAAAAAACTCTATGAAATCATGAAGGAAAAGGACGAACTGTATGCCAAGGCTGATTTTACTGACGCTGACGGTGTAAGACTCGGTGACCTCGAATCTCAGTTTGCCGAAATGGATGGATGGAATGCAGAAAGTGACGCAGCAAGTATGCTGAGTAATCTGGGGGTTCCGGAGTCTCTGCATTACAGTTATATGAACGAACTGGACGGAAAGGTAAAAGTAAGGGTGCTCCTCGCCCAGGCTCTTTTCGGTAATCCGGATGTATTGCTGCTGGATGAGCCTACAAATGACCTCGACATCGAAACCGCAATGTGGCTGGAAAACTTCCTTGCCGATTTTAAAAATACAGTACTTGTGGTTTCTCACGACAGGCACTTCCTCGATAACGTCTGTACGCATGTGGCAGACATTGACTTCGGAAAACTCACTCTTTACACCGGAAACTATACCTTCTGGTATGAAGCAAGTCAGCTTGCCTTGCGTCAGCGTTCCGATAAAAACAAGAAAAACGAAGAGAAAAAGAAAGAACTTCAGGATTTCATCGCCCGTTTTAGTGCCAACGTAGCAAAATCCAAGCAGGCTACTGCCCGTAAAAAAATGATTGACAAACTGGATATTGAAGAAATTAAACCTTCAAATCGTAAATATCCCGGCATTATTTTTCAGCAGGACAGAGAAGCCGGAAATCATATCCTCACCGTTTCCAACCTGACCAAATCCCACGAGGGAAGAATGCTGTTCAAAGATGTTTCCTTTGAGCTTGAGAAAAAAGACAAGGTGGTTTTGCTTTCCAGAGATGCTGTCGCAATCACGGCTTTTTTCGATATCATCAACGAAGAAGCACAGGCCGATTCCGGAACCTACCGCTTTGGAACCACAATCACCAAAGCCTATCTTCCCAATGAAAATAACCGGTATTTTGAAAATATAGACCTGAACCTGGCCGATTGGCTCCGTCAGTATTCTCCCAATGCCAATATGGACGAAACCGAACTCAGGGGATTTTTGGGAAGAATGCTGTTTTCCGGAGAAGAAATTTTCAAAAAAGCCAAAGTACTTTCCGGAGGAGAAAAAGTCAGATGTATGATTTCTCGTTGTATGCTTCAGCGTCCCAACTTCCTGATGCTCGATGAACCTACCAATCACCTTGACCTTGAATCTATTACCGCATTCAATAACGGACTACAGGATTACAAAGGCGCACTGATGTTTACAACGCATGACCACACCTTTATCCAGACTCTGGCAAACCGGGTCATTGAACTTACTCCCAACGGAATCATCGACCGGATGACGGATTATGATTCTTATATCACCGACGAGAAAATCAAAGCACTCAGAAACGAAATGTACGGGAAAGTAACTGCCTGACAGGAACTCAGTTTTATTTGCTGATTCAGCCTTTTCCTTTTTGGGAGAATGAATCTTTACGCCCCGTTTTTTTGATTTACAGGATAAAAAACCAGGCTTTGCCTGCCCTGCACCAAACAATTATGACAATTTGTCAGTATATATACAAATATGCTGTAATCCGGCATTGAAACCTTTGTATCTTTACTTTCAGTGCTAATCAAACAATCATCCATGACCGTTCAACAAGTAAAACAACAATTCAGAATAATCGGAAACTGTAAACCGCTGAATCAGGCCGTTGAGATTGCTATGCAGGTAGCACCAACGGAAGTATCAGTCCTGATTTATGGGGCAAACGGAACCGGAAAAGACATTTTTTCCAGAATCATTCATCAGTACAGCCGGAGAAAACACGAGCCTTTTATCGCAATCAACTGCGGCGCAATTCCGGAAGGAACGATGGATTCCGAATTATTTGGACATGAAAAAGGCTCTTTTACCTCAGCCCACGAAGCCCGCAAGGGATATTTTGAGGAAGTAGAAGGCGGGACTATTTTTTTAGATGAGATTGCAGAAATGCCGCTTGCTACCCAATCCCGTTTATTGCGTTTGCTGGAAAACGGCGAGTATCTGAGAGTAGGTTCCAGTAAAATCCGGAAATCCAATGTAAGGGTAGTGGCAGCGACCAATAAAAATCTGATTGACCTGATTCATAAAGGGAAATTCCGGGAAGATTTATATTTTCGTTTAAATACAGTTACCATTAATGTTCCTTCCCTGATTGAAAGAGGCGAGGACATCGAATTATTATTCAATTATTTTGCCATTGAATTTGCCAATAAATATCACCGTGAGCCAATAGAGTTAACGGATGAGGCCAATGAACTTTTGTATAAATACCGGTGGCCGGGAAATGTAAGGGAAATCCGGAATCTTGCCGAAAAACTGACTGTTTTGATTAAAGGCACCGAGGTCAATGCCGAGACTTTACAACAGAATCTGCTGATTCGGGAAAACTACCTTCCGAGCCTTGTTAGAATGGCGCAGATAAACGGAGGGAACGAGGAAAGTCAAAACTCAGGCGGAAAGGATGTTGATTTATTGTATCAATTGATTTACGACCTCCGGAAAGAAATCTCCGATGTCAAGAAAATGATGTTCATGGGAATGAAAACCCGGGAGAGAGAGCCTCTTTTGATGGAGGAGGAAGAGGATGACTGGGATCAGCCGCTGATTTATACCGACAATTCCCATAAAGTCCATGAGCCGGAGATTATTCATTCTGTAAAAAACATAAAACAAAATACGCCCGTTCTGGAAGAATCCCTTTCGCTGGAGAAAAAAGAAAAAGAAATGATTCTAAGGGCGTTACGAAAACACCACGACAACCGCAAAAAAGCCGCTCAGGAATTGGGAATCTCAGAAAGAACGCTTTACCGTAAGATTAAAAACTACGGGATTGAGGTGTAAATCCGCTTACTTTCGGATAATCACTTTGTCGGCTCCGATTCCATTGGGCGTAATGACCTCAAGCAAATACAACCCTTCACTTAACTCCCCGGTATCAAAGACCGCTTCTCCATCTGTAATCCCATAAAAATCACGGGTTTCTATCACTTTCCCGGCTAAATCCAATAACCGAAGTGTGATATCCTCTTTTGTTTGCAGGCTAAAAGTTGCGGTAATCGAGGACGAAGCAGGATTGGGGAAAAGGGTGAAGGAAGAGAAGAGGTTGAGCGAAGAAGTTATACTTCCAAATCCAATATAAAATCCCTCCACAATAAAGATAAGCGTATCTTTACAAAGATATGAGGTACTATTCAGAATCTAAGAGAATCAATATCAAGAGGCATGCCTTGCAGTCTATGTCCATTACTGGCATTTAGTCTTCATTCGGTCTCCCCTTGATATATTGATTTATTTCTTCATGCAACTTAATAGGTTTTATTTACTTTTGCAAAGATATGAGTCTTCCAAAGGGCGACTTTCAGGTAATTATAAGTGCCAGTCTCTGACTGGCAACCCCGCATAAAACCCACCGGATTTCCATCACCCAAAACAGAATTTCCCCCATTCCGCCTACCGCTGAATAACCAATTTTCCATAATACTCTCCTTTATCCGTTTTAATCCTGTAAATATACACCCCTTCCCAAAGGGCATTTCAACAAAAAACTGGTCGCAGGCAGGATTCCGTTGTGTGTGTGAAAAAAAAATGATTTTTCATAATGCTAAAATTAACGTGAATAATGGATTAAGCGACATTTAAATTATTGTAATCCAGATAATTAGTAGCGCCCTTTATAAAGATATGCGGTTTAGTTGGCATAAACTGATAAGCAATTACAGCACTAAGGATAG
>JAIBAH010000195.1 GCA_019695295.1 Bacteroidia bacterium | reverse complement strand
GAAGTCAATAACCCGGCAAGCCTGAGGAGTAATATTGTCCTTACGATTCATGAGGATATGAAGGGGAATATATGGCTGGGTACAACCGACGGGCTTGTAATGGTCAAAGATAATGGAAAAACCATTTCTTTCGATAATTATTCTGAATCCGAGGGGCTACTAAGCAGTACAATATACGGTATTCAGGAAGACAGTGTGAAAAAACACCTTTGGATGAGTACAAACGGCGGAATTTTCCGGTTTCATCTGATTACACACCGGTTTGAAAATTACGATGAAAACGATGGGCTGCAAAGCAACGAGTTCAATGAAGGAGCCTATGATTACTATAACGGAGAAATGTTTTTTGGGGGAATCAGAGGTTATACCCGGTTTTTCCCCTCCAGAATAAAAGCCGATACGATTACGCCCTACGTTTCTATCACGGATATTCTTATCAGAGACAATATCCAGAAAGAATTGCTGTACGATACAGAAAAAAAGGTGTCTCTCGACTATGGTCAGAATACCTTTATCGTGAATTTTCTGGGAATTCAGCACATAAAAACCGAAGACCTGCATTATTTTTATGCACTTGAAAAGCAGTCTGAGGAAAATAAGAAACGGGAATGGATTTATCTGGGAACCAATCATCAGGTAAATTTCAGTAACCTGGCTCCGGGTAATTACAATTTTTACGTTACCGGAAGTACCAACCATCTGGATGATTACAAAAACGGAACCACTGATAAATTAATAATCGAAATTTTACCTCCTTTTTGGCAAAGAGCATGGTTTTATGCCCTGATTTTGCTGGGATTGGGGACCTCTCTCTGGCTGCTGCATCAATACAGGGTACAGCAAAACATCCGGAGGGTAATGGATATGGAAAGGGTGCGGAAAAATGCCGCTGCCGATTTCCATGATGAACTGGGGCATAAACTTACGGTCATCTCTCTTTTTGCCAATGTGGTAAAAAATAATCTGCAACCCGAACAAAATAAACTGATTCCCCATCTCGAAAAAGTAATTGATACTTCCAACTCCCTGTATTTATCCATGAAGGATTTATTATGGGTGCTGGACCCCAAAAAAGATTCTCTCTACGACCTCGTCCTGATGCTGAAGGACTTCGGCGATCAGCTTTTTGATAAAACCGGTGTCGCTTTCAGGGCCGACGGAATAGATGAATCCATGAGAGGCTACAATCTTCAGATGCATCAGAAAAGGCATATTACCTTGATTTTTAAAGAGGTAATGAATAACGCCATGAAGCATTCCCGTTGCCAGAATACATTACTCTCTTTTGTCTGGGACGAGGAAACCTATAAGCTCGTTATCCGGTTTAAAGACGACGGGAAGGGATTCAATCCCAACGATACCAATTCCGGAAATGGCCTGCTTAACCTCACCGACAGGGCAAATAAAGTGGAGGGCACCATTAACGTATTGTCCGGAAACGGAACTATCGGTACGGAGGTCATTTTTGAAATCGTGTTTACTCAGTTCTCTGACGCAAACAGCAACATTATCCAACGAGTCAGGGATTATTTTGAAGGGAAAACATACTTTAACGGTAAATCGATTCGTTTTTTCAAAAAGGACAGAAACTATGCGGAAGAACTGGAAAAAATCAAATAATGAAACCGGATTGCCGTTTAGTTTGTTGTACAAAAAAAGGGGAATTCTCCGGAAATTTACCCTGATTACTCAACTGAATATTTGTCAACTGAATAATAATATGAAACGTTTGTCTTTTTTGGGGCTCTTCCTGATATCGTTCTTCTGTGTCTGCGCTCAAAGACCCTATTATCGCCCGAATATACACGAAGTGAGTATTCAACTGGGAGCAGGCCATTATCTTCCCGGTGACGGAGAGGTGATAAATCAAAAACCCCTGGCAGTAAGTCCGCTGAACGGTTTCCGGTACCGCTATCATTTAGACAGAAAAAGTGCCCTGAGATTCGGTGCTTTTTACAGAAGACAACTACTCTCTTTTCATGGATTAATGGGCGACCTTACACCCACTGTGAACTGGCGCTTTTTTACACTGGAAGCAAAAGTCGGGTATGAAAGAAAATTTGACCTGAAAAAATATCAGATTTACGGCGGAGTGGATGTGATTGCTACTTATCGTAATGCGGTTGTCACCAATCCGAATATAGACGGGGCTTTTGCTTCTCCTCAGTATGGGGGCGGACTTTTTCTCGGATTCAGAAGGTATTTTAAAGAATATGTTTCCATTTCTGTGGAAAATGAATTGCTCTTTCTTGTCAATCCCGACAAGGACAACCGCCTGACTCCTCAGGAAATCGGGGTGAACTTCCTTCAGTTTTCCTTTAATTATCACTTCAAAAGAATGCACAAATCCTGTGCCTGCGGCAAGCCCGGTTCCTGATGAAGCCAATTCTTTATTTCCACGTCATGATTTTGTAAAAAGGATATCCCAGTAAAAACAGTCCGGTTGCTATCAGGGCTTTCTGAGGCTCGCTATACACTACGCTCACCGTACAAATGAGAATCATCAGAATAAATATCACCGGAATCAGCGGATAAACCCGGATTTGGTATCCGCTGTAACTTTCTCCTTTCATTTTGTGCCGGAGAATAAACAATGCCGAAGCCGCCGCCGCAAGTGAAATCGTATCAATAAACATCACATAATTCAGGATATTCTCAAAAGTGCCTGCAAAAAAGTAGGCTGCAAGCACAAGCAGAATAAAAAAGGTAAGCGCAAATTCCTGAACCTGCGTTTTTTCATTCACCTTTTTAAAAATAGCGGGCAATACTTTGTCTTCCGCCATTGCATAATACATCCGGGGATTGGACATGATAGTGGCATTCAGAAATCCTATCACCGAAACGAATAATAATACCGAAGTGATTTTGTAGCCGTACTCCCCAAACATCGCCTTCCCGATTTCTGATGCAAGTAGTTTGGACTGACGGATTCCCTCAAATCCCAGGACATGAAAATAGGCATAATTCAGCGTGAGGTACAGAAATACGATGAGGACAATCCCGATAAAAATTGCTTTGGGAATATTCCGGCCGGGATTCTCTACATCCGACCCGAAATTAATCGTTTGCTGATAGCCTCCGTATGAAAAAAAGATAGCAATCAGACTGATTCCCAATGCCTTCACCAAATCCATGAGAGAATATTCCGGCACTACCGCAGACACAACGGCTGCATTCCCTGAACCGGAAGGCAGAAATACCGCAAGGCAAAATACCAGCATCATCCCGATTTTAATCACACTCAAAAAATTTTGGGTATTGGCTCCCGAGCGGATTCCCAGGATATTGGTTCCATACAACAGGCCCGTTACAATGAGTACAATCAGGGTGATTCCCTGCTGATTATGAAGACTTTGTGGTAATATCACCGGAGAAATATATTCGGCACCCATAATAGCAACCCCGGCGCAGGCCGCCGCATTATTGATTACAAGCACCCAATTCATCATAAACGCAAACGCCGGATGATAGCAGTGAGAAAACAAACCATAAAATCCCCCTGCCGCCGGAAAACGGGCTCCGATTTCTGCAAAAGTAAGGGCTCCGCAAAAACTTACTAACCCTCCGGCTATCCAGGCAATAAAGAATACCTCCGGAATTAAGGCTTTTTCCGCCACTACCTGAGGCGAACGAAAAATACCTACCCCGATAACCAGATTGATGACAATCATGGAAAGGTCATATACCCGCAGTTTGGGAACGATAGACATAATGTTGGTTTTATGCGTGAAAAGAAAATATACCGGTAAGCGTATTCAGGATTAATCCGGTGAAAGCATAGAATTAACCCATCAGACATCAGGAAAAGGAATACTTCCCGTATTTACAGCTTCAGAAACAGTTTTACCGGTTTGCTGTCTGCAATAATCGTGAGAACAAGTTCGGTTTCGGTCAGCTTCTCAATCGTTGCAGGCTCCTGTTGCCCGTTTTTTACATTAATAATATTCAGTATTTTTCCGTCATCCGAGATAGTCCATTTTCCGGCTTGTGTCTCCATTCCCGGAAAACTCATGCTTCCCGTACCGTCCGGACGAAAATCCATGACCATCTGAGAATACATTTGTTTTGCCAGTGCCATCGCTTCTTCCGGAACGCCTTTCAGTTCCCCTGCTTCAAGTTCTACATTTTCGACATGCCATTTTTTGGCAATCCTCTCTTTGGCACTTTTGCCGGAAGTTGCCGTAGTAGTGGTTTCCGTTTTGGAGGCAGCAGTATCCGATTCTTCTGAAGATTCCTTTTTGCATGCACCGAATAAAACCGTAAAAAGCATCAGATACAATAAATTTGAAAGTTTGAATTTGTTCATGAGTAGGAAATTATATTGAAGATTGAAAAGCAAAAGTACATTTTTTTAATGATATCGGAATAAATACGCCGGATATTACGCTTTTTTATACCCCGTTCAGAAAAATATCCCCTGAAACTTCCGGAATTTCTCCTTTTATTTCCTGAAAAACCTTACTTTTGAAGCGGTTTTATTTTTAAATCCTAATTATCACCTGATATTCCCAATTGTTTCTCAAAATGAAAAAAATCATACTAAGTGTTGTTTTTCCCTTCATCGTTTCCTGTATTTTATATGCTCAGCCTGCTGCTACCAAAGCCGGAGAAAGAATGGCTTCCGCCGAAAAGAAGTTGAAAATGATTGCAGAAAGCAGCATTTCGCTCAACTTCCGCAATATTGGCCCTACCATTATGGGCGGAAGAGTCGTGGACCTGGAGGTAAATCCCCAAAATCCCAATTACTTTTATGTGGCCTATGCTTCCGGAGGACTTTGGCGCACTACCAATAACGGCAGCAGTTTTGAACCTTTGTTTGACCGCGAGGTTGCGATGACGATTGGGGACATTGCTGTGGACTGGGCGCACGGTGAAAAAATCTGGATTGGCACAGGAGAAAACAATTCCAGCCGCTCTTCCTATTCGGGAACGGGCGTATTTGTTTCGGAAGACAAGGGGAAAACCTGGAAAAATAAAGGCCTTGCCGAAACTCAGCATACAGGACGGGTGGTACTCCATCCGGAAAACCCGCAAACAGCATGGGTTGCCGCTATTGGTCATCTCTATACACATGACCCGGAAAGGGGAGTATTCAAAACCACCGACGGCGGAAACACCTGGAGAAAAGTCCTCTATCTCAACGATTCTACCGGAGTCATTGATATGATGATTGACCCCTTCAATCCGGAAACGCTCTACGCTGCCACTTGGGAAAGAACCCGAAAATCCTGGAATTTTGACGGAGAAGGTAAAGGAAGCGGAATCTATAAATCCACAGAC
>JAIBAH010000057.1 GCA_019695295.1 Bacteroidia bacterium | reverse complement strand
CCTGATTGGCATTTGCTCCCGTAGGTGCTGCGACTACTCCGGACTGACCTAAGGCGTTGTCTGCTACCGTTACGGTTACGTCTCCTGTACCTACAGTCTGATTGGCTCCGTTGGTTACGGTTAAGGCAGTACTACCGGAAAGCACATCGTTGGTAGCCATAGTATTTACTGCATTTACCCAGGCCGGATTTCCACTTGCGTCTGTTCCCCAAACCTGATTGGCATTCGCTGCGGTCGGTGCAGCTACTACCCCGGACTGACCTAAGGCGTTGTCTGCTACCGTTACCGTTACGTCTCCTGTTCCTACAGTCTGATTGGCTCCGTTGGTTACGGTTAAGGCAGTACTACCGGAAAGCACATCGTTGGTAGCCATAGTATTTACTGCATTTACCCAGGCCGGATTTCCACTTGCATCTGTTCCCCAGACCTGATTGGCATTCGCCGCAGTCGGTGCAGCTACTACCCCGGACTGACCCAAGGCGTTGTCTGCTACGGTAACCGTTGTACCAGATCCCAGTACAGCTCCGGTTCCATTGGTAATTGTAATTGCAGAATTACCGGAAACCAAATCTCCCGAAGTAATTAAAGACGAGAGATTTGTCCATTGAGGAATTCCTGTAGGTCCAACCACCATTACCTGACCGGTAGTTCCGGGCGATAAAGGCACCCAATCCGTTCCATTATAATACATAATGGAACCATTTATTTCACCAATTAAGGAAATGTCTGTACCATCTACTGCATTATCCTCAATTGTGGTTACACCGGCATTATCAATTATTACATCACCGCTCATAGTCTGAGCCTGCGGAAGACCTGAAATATTTCCTATCCAGATTTGTCCGTTTGCAAGAGTATTAGGCAAACCCGGGTCCAGCCAGGCAAGTACCCCTGAAGCATTTAATCCCAGAATTTTTCCCGGTGTACCAGCAGGGAAAGCGTATAGTTTCCCGGAAGCGTCTGTCCAGACTACTTTGTCAGTAGTGGCAGAAACCGAAGTAGGAACCGAAAGGTCGTCCACTTTTGCTCCACCCGCTACGTGTAATTTTTCGGTAGGAGATGCAGTTCCTATACCCACATTCTGAGCATAGGAAATTGTGGAAATTCCGGCAATAAACAAGAAAAGCAAGCCAAGATTAGTAAATTTAAATGTCATATTACAATTAATAATTCCTGAATTTTACATAAACAACAAATCAATATACCCTATTAATTTAAATATTATAAATATTAAATGCAAATGAAATAAAAAAAGCGAAATAAACCAAAACATTTAATAATTAATTTACCTCAAAATCCTGTTTTTCTACTTTTAGAAAACCCCTTCATCCTCAATGACTGTTACCCCATATAATTTATCAAAAGCGGTAATCACTGCTTCTTTTTGCTCCATGAGTACCTGATAGGTTATTTTGCAGTTTTCATTATATTCAGCAGAAATGACCTTTGCACGAAAGGGATGCATAATCCGGTTTACCTCCTGTGTTTTCTCATAGGGGAAAATCAGCCGGAAAGAATAAAACGCAATAATTTCCTTCTTTGCAGCCAGATCCAGGGCTTCAGCAGCAGCATTTTTATAGGCTTCTATCAGCCCTCTCACACCCAGCAAAACCCCTCCAAAATAACGGATTACAACAACAAGTGTATTGGTAAGCTCTCTCGAACGAATTTGTCCTAAAATGGGGTCTCCGGCAGAATGGGCCGGCTCCCCGTCATCACTCGCAAAAGACAACTCACCCAACTCCCCTATACGGAATGCGTAACAGTAATGCCTCGCATCATGATATTTTTTTTTAATTCCGGATAAACAAATTTCGGCCTCCTCTCTGGATTTTACAGGAAAAGCAAAAGCATAAAACTTTGAGCCTTTGTCTTTAAATAACCCCTGGGATTCGTCCGTAATTTCAAAAAAAGCCATACCCGTATCTGATTTTCACAAAAACAAAAAATTTGGATAAATAGACTATCTGATTTTAAGAAACTACAATTTTTTCAATCTTTCAGCAGCCTTTTCCAGTGTGGAATTCTCCTTTGCAAAACAAAACCGGATAACCTTATTGTCCTCCTGATTTCTGTAAAATACCGATACCGGAATTGCTGCAACGCCAAGTTCCTTCGTTAGTCTGACGGCAAAATCTGTGTCTTTTTCCTCGCTGATTCCTTCATAACTCATCAGCTGAAAGTAAGTCCCGCTACAGCCCAGCGGTTTTAGAGGAGTTGCTTTCATTACATCCAGAAAATAGTCTCTTTTTTGCTGATAAAAACTTCCCAACCCATAAATTTTATCCCTGTGAAAACGCATATAGTGAGCAATTGCTGCCTGAAAAGGAGTAGAAGTAGAAAAGTTCACAAACTGATGTACTTTACGGAACTCTTTGGTAAGATACTCTGGAGCAAGGCAATAGGCTACCTTCCAGCCTGTAGTATGAAACGTTTTTCCAAAAGAGGAAATAATAATACTTCTTTCTCTGAGATTGGGATAACGGGTAAGACTTTGATGTTCATTGCCGTCAAAAATGATATGCTCATATACTTCATCACTGATAATGAAAATATTGTTTCCCGTTACGATTTTCTCCAGTTGCTGAATATCTTCTGCTTTCAGAATTGAGCCGGTAGGATTATGAGGTGTATTCAGAATGATTGCTCTTGTATTTCTGTTAATAATCCGCTTTACTGCCTCCCAGTTGATACTATAATCGGGGTACTCCAGGGAAATGCATACAGGGGTTGCGCCGGCAAGTTGAATTGCAGGTATATAGGAGTCATAAGCCGGCTCTATTACGATTACCTCATCTTCTTCTTTTAACAGACACATAATCGCACAAAACAATGCTTCAGTAGCACCGGAAGAAACGGTAATTTCCGATTGTGGGTTATATTCTGCGTTGTATTTATCTTTAACCAACTGCGCAATTTCATTTCTCAGCACTTCCAGCCCCATCATGGGAGAGTACTGATTCAGTCCGTTTTGCATCGCTTCGGTTACATATCCAATCAAGGCAGGATCTGCCTGAAAATCCGGAAAACCCTGAGAAAGATTAATCGCATTATACTCCCCTGCCATTTGAGACATCACGGTAAATATAGTAGTACCGACCTGGGGTAATTTGGATTTCATTTGCAGCATAAACAGTTTGTTTAGGTTTTAAAATGGTACAATGGGTGAAAAAAGCAAATTGCAAAGAGGAAATATCACAGCTGGGTATTTTTTCTTTTACGTACAAAATGCAGCACAAAGATAGTGTTTTTTTTCTGTCATTTAATCCAATTTATTCTATAAAAAATAAAACCATACCCAAACCCGTAAAAAGTATTAATTTTGTACCGGATATAAATTCTTATTCTCAAACCAAGTACAAAATGCCAGTAATAGCACCCTCTATTTTAGCTGCCAACTTTCTCCGGCTGGGAGAAGCCATTGAAATGATTAATCAGAGCGAAGCACAGTGGATACATTGTGATGTAATGGATGGAAAATTTGTCCCGAATATTTCCTTTGGAATGCCAGTGCTGGAAGCAGTAAAAACGGCTTCCCGGAAAGTAATGGATGTACATTTAATGATTGTGGAGCCGGAACGATATCTTCAGACGTTCAAAAACTGCGGAGCGGATGTCCTTACCATTCATCAGGAGGCATGTACCCATCTTCATCGTACCTTGCAGGCCATTCGCGACCTTGGGATGAAAGCAGGGGTAGCCCTTAATCCTTCTACGCCCATTTCTACCCTCGAAGAAGTTTTGCCTTTGATAGATGTGGTTTGCCTTATGTCTGTAAATCCGGGATTTGGCGGGCAGAAATTTATCTCATCGGTGATTGATAAAACCTTCAGATTAAAACAATTGATTGAGAAGGCGGGTACCAAAACCCTGATTGAAATTGACGGTGGGGTTAATATTTCCAATGCTCCCACGCTGATTCAGGCAGGTGCAGAGGTACTCGTTGCAGGCAATTTTGTATTTTCCGCTCCGGACCCTATTGATATCATTGCTCAAATGGCCAGTATCAAACCGGTAATCAACGCTTAAATTCGAGGGGCTTTATGTTTGATTTTGAAAAAGTTTCCTGTTTGTGGTGGATAATTGCGCTGATTCCCCTTTCAGGCGTTCTGACCGGATATTTTCGTTACCGAAATAAAGCGGTTGAGAAATTCGGAAATCCCGAACTGATGAAAAAACTGATTCCGGATTTCTCCGAGCAAAAGCATAAAAATCACGGTATCAGAATGGGAATAATCGGACTGATGGGGATACTGGCACTTGCCAACCCTCAGTGGGGTGAAAGCAATGAAAACGTTACACGCAAAGGGATTGATATATTGATTGCTATGGACATTTCCCGTAGTATGTGGGCCGAGGACGTTGCTCCCAGCCGCATTCAAAAAGCAAAATTGTTCGTACAGCGATTATCCGAAAAGTTAGGGGGCAGCAGGCTGGGACTGATTGTTTTTGCCGGGGACGCTTATCTTGAAACCCCTCTGACTGCCGATATGGGTGCGTTCAAATTGTTTTTGAAATCTGTATCTCCGGATATGCTTTCAGAACAAGGTACTGCAATTGATAAAGCAATCGAAACTGCAATCATCGCTTTCGATAAACAAAAATCTTCCTCTAAAGTGCTGCTCATCATTTCTGACGGAGAAAATCATGAAGGAGATGCGGATAAAATGGCAGCAAAAGCCCAAAGCAAAGGCATTCTGGTATATACCGTAGGAGTAGGTACGACCAAGGGAGGAAATGTGCCCCTTGTTGAAATGGGACGAAAAGTCGGGGTAAAAACCGATGAAAACGGCGAAATGGTCATCTCTAAACTCAATGAAGAAATGCTGCAAACCGTTGCCGGAGAGGGCGGCGGCAGTTATCTCCTCCTCAATAATGAGATTGCGGATTCAAAAAAAATGCTTTCTGCTTTTGATAAAATAGAAAAAAACGAATATCAGAAAGTACAGCTTAAAAATAAAAAATCATGGTTCCCTGCATTAGTGATTCCTCTTTTTCTCATTCTGTTATGGGATAGCGGACTAAGGCCCGGAAGAAAAAACAATAAATTATGAATTTTGAAGAAGGACAAACCCTGCTTTTTGATAAACCCCTTCACTGGACCTCCTTTGATTTGGTAAAGAAAGTACGGGGAATGATTAAAATAAAAAAAGTAGGACATGCAGGAACCCTTGACCCGCTTGCTACTGGATTAATGATTCTGTGTACCGGAAAAAACACAAAAACGATAGACCTGATTCAGGGACAGGAGAAAGTATATGAAGCCACTTTTTGCCTGGGTGCTACCACCGCTTCCTATGACTCTGAGTTTCCCCCGGAAAACATAAAATCGACCGAAGAGATAACCCGGGAAAGAGTCGAAGCAGAAATGAAACACTTTCTGGGAGAAATCTCTCAGGTGCCTCCGGCATTTTCTGCGGTTCAGATAAATGGAAAAAGGGCTTATGAACTTGCCAGAAAAGGAAAAGAACCCGAACTTAAAGCCCGTCAGGTACATATTTATGAGTTTTACATCACAGAATATGAATCCCCTCAACTCATTAAGGCCTTTATCCGTTGCAGCAAAGGGACATACATCCGCTCCCTGATTCATGACCTGGGTCAGATACTAGGCACAGGAGGATATCTTACCGGTTTAAGACGAACGGCTATTGGAGAATACCATATTGAAAATGCATGGACACTGGAAAGTTTTAAAGCTTATCTGGAAAATAATAAACCTTCCTGATTTTTTTTGTTTCTGGCTCTCTGTTTTTCCATACTTTAACCGGAATAGATTGTCTCTAATCAAAAAACATCCCTGCAATTTCTGTTCAGCCCTAAAACGGAAAGTTCAAAACCACACTTATAAAACAAACAGCAGCACCTCGTAAAAGATGCTGCTGTTTTTATCTTCAGAAATTGGATTAACGCATCAGCGTTACATTTCCGTTATAGACTTTGGTTCCGATTTTCAATGTATAGTAATAGATACCGGGCTGTACAGGTTTGCCTTTCATATTTCCATCCCACTCATTTGCAGGAGAGCTGGACATAAAGACATCGTTACCCCATCTGTCATACACACGTAAATCGTATTTATCTGTACCCTGATAATTCACAATCCATGTATCAAAGAATCCGTCACCATTGGGAGTGAAGATATTCGGCACAAAGACATTGGGGTCAAGTACGTGATAAACAGCACTTGCAGAACTTGAACAACCCATTTCATTGGTTACAGTAAGGCTTACAAGATAGTCGCCCGGTGCAGGGAAATTATGTTTCGGATTAGGGTCACTGGACGTTTGTCCGTCACCGAAATCCCATAGCCAGCTTATAGGATTCAAAGAGATATCTGTAAATGTAACTGCTGCGTCAGGCAATAATAATGTATCGGTATTCACCGGATTGGAGGTGAAATCCGCAAATGAATTGCCGCTTACGATAATCGGACCTACCGTAGTGGTTTTGGAACATCCGCCTGCACCGATAGCAGTGTAGGTAGTGGTATAAGTTCCTGCCTGAGTATAAGTATGATTTACAATCGCTTCATTCATTACCGGGCTTCCGTCACCGAAATTCCAGATATAAGCAGTCTCATCCGTAGAATTCTCTATAAAGTTCACAGTCAGAGGCGCACAACCCACCAGATTTGAGTGGAATACATCTGCCGTAGGCGTTGGATTTACATTTACTGTAACCGAAGCCGATTCCGAGCAATTTCCTTCATTTACGGTTAGATTATAGGTAGTCGTTACCAAAGGAGAAGCAACAGGAGTAGCAATGCTGGAGTCACTTAATGAAATAGCAGGAGTCCAGGTATAAGTAGCAGCTCCGTTTCCGCCAGCTCCATTCAGGGTTACGGAAGTACCTTCACAAATTGTTGCTTCTGCACCCGCAGATACATTCAGAGAAGGATTAACGATAACGGTTACTTTATCATCTGTCGGACATTCTCCTGCTACTGATACGGTTAAAGTATAAGTAGTGGTTTGCTTAGGATAAACCCAGGGAGAAGTAGCGGATGTACTGGTGATATCACTGTCAGGAGTCCACTGATAAATAATCGGGCTACCTACTGCTGTACCTGAGAAAGTGTGCGTACCAAACAGAATCAGCGAATCGCCAAAACAGATTGTCGTATCCTGATTGGTGATATCCGTTATCGGTGTAGGTTTAACGGTAATCGTAACCTGATCCACAAAACCTTTACAGGTAGAAGTACCGGCTATCAATTGATAAGTAGTAGTCGTATTCGGAGTCGCAGTAGGAGTAGGACTATTCGGGTCATCAAGTCCTGTGGAAGGCACCCAGCTATAAGTATAGATATTACCGTTTGGATCCCCGTCTGCTACCCCGTTAAGCTGTACCGAAGCTCCCTGACAAATATCCCAGACCGGCGGCTCAATCGAAGCGGTCGGTAAAGTATTTACCTTAATGGTTACGGTATCTGTTCCAATACAACCATTAGACTCCGCAGAAAGCGTATAAGTCTGTGTAAAGGAAGGAATTATCAGAGAAACAGGATCATTGGGGTCAACAATACCGGTACTTGCGCCGTTAGGTGTCCATTGATATACATAATTCGGACCGGCATTGTATGCATAACCATTTAACTGTAATGTATCGCCGTAACAGAGTTCCTTATAAGGTCCCGCTTCCACTAACGGCAATGGATTTACCCATACTGTTGTAGTACTCAGCGTATCCAGTGTAGTTACGATACTTGTACAACCATTGGCAGAAGTTACATACAAGGTATAGATAGTAGTCTGATTGGGATGAACAAGCGGACTTGGCAGAATCTCCTGGCCTAAAATCATTCCGCAGTTGGGAGAAGTATTACATACCCAGCTATAAGTATAAGGAGCAGGAGCCTGATTGGCCGCAGAAACACCTCCGTTCAGGAATACTCCAAATGAATTCGGTGCGTCACACATATTTTTATCAGGACCAGCATCCGCCTGAGGGCGTGGTTTTACAGTAACGAGTACAGAGTCTGTATTACTTGAGCAACCATAGCCATCCGTTACCGTAAAATAATATACCGTATTGCCGGTAGGAACCACATTCGGGTCTTCTACAAATTGATTGGATAACCCTCCGTTTGCAGGATTGCTCCACCAGCTATAGAAGTAAGGAGTTGTACCACCGGTAACCGTTGCGTCCAATGAAGCAATGCTTCCGTCACAAAGGTCTTTATCTACCCCTGCATTCACAAGCGGTCTGTCATGTACATAAAGCTGCTGAACCATTGTATCCAAACAGCCCAGATGATCCACCACCAATGATACAAACTGATAACCAGGACAGTTAAACTGTACCAAGCCGGGGTTTTGTAATGTACTGAACTGAGGATTGGCACAAGGTCCAAAATTCCAGTAATAAGCCTGTTGCTGAGAAAGCGAAGTTCCGGTATAATTAATATTCAACCCTTCTCCCATACACACACTGCTTGAGCTGATGTTGAATGCTGCCTCAGGCTCTTCTAGTACAGTAAAGGAAGTATAAGCGATTGCACTAGCACAACCGTTTTGCTGTACATAAACGGAAACCGTTTTGGGACCAGGCGTTACATACTGAATGCCGGTAGGATTTCCGGTACCCAGCATAGTAGCCGGAATTGCACTTGAACCAAAGTTCCAGGAGTATAAGGTTACACCCGGAGTTCCATTATATAGGAAGTCGAATGAATTATTCAGGAAACACTGATTATTAACCGGGGTAATGGAAGGAACAGGTGCAGACAATACATTGACAGTCTGACATACTGTATTGGAAACACAACCATTTTCAGTTACAGTAAGACATACAGGCTGAGGACCCGGAGTAGTCCATGACAAAGTAATCGGGCCTTGTCCCGTACCACTCAGTACTACAGCATTCCCAAAATCCCAGTCATAAATCGCATTAGGACCAGAAGCACAATTATAGACTACCTGATTTACTGTATTTACACAAATATTATTCGGAGCAGAGAAACAGGCATCCGGAATTTCATTCACTGTAATCGGCTGAGAGAATATCGAACCCTGACACCCAAATTCATCCACAATCAATGATACCAGATGGCTTCCGGGGGTAGTCCAGTAAACTGTATGAGGGCCGGGGCCCTGTCCACCGCTTACGACTATTCCACCATCAAAATTCCATATATAATTCGCATTCGGGGATGCATTTCCGGTATAGTTAATCACTGCATTTTCTCCTTCACATACAGGTCCTGTAATGGAGAAGGTAGAAGTAGGAATCGGATTTACCAAAATCGAATTCGTTGTAACCGGTGACGCACAACCAATTGCAGTTGTAATATCCAGAGAGATATTATAGGTACCTGCTGTGCCAAAACAAACGGTATGAGGGCCGGGGCTGTTTCCGCCCGGGCTTGCAATTCCTCCTCCAAAGTTCCAGTTATAGATTGCACCTGCAGGCGGATTTCCTGCATACTGAACCGTAGTACATGAGCCTTCACAAATCGGAGAAGTGAGCGTAAACGGAGAAGTAGGAGTAGGGTTATAGCAAACCTGAGTGGTATCCTGATTATTACACCCCAAAGAATCCGTAACCACTACAATATAGTCCACGCATACCGGAACCGAAGTGAAGATATTCAACCCAACAGAAGGTTCAGGAATATTCGTTGCGCCAAGGAATCCAATATTATTCGGAACAGAATACCAGCTATAAGTAGTACCAGGTAAACCAGGAGTACCAATTACCGCTGTTTGATTCGGACAAAGAACGACATCCGGTCCGGCATCTGCAACAGAGTTGTTTGCTATGACAATCGTATCCGATTTGGTTCCCCCGTTTCCAAGGAAGTCTGTCAGCGTACAGGAGTAGATATAGGTACCCGGACCGGGGAAAGTATAGGTGAAGTTAGGACCTGCCGGAGTCGGATTGAAGGCAAAATTCGTTCCTGACCAAGCGTAGGTAAAAGGAGGCACCCCACAACTTGGGAATGTCGTTACATTTGCAGTATTACAGTTTGTAATTGTCGATGATATAATCGGTTCAACATTACAACACAATACATTAAAGAAGAGAGTATATTGGTTCTGTCCCAGAATCGGGCATGCATTATCCACCGCATAAATCGTTACCGTATATATGCCGGGAGGAAGATTCTGAGGCAATTCCAGATGAACCGTTATGGGAGTGGTTACATCACATACAGTATCCTGCTGAACCGTAGGAGTCAAGGCATTGGCAAATAAAAGTCCTGTTTGAAGCAGCGGGTTTGGACTTGTCCAGGTTACACACACTGTATCTGCACCGGGCTGCCCGAGCGCATTGGGGTCATCAATCGTAAAATCCAGACTTGCGGCATAACCGGCACAGGTAGTAATGACTCCGGTCACAGGATCCAGCGTCCCCTGATTCAGATTGCTGATTCCGTTCTGGGAAGGAGGATTATTACTTGCAATCGGGGGAGAATTTGCCGCCCCACAGTTGATTACCGTTACCTGAATATCCCTTTCTACCTGACCGATTTGGGTCGGTACTCCATTTATTGTACGCCATTCCGTCACATACACACAAAGTACACACGTTACGATAGGGCCATTGGGTGTAGGAGTAAGCGTTACGTCACCGGTAAGCGGATTAATAGTAGTTGTCCAGCCCGGCCCCAAAGGCTGTGCTGGAGTAAATCCGGCATTGTAGGTTACGGTTGTAGCCGCACCGGTCAGACACGGCCCCAAAGAATATACGAGAGAGTCCCCGTCAGGGTCATATGCACCCTGAGAAAAAGTAAAGGGCTGGCCTGCACACGCATATGGAACAGGGTCAACAGAAAATATCGGAGAACTGTTACAGGGAGAGAAACCCAGATTGATGGTAGTAGTTACATAAATCCCATCTCCTCCTGCACCGGAAGTAATTGCATAATTCCGGCAGCAACTGGACCAGGTTAACTGTATCGTAGTACAGGTCGAGCCACAAAGGTTATAATCTGCGTAATAGGTTGCACCCACTACTCCATTGATAGCAGCTCCGGGAGTAAAGCATTGGGTCTGATAGGTTGGACAAACCGGGGTTACCTCTTCATAGCAAAGCAAAACCCAGCCCGTGGGTGAAGGAGGAACACAACCTGTACCCGTTGCATTTACAAAAGGAGCAGGAAAAGGATTGGCTGCTACAATCGGAGGATTTGCATCACAATCTCCCGGTGGAAGATAGAATTGAGTCGCAGCACCAGCACAATCCAGATAGGTACTCTGATAAATCCGGTAGGTACAACCATTTGCCAGACACTCATACGTCATATCCGCACCCATAAAGTGTGATGCGTTTCCCTTCGTAAAGAGAAGCAGGAAGAAAAGAAAAAAAGGCAGTCTTGAGAATAATTTTGCCATATCTATAAAAAATTTGTTACAAAAGTATTAAATAAATTCCATTTAAACAGCTTGAATGTAAAACCCGTTTTGCTTTCCGTAATTTTAAATTCCATTTTTTATTTGCAAGAATAAGTAATTATTTTTCTCCTTTCAATATCTTATTCTTTTTTTTCGTATTGTTTTTTTAAGGCGAACTATTTTTTTAATTTAGCGCACTAATAAACACAATTCTTGTATATGCTCCAAATCAAAGGTCTAAATAACACATTTTTTCTACTCGTTTTTCGTTTTTTTTACCGAACTGCCATTTTTTTGTACTTTTCGGTTACGATTCAGGTTCTTTCTGCACAAATCCTTCCCGAAAACAATGCCGCTCTTTTTCAAACACACATTCTCTTTCAATGGGAATCGGTAGTCAATGCTGATACCTATGTCTTAGAAATAACGGATTTGACCACTAACCGGAGTTTTCTGAAAGACACTTTTCCATTGCCCGGAGGATTTATCAAAAATTTTGAATGGAAACATCAGTATCAGTGGAAATTCACTGCTTTTGGACTTGGGAAGAAAATCTATACAAGTCCCGCCCGAAATTTTTCCATACATTATAATTATAAAGTAAATCCGGAAGTTTACCGCCACAAAATTACAAAAAAATCTTTATTTTCCGATTCTCTTTATATTTTTGTGGATAATCCGGGATTAATTCTTGATTTGGAGGGCAATCCGGTCTGGTTTTATCCTGATACTGCGGTGGCAAGAGTCTTTAATCTTCAGATTTTACCCAACGGTAATGTAGCTGCTTTAAAACCGAAAGGCGTTAAATCGGCAAATGAAAACCTCGTCCTGGAAGAAATCAGCCTCTCCGGCAAAAAAATATGGAAAGCACCCAATGCGGCCGGTATCTCAGGTGATACCACTGAATTCTATCATCACGATTTTCAAAAACTCAGTAACGGAAATTACCTCGTTGCCGGAAATGAATTCGCAAAAATCCGGGTAGAAAACAGCACGACCGATATGTATATCCGATACGGAACCATCATAGAATACTCACCGAAAGGGGAAGTGATGTGGGCGTGGAACAGTAAAAATTATCTCAAAAACGAGGACATATTTATTGACGGAATGAAAGACAACCCCAGCCATCTCAATTCACTCTGGCTGGATGAAAAGACCAATCACCTGTGGGTTTCTTTCCGGTATATCGACAGAGTCATCGTCATCGACAGGGCAAATGGGAAAATAATCGCTTCCTATGGAAAAAAAATGCCTTCCGGCGATGCCCGGATAACCTTTGATTTTTTCCATCAGCATTCTGCAAAACCCCTGCATAATGAAAAATTTCTCATGATGTATGACAATCGTACCGGATTGGGAAAAGACAGTGCTTCCCGCGCTTTAATCCTTGAACTCCCCAAAGGACAAGACTCCGTTTTAAAGGAAAAATACAGCTTTTATACGAGAATGCCCGGCAGAAGACAATCCTGGTCTGAATCAAAGGGTGACATCGATCAGATTTCGGACTCTTTGTTTCTCATTGATATGGGTTCAATTCCCAGAACGATGATTGTGGATACTACAAAAGGAATCGTATGGCAGTGTGAGCATGAATCCCGTCTGTATAGCGGCAATAACTGGACTGCAGTAGAAGAAAACTACCGGGCAGACTGGAGCCGGACTTTATACCCTCAGCGGTGGAGTCTTACCGTTGGAAAAGGAGACCGAAAAGTAAAAACCTCCAAATACCCGATGGTGCTCTATAATTTTGGATTAAAAGGGGGCTATGTTGTAAAGGTATTCAATGCTAAAGATGAACTTGCGCTGAGAAGTACTTATCTGTTTTCCGATACAGAAAACTCTCAGTTTATGACCGTTTACCTCCCAAAGCGCGCCCCTAAAGGAAAACCAATAGGGTATATCACGGTCTCTCACCCTCAAACCGGGGAAGAATTATATCGTCAGTGGATTCTGCGGAAATAATAGCTTTTCTTCCTTTTTGCAACCGGGCTCCATCTTGTAGCAGAAATATACCTGCAGGGCAATTTATTTACATGCAGTTACATAATTTATTATTTTCGATAATTTACTCCTAAAAATAAGCATTAAAACGAAATATTTTAAAGATATTGATTACTTTTGCAAAAAAAAATCAACTTTGTTATGAAAAAAATATTCATTATTTTATTTTTATCTGTAGTTTGGGGGTATTCTTTGGGGCAAAGAGGGACAAAACTAAATATCACCGCCGTAAATCAGGAAGGAAAATCCGTTCCCGGACTAATTTTTACTGCCACAGAAGTGCAGCAATCCGAATTGATTACTGATAATCAGGGAAAATTCACCCTGCTCACTCCCTATGATTTGGTGGATGTATATACTGATATCCGGCTTGTGCTTCACTCCAATGACTGGGCTATTGCCACTTCTGTAGTCAGTCCTGAAGTCCAGCCTGATCCTGCCAGTAATTCAGCGACGGTTACGCTGGAAGGCCGAAAAAAAGGAGTGATTACCCTCACGCTCGAACCCAAATCCAGTGTAGTTCCTGTACGTACTGCTGACCTTACTCCCGAGCAGACTGTGAGTCATGGAGTTCAGGTGGCTTCCTTAACCAAAGCCAACCCTGAAGCCCAGAAGTATTATCAGACACTCCTGCAGATGAAAGTGGAAATTGCCTACAAAAACGGAAAAATCCTGTATTATATCCCTGCAGATAATGAAAAAGACGCAAGAATCATTGAAAAAAACATAGAGATGAAAAAAGTCAAAAACATGGAAGATGTTTTTATCGTGGCAATCGAAAAACCAAAACCCACTTTAAATAGTTCTACTTTTCGTATTCAGATTGCCGCAAGTGAGCACCCTTTATCTCAGAAAGAAATTCAGGAGATGAATGCAAAACTTAAGAAACTGAATATCGTTACAGAAGAGAATATTTCCGGAAGCGGCAAATACAATTTCAAGTATTTTACCAATCAGTATTTCGGAAGCGAGCAAAAGGCCTCCGAAGCAAAGGAAAAAATTCTCAAAGCAGGCATTCAGGCAAATATTGTAAATATTCTATAAATTCAAATCTATTCAATGAAAACCGCTTACATAATTGATGCTGTAAGAACCCCAATCGGAAATTTTGGTGGCACCCTCTCAGCAGTCAGAACCGACGACCTCGCTGCACACGTATTAAAATTCCTGACCGAAAAATACGCTCAGATTCCTGCCAGTGCTTATAATGATGTCATTATGGGCTGTGCCAATCAGGCAGGAGAAGACAACCGGAATGTGGCAAGAATGGCGTTATTACTGGCAGGAATGTCCTTCGAAGTACCTGGAGAAACCGTAAACCGGCTTTGTGCTTCCGGAATGTCTGCCGTTGTACATGCTCAGCGGGCTATTCTGTCCGGAGATGGCTCAGTAATGATTGCCGGAGGCGTAGAAAATATGACAAGAGGCCCCTGGGTCATCGGGAAAGCTTCTTCCGCTTTTGGCAGAGATCAGCAAATGTTTGATACAAGCTTTGGGTGGCGGTTTATAAACCCGCAGATGCAGGCATTATATGGCACTGACGCTATGGGAGAAACCGCTGAAAACCTGGTAGATAAATATAATATCAGCCGTGAGGCCCAGGATATCTTCGCCTGGAGTTCTCAAATGAAAGCAACCAAGGCACAGACTGAAGGTATTTTTGCTGAAGAAATAGTACCGGTATTTATCCCTCAGAAAAAAGGAGAAGCCCTCATTTTTGATAAGGATGAATTTATCCGTCCTTCCACTACTCCTGAAGGGCTTGCAAAACTAAAACCCGCTTTTCGCAAAGAAGGAAGCGTTACTGCCGGTAATGCATCCGGCTTAAATGACGGCGCAGCGGCAATGCTGATTGTATCGGAAGACGCAGCGGTTCAATACAGCCTGAAACCCCTTGCAAGAATCGTTTCCAGCGGGGTCGCAGGAGTAGAACCCCGAATCATGGGAATAGGTCCTGTAAAAGCGGCTGAAATGGCCCTGAAAAAAGCCGGTTTGACGATGGATGATATGGATATCATCGAATTGAACGAAGCATTTGCGGCTCAGGTACTTGCCTGCACCCGGAATATGGGGCTTGAAGATAATGACCCCCGTATTAATCCCAACGGCGGAGCAATTGCACTCGGTCACCCGCTCGGAATGTCCGGTACCCGAATCCTGCAAACCGCAGCAAGGCAACTCTGGCGCAGCCAAAAGCGGTATGCGCTCGTTAGTATGTGTATAGGGCTGGGGCAAGGTTATGCCGTCATACTGGAGCGCGCATAATCTGATTCCGGAAAGAGAGAAATTCTCCTTTTAGTTTATCCCTATCCTGAACATTCAGATTAATGTGCCATGATAAAAAAAATAATTTCAGGACTGCTTTTTGCACTTGCTTTGCTTCCGTTGTATGCAGGCCATATAACGGGCGGGTACATCCGTTATGATTTTGAAGGGATTTTTTCAGGATATTACAAATATAACGTTCAGGTCATACTCTACCGGGACTGCAACCCCGGATTTGGCAGTTTTGACAACACAATTCCCTTAGGGATTTTCACAGGAGATACCCTGATTGCCACTCAGAATATCAACTTTAACGGTTATCAAGATGTCACTCCTTTGCCTGCAGGCATGTGTGTTCAGGTGGGAACCTATTCCGCCACCCTGGTACTACCTCCTCACAGTACCGGATACACCCTTGCGTTTCAGCGATGCTGCAGAAATGTTCTGGTCAAAAATATTTATAACCCCGACTGGAGCGGATTCACCCTATCGGCCACAATCCCGCCTGTACCCAATAGTGCACCGGAATTTGTAAACCGTTTTCCCGTCTTTATGATGCGAAATCAGCCATTGAATTATAACCTTGCGGCAAGTGATTCAGACTCAGATGTACTTTCCTATGAACTCGTTTATCCACTGGGAGGCGGTTCTCAGTTTAATCCCAATCCCAGCCCGCCCGATAGCCCTCCGTATCAGCCGATTCCTTATGAACCGCCTTACTCCCTCGGAGACATCATCGGAGGAGTTCCGGCACTCGCATACGATTTCAATACCGGACTGATGACGGCTTATCCTGACCAAACCGGGATTTACGCTATTGCAATCAAACTCACAGAAAAGAGAAACGGAAGTGTACTGTCCGAATACCGGATTGAGATGAATACGTTTGTATCGGCTTCATTTCCGGTTTCTATTCAGCAGAAACAACCCTTTTCATTTGCCCTCTCCCCTAACCCGGCAAGCGATAAATTACAGATTACCTTCCCTGAGCCAACCCTTTTTCAGGGAGAAATTCTTGATATAACCGGCAAAAATATTTTGTCGTTTTCCGGAAATGAAGTGAATATCGGATTTCTGGAAAAAGGAGTCTATCTGATTCGAATTACATCCGGTGACAAAAGTGAGGTTTTTAAATGGTGGAAAAACTAAATAAAGATGAAGCTCACAGTTTATCCGGAAAATACTTTTGTGTGAATTTTCTTTTTAAGGAATAAATGCGTATATTTACATTCTATTTATCATCACTTATGAAGTATTTGTGGATACTATTCATTTTTGCCTTGCTCGCGGGAGGATGTCAGAATAAACCACTTTTTCCTGTTGAACCGGAAATCGGCTTTCTGGATATTCAACCCAAAACAGTAAGAGAGTATCAGGACTCTATCAGCATCCGGTTTTCTTTCCGGGATGGTGACGGGGACTTAGGTGACATTCAGGGTGGAGACCGCTTTAGCCTGATTGTAAAAGACAACCGGACGCAGTTCCCGGACTCCGTGCGTACCCTTCAGTTTCAGATTCCTGTTCTAAATACCAATACCAAAAATCCATCTATTCTTGGCGAAATCATTCTGGCATACCCTCCTACTATCGTCACCCCGGGTATGTCCTCTGATTCGACTTCCTATACGATTTTCATTTACGATCAGGCAGGGCATAAAAGCAACGAAATCATTACCGATAAAGTAAATATCGTCCGGTAATTATTTTTTGGCTTTTCTCTTTCAGAATTATAAATATATTTCCCTGAATATTCAGTATCTTTGCACCACTTTTTTGGAAGGGGTAATCCATATAAAAACCAGCCCCTGAAAGAAAAGAAAACCCGTAAGTTTTCAATTCTTAAAAATCATGATGACAAAAAAACAATCAAAACTCTATGAATTGCTGAAACAACGTATCCTCATACTCGATGGAGCAATGGGTACTATGATTCAGCGTTACAAATTACTTGAAGAGGATTTCAGAGGGGAAAAATTCAAGAATCATCCTTCTCCCCTGAAAGGAAACAACGACCTCCTTTCCCTTACCCGTCCGGATATTATTAAGGCGATTCACCTTCAATACCTTGAGGCCGGTGCCGATATTATTGAAACCAATACCTTCAGCGGAACCACGATAGCAATGGCCGATTACGGCATGGAGCCTGTAGTATATGAACTAAACTACGAGTCTGCACGCATTGCCGCAGAAGTATGTGAAGAATTCAGCAGGAAAAACCCGGACAGAGTCTGTTTCGTTGCAGGAGCGATGGGACCCACTAACCGGACGGCTTCTCTTTCGCCGGACGTAAATAACCCCGCTTTCAGGGCGGTAAGTTTTGATGACCTCGTAACCGCCTATTATGAGCAGGCAAAAGGGCTGATAGACGGTGGGGCTGATATTTTACTGGTAGAAACCGTATTTGACACCCTGAACGCCAAGGCTGCCCTTTTTGCGATACAGCAGTTGTCCGATGAAAGAAAGCAGCAATTCCCAATCATGGTATCCGGAACGATTACCGACGCAAGCGGACGTACTTTATCCGGTCAGGTAACGGAAGCCTTCTGGAATTCCGTATCTCATGCCCCTTTGCTGAGTGTAGGCCTGAATTGCGCTTTGGGGGCAAAACAATTGATAGAGTACAGCAAAGACTTGTCCCGCTCAGCCAATATTTATACAAGTGCATACCCCAATGCCGGTCTTCCCAATGAATTCGGAGAGTATGATGAATCTCCCGAAGCAATGGCAAGAGTGGTAGAAATGTTTTTAAAAGATGGGTTACTCAATATCGTAGGAGGCTGCTGCGGCACTACTCCTGACCACATACGTGCTATTGCAAATGTGGCGCAGAAATATCCGCCCCGAAAGATTCCCGAAATTCCGGCTTATCCCCGCTACTCCGGGCTCGAACCGCTTACGATTTTTCCGGATAGTAACTTTGTGAATGTAGGGGAAAGAACCAATGTAACCGGTTCTGCCCGTTTTGCAAAGCTCATCAAAGAAGAAAAATTTGAAGAGGCCCTCAGCGTAGCCCGTCAGCAAATCGAAAACGGTGCCCAGATTATTGATATCAACATGGATGAAGGAATGCTGGATTCCGTAGCTTCAATGGCGCATTTCCTCCATCTTGTAGCTTCTGAACCGGAAATTTCCAGAGTACCCGTCATGATAGATTCTTCCAAATGGTCAGTGATTGAGGCAGGACTCAAATGCGTACAGGGAAAAGCCATCGTAAATTCCATCTCTATGAAGGAAGGGGAAGACGCTTTTATAGAACAGGCACGCAAAGTCAGGGCTTACGGAGCCGCAGTGATTGTCATGGCATTTGACGAACAAGGGCAGGCAGATACTTACGCACGTAAAATTGAAATATGCGAAAGAGCTTATAAAATCCTTACAGAACAGGTAGGTTTCCCCCCTCAGGACATCATCTTTGACCCTAATATTTTTGCAGTAGCCACCGGAATCGAAGAGCACAATACCTACGGCAGAGATTTTATTGACGCAACCCGATGGATAAAAGAAAACCTGCCGGGAGCGCTCGTAAGCGGTGGCGTTTCCAATTTTTCCTTTGCTTTTCGCGGCAATAATCACGTAAGAGAAGCAATGCATTCCGTTTTTCTCTATCATGCTATCAAAGCGGGAATGGACATGGGAATTGTCAATGCGGGAATCATTCCTGTATATGATGAAATTGAACCTCAGTTAAGGGAAAGAATTGAAGATGTGTTGTTTAACCGCAGAAGCGACGCAACCGAAAGGCTCGTTGAATGGGCGGAAACCGTAAAATCTTCCGGAAAAAAAGAGGAAAAAAATCTCTTATGGAGAGAGACTTCCGTAGAGGAAAGACTTACATATGCTCTGATAAACGGAATCGTGGACTTTATCGACCAGGATACAGAGGAAGCCCGTCAGCAGTTTGACAGACCTCTTCATGTGATTGAAGGCCCGCTGATGAAGGGAATGAGCATCGTCGGGGATTTATTCGGAGCCGGAAAAATGTTCCTGCCTCAGGTAGTGAAAAGTGCCCGGGTAATGAAAAAATCAGTAGCATATCTCACGCCTTTTATGGAAATGGAAAAATCCGCAGTAACGGCCGCCGGAAAAGTTCTGCTTGCCACGGTGAAGGGGGACGTTCATGATATCGGAAAAAATATCGTGGGTGTAGTACTGCAATGTAATAGCTATGAAGTGATAGACCTCGGGGTTATGGTACCAATGGCAAAAATCCTGGATACTGCTGTTCGGGAAAAGGTTGATGTCATCGGTTTAAGCGGACTTATTACCCCTTCGCTGGACGAAATGGTCTATATTGCCGAAGAGATGGAAAAACGGGGAATGAAACTCCCGCTGCTGATTGGGGGAGCTACTACTTCCCGGATTCATACGGCTGTAAAAATTGCGCCTCAGTATTCCGGGCCGGTGATTCATGTACTGGACGCTTCTAAAAGTATTCCTGTTGTAAGTAAATTACTGAGTGAAGACAATAAAGCCTTTACCGATGAAATTTCGGGTGAATATGCAGACTTAAAAGAATCTCACGGACAACGTCAGCGGGAGAAAAACTATCTTTCTCTGGCTGATGCACGCGCCAATAAACTAAAAATTGACTGGGAGAAAACCACATTTACCCAACCCAAGTTTACCGGAAACAAAGTCTTCACAGGTTATAGTCTGGCTGAAATTGCAGAATATATTGACTGGACTCCTTTCTTTTATACCTGGGAACTCAAAGGCCGATACCCCAAAATATTTGAAGATGAAGAAAAGGGAACAGAAGCCCGTAAGCTTTTTGCCGACGCTCAGACTATGCTTCATAAAATCATTACGGAAAAGTGGCTGCAGGCCAATGCCGTTATTGGATTGTATCCTGCCAATGCGGTGAATGATGATGATATTGAAGTATTTACAGACGATAGCCGGAGCAAAGTCCTGACTACGCTTTTTAATTTAAGACAACAAAGTGCGAAATCAGGAACCCCTAATTTATGTCTCACGGACTTTATTGCTCCGAAAGACTCGGGAAAACCGGATTATATTGGGATGTTTGCCGTAACTACCGGCATCGGAATAGAGAAAAAACTGGCTGAGTTTGAAGCGAATCACGACGATTATTCCGCTATCATGCTCAAAGCACTTGCCGACCGTTTAGCGGAAGCCTTCGCTGAATTGATGCATAAAAAAGTAAGAATGGAATTCTGGGGTTATGCTTCTGCCGAAACGCTCTCAAACGAAGACCTGATTTCTGAAAAATATCACGGAATCCGTCCGGCTCCGGGTTATCCCGCTAATCCGGATCATACCGAAAAAACAACGATGTTTACTATTCTGGAGGCGGAAAAATCCGGAATTGTACTGACTGAAAATCTGGCTATGCATCCGGCTTCTTCGGTTTCGGGATTTTATTTCTCTCATCCGGAAGCCATGTATTTCGGACTTGGGAAAATCACCAAGGAGCAGGTAATCTCCTATGCCGAAAGGAAAAAAATGCCGTTAAAAGCCATGGAGCGATGGTTAAGTCCTAATCTGGCGTATTAAATTACCGGGCCGGGATTCCATTATTTTTTAACTAAGTGTGGAATCCCGGTTTTCACTGTATTCATTTGTTTAAAAAAATATAAATTTTATGGTAGTATATCCATCGCATAAGACGGGAAAATTAGTACTGATTCTGATGGTTATCTCCATCCTGTGTTCTTTATCTTCAGGCTGCAAGGACACTGAATCCCGGGAAAAAACAGTCAAAGATACTATTTATCCAGTAGTTACCCCTCCTGCTCCCAAAAGGACTTTCCGGACTTATACGGTGAAAGAAGACGTGAAAGTACGGGGTTATTTTGAATTTATGGACAATCTTGTGGTGAAAGAAGCATGGAGAGTGCATTATCCCCTCAATGAGCACCTGATTGTTTGGGCTAATCCCTGGATTATCGATACGCTGGAGAATACCGATTATTACCGGCTGAAGGAAAGAGGTGTTTTCAGTTATGATCAGCAGGAAATCGTCATTTTACCCAAAGGCACTGAACTGCTCATTCCTGATTCTCTGATGGTGGACTCCATTCAGCAAAGAATTAATGCGACGCTGATTGATGTGAATATCCCTGAATTCCGGCTTCGGATAAAGGAAAACGGAAAAACACTTTATAATTTCCCGGTCAGGGTAGGAAAACATACTTCCCGATACCTTGCAATGGCAGGGAAAACCCTGAATCTTGAAACGAAAACAGGCAGTGGAATTATATTGCAGGTAAATAAAAATGCAGTGTATATGAATCCTGTGGACAATAAACGTTATTACAAAACGCACAGAGATGACGGGGAATCTACCTTACTCCCCCGACTGCCCTGGCTTATTCCGGAAATCAACGGCCAAATATACGGACAACTCATTCACCCTACTACTAACCCGGTGACGCTTGGGAGACCGTCCTCCAATGGCTGTATCGGAATGAAGGAAGCCGATATCTGGAGAGTCTATTATCATGCCCCGACAGGAACCAAAATTACTATCCGCTACGATTTACAGGTTGTGGATGAAAACGGGGATACCCTGAAACTGCCGGATATCTATAAAGATTAAGCATGAAACGAAAGTCAGGAGAACTTTCCTTGATTCATCCCGATAAGTGCCGCCTGCGGCTTAAACACTTATCTGAACGGGGGAAAAGTTAGGGATTAAAAAAAACAAAAATTTGGTTATCAGAAAGTTATAAACGAATAGCTGCAACTTGGCCTAAACACGAATCGAAACGGGGACATACTCTATGAATGGTCGTCAGACCTTCGTAACGGTTCAGCCCTTCAACAAAAAAAGGCACTCCAGTAGGAATGCCTTTTTTATTATATTATCTCAGTGTCAGATTATTTCGGGCTACCTACTTTAATCATAGCACATCTGAAACCAATTGTACAGCTTGATGAATCTGCGTTGAAGAAACGACGTGATCCGGGAGTCAGATAATAGGCGATATCAGCCCATGAACCTCCACGATATACTTTTGCATTATCATAAGGAGAACCTGTTCCTACGGAGTCTCTTGCAGAAGGATGGTACAATAAAGAAGTACCCGGATTGTAGGCTTCGTCATCTAACCACTGGTCAGGACGGATAGTCGTTTTTCCTTTTCTTCTGTAAGGATTCAAATCTTCGTTGTCTTCAAGAGAAAGTACACGATAGGTATCCTGAGTCCATTCAGCAACGTTACCTGACATATTGTACAGACCGAAGTCATTAGGCCAGAACTCCTGAACAGGAGCAGGGATAAAGTAGCCATCGCTGAAATGCTTGCCATCTCCGCCGGCCCATCCTGCATAGTCTCCTCTTCCACGCTTAAAGTTAGCTCTGAACTGACCTTTTTTGCCACGGAGAGATTTTCCTTCCCATGAGTAAATTTCGCCTTCCTGTAAGCCACGGGCAGCATATTCCCACTCAGCCTCAGAAGGGAGACGGTAAGAAGGATAAAGCACTGCGTCCTCATCTTTTTCAGTTAAAGCTTCGTTTACCTTTTTGGTTCTCCACTTACAATATTCCTGAGCCTGATGCCAGTTTACTCCAACCACAGGATACATATTAAATGCAGCGTGACTATAGTAGGTTTCTGAAATCGGGTCATTGTAAGCGAGGTCTCTCAGCCAAACGAGGGTATCAGGATACAACTCCTTGAATTTATAATCTCCTTCGTTGTTGAGAATGTCATAAAGGAAAGCCTTCCAGTTTACATTGGATACTTCCGTCTCATCAATATAAAAAGACTGAACGGAAACCTGACGTTCGCGGTTATCCATTGAGTGAAGAATGTCTTTTTCTCCTCCCCCCATAATGAAAGTACCGCCCTGAATAAACACTAAACCAGGAGCAGGTTTTGCTTCTTTATATTCCTGCGGGGCATATTTATCGGTTTCTTTTTTGCTACCGTAAGATACACCCGTTTTGGTATCCGCTTTTCCTACTCGGTTAATTTTTGCCTGACGGTTAGAACATCCTGAAATAATAACCATCAAACTAAGTGAACATAATACTAAAAATAAACTTCTGCTTTTCATCGGTGGAAATGTTGTTTTTTTTACAACGATTATTAAAATAAATTTATTGTATAATTCTGTGCAAGGTTGAAATTTTTGTAATTTCTGCGCAAATATAATGATTAATTTTGTAAAGCAATGTAATTATGTGATAAATAACTCATTGCAGGTTTCTTTTTTAGAACTTAGGACAAGGAAGGCTTCTGTGCTTGAATCTTTTCTTTGGATCTTTGGCGAACTCCAGAACCATAGAAACTTCATGAGAACCACCTGTAACTCCATTGGTAAGAGAGGAGATTGTATAGTCATAAGAATAACCGATACTGAACCAGTCTTTTCTGAAACCTATCAAACCCACCACGGCATCCTGATGACGGTACCAGAAACCAAATACCATAGGATCAAGATTTACATACGTACCTAAGTCCACCTGAAAGAACTGACGCTGCATCTTTACAAGGAATGCAGGGGTGATAGACAATGCATCCGGATTACGGAAATCCCCTAACGGAATTCTCATACCCCCTGATACGGTATATTTACGGGGAAGTTTGTAGTTGATTCCCACAGCTTGAGATCCGTCAGAAAATTTCTGAGTAGGCTCGGGAAGATGATCTACGCTTGCGCTCAGGAATGCATAATTATTATAATATAATAATCCTGCACCTGCATCTACACGTAAATTAGATAAAGTAGCACCCTGCAAATAAATAGGGTCAAGTGTATTGTAAACAAATCCATCCTGAGGGTCAATCTGATCCGGGAAACGGAGTTTAAACATTTGAATACTCGCCTGCTGAATTCCGCCGTTAAGTCCGATGCGAAGGGTATGTCCTCCGTCTCTTTCGTCTGCAAGCTGAATTTCGTAGGCATAGTTTAATCTTGCATTAAGTCTCCCAAGATTACCTTCACCGGCAACATCATTTTCCAAATACATACCGATTCCCTGAGTAGTACTTCCGACATACAAAGGCATATCAAAAGCCACTGCGGTTTGCTTATAGTAGCCGGGGATGCTCGCCCACTGCCCACGATAATTTAAAGCGACTCTATACCCAATCCCTGAGCCTGTGAATGCGGGATTTAGTAGCAGTTTATTCGCATAGAACTGCGAATATTGAGGATCCTGAGCATTTACCCCATTCCAAAGTGCAAATAATGTTCCGAATAAAAATAAAGCACGGGCAAATCTTTTTTTCATAAAAACATTTTTTATAAATTAGCCTGTTAAGGCGGTTAAAACAAAAATTATTTATTAAATCCTATAATTTGAGTACAACAGTACAAATATACTACAAATTTTCAGAAAAAAAAGTACTAAACGGTTATTTTTTGTCTCTGTACGGTAACGATTCATACAAAAACAGCGCAATTCTACGAATTTTTATATTATTAAACCAATATTTTTTAAAAACTTTTTTTAATATTTATTATTCGTTAATTTTTCTTTAAAATTTAATCAACGATTTTCATACCTGATTTATTTTTTTACTAATAAAAAAGATTTTTATTAATGGATAAGACTGCTTTTTTGTCAATATATAACGTCTTTATCGTCAGAAAAGTATGAATATATCTCGATGTATTAAAAAAAAATCTAATTTTACCGATATTTGTTTCGCAATACCGGATTATCTTACAATTGGCGGTACGATTTTAAGAAGGATTTTCCGGATAATCTTATTTTTTTTTAAAATCTACATATTTTTACATAAATTATGCCAAATTTAAGCAGCATTTTTGATATGATTGGTCCTGTAATGATTGGGCCTTCGAGTTCTCATACCGGAGGCGTAGTGAGAATCGGGAAAGTAGCCCGGATGATTTTCGGGGAGCAGCCGGAATCCGCAAGTATCACTTTTTATAATTCTTTTGCCCGTACCTATGAAGGCCATGGAAGTGACCGTGCTATCATCGCAGGATTACTGGGAATGAATACAGACGATGAGCGAATCAAACAAGCCTTTGATGAAACTCAGAAGGCCGGTATGCTTTACTCTATGAAGGCCGTCATGAACGCTTCCGCTCTTCATCCCAATGCAATCAGGGTATTGATGCAGAAAGGGGAGAAAAAAACGGAGGTACTGGGAATTTCCAGAGGGGGCGGACTGATTTCTATTCTGGAAATCGATGGCTTTGCCTGTAACTTTTCGGCTCAGTCCAAAACCATGATTATTACGGCCCATGATGTAAAAGGTAGTATCGCTTTTATTACCAATATTCTGGCAAGTGACGACTGTAATATTGCCACAATGACCGTAAACCGGAGCGGGAAAAACGATATCGCAAAGCTGGTAATTGAAATGGATTCCGGGCTTAAGCCTATCTCATTGGAATACCTGAAATCGCTGAACTGGGTGATTGATGTCGTTTATCTTGAAAATGTGGAAATTTAGCTTTATTCTGACTCTCAGACAACAAATCTGTACAAAAGAAAATCCGCTCATAAAGTAAAAGGAAGGTGTTTTTATCTGACTTTTTTATTCCTGCATTTCTCTGAAGCGGATTGTAATATTCAGGAGGAAAAACGCTACTAATTAAAAATCAAAGAAACGATTGGATATGTTAAAAGGTAAAGTATTTATTCTTTTTATAATTATAATGTATAGCTCTTTTGGTCAGACCTCAAAAACCTGGAATTTGTCTCAGTGTATTGAGTATGCATTGAAAGAAAATCTCTCTGTACAGCAAACAGCCCTGTCTGTCAATCAAAGTGCGGTACAGTATGAACAGGCTCAGCGGAATAAACTTCCGACTGCAAACGGACAGGCAAATTACGGATATAATTATGGGTTTTCAGTAAATCCCACCAACAATCAGGTGGTAAGTCAGGGGCTGACAAGCGGCTCTGTTGGCGTAAGCGGCGGGCTCAACCTCTACTCCGGATTACAGGTACAAAACAGTATTCTTCAGAATGAGACAAATCTGAGTGCAAGCCGTCAGGATCTGGAAGATGTGGAAAGAAACATTGCCCTTTCGGTGGCCCAGGCCTATCTGCAGGTAATCATGGTAAAGGAAATGCTGGAAAACTCAAGGGTACAGGTGAATTCGACTAAAACGCAACTCGAAAGACTCCGTAAAATGGTGGAAGCCGGGACGATGGCCGAAAGTGGTAAATATACCCTGGAAGCACAGCTCTCAACCGAGGAATTGTCTATTACTACCATGGAAAATCAGGAACAGCTGGCGATGCTCAGCCTGAAACAGGCAATGAATCTTCAGAATGATATTATCCTTTCCGTAGTAGTGCCGGATTTGGGTA
>JAIBAH010000194.1 GCA_019695295.1 Bacteroidia bacterium | reverse complement strand
GAAATGAAATCTAAATCCATAAAATCCAGTGATATAGTGGAGGAAGAAGAGGAAGCATCCGGACAAACCCGGGTAATCCGAAGAGTGGGTACTATCTCCAATATTCCGGGAGCAACCAATACCAAGATGGGGGGAACCAAAAATCCGGGTTATAACCCTAATTTACGGGAAGCTGCAGAAAAGAAAAAGGCTGCTGCCGCACCTCCCGTAAAAAAGGTAACCCCTTTGGGCGAATCGGCTAAAAAAGCAGAGCCTTCCAAAATGAAAGTTGCGCCTTCGGTAGATGCTCCTAAAAAATAAGGGCAAGTCTTCTCTCAATGGATTATCCGGAAATGATTTTCTCCCGGAGCAGTTCAAAATGGTCTGAAAGTTCGGAAATGCTTCTGTTTTTCCGGAAATTTTCCCATAAGTACCCCAAAACTGCCACCCCCTCAAAACCAACTGCTTTAATCAGAGAGATTTTATCCGGTTCTATCCCCCCCAAAGCATAAACGGGATTAAATCCCCTGTCGTTTTTTTTCAGTAATTCTTTTATCTCCTCTAAAGAAAAAGCGGATGAGTATCCTTTTTTGGAAATACTCTCAAAAACCGGACTTAATAAGTAATAGTCGTATTTTTGCCCAAATGCCCTGATTTCAGCAAGTGAATGAACGGCCTTTGAATATACTTTATCACCCGCCGGAAACTGCTCCGAACCCTCCCCTCCTCCGTAATGTAACCCTTTCAGCGGATAGCTGTGTAAAAGCGAATGATGCTGATGTATCATTATTCTGGAATAAAAATCCGGATTTATCTCTTTAAGGTATCCCTCAAACTCCATCCGCTCAGCTTCCGGCTTCCTGAGATGAAAAACAAAACCGGAATCCTTCTCCAGCAATGCATTTACCGCAGCGACTTCTTCCGGAATAAAATCAGGAGGAGAAATAACGATTAACTTCATAATTATTTAACACAACTTTTGAAATGGAATATTCGTTTTTAAGGCGTCAGGAAAGGATAGCAATAATACGAAATATATTAAACCTTTCAACCTTCTGTGAGTCTAATGCGTTATATTTACGTTTTTTAGTATGATTTTTTTAGGTTTTTAATATTTAGAATACATTTTAACATTTATTTAATGAAAAAAGTTCTTTTACTATTTGTAATTGTTCTCGCCGGGATTTCGATTTCCCTTGCTCAGTTTTCAATGACTACAATCGGAACACCTGTAACTGAGGATTTTCAGGCTTTTGACGCATCCGGTTGCTCTCATACGCCAATTACCGGACAGCTGGATTCCAAATCATTTGCATTGTATGGTTTTTTCACTGGTTCAGGTGCAACTGCCGTTCCCAATGACCTGCCTTTTAATGACACTGCTTTTATTGGTGACCTTGCACGCGGATTCCGTACAGCACCGGTTACTATTGCAGGATTGTATGCCTACTATGATTCTGCTACAATGGAAAGAATGATGTGGGTACAACCAACAGGAGGAGACTTTACTCCCGGTGAAATATGGATGAGAGCCTGCAATAATACGGGCGTTACCCTGACCGATGTAGAAGTGGGCTTTGATTTGAATTACTTTAATGATGGTCCCCGTTCTCAAAGCATTTCTTTCGAATATTCTACCGATAGCGTAAACTTCTTTCCGCTTTACTCCGATACTACAATCGCTGTTGCAGATACCCTATTGCATTTAAATTCACTCATTTTTAATGTATCCGGGCTTTCCCTTGCAGATGGTCAGTGTATGTTTTTCAGATGGACTACCGATGATCATTCAGGAGCTGGCGCAAGAGATGAATTAGGAATTGACAATATTATGGTTACAGCAATGCCGGTATCGAGTACTCCGGTAGTGAGTCTGGGAATAAATAATATAACGCTTGCAGAAAATGCAGGAACTTACGGTTATTATGTAAATATTTCTACTCCCGGCAACTGTCAGGTTGACCTTGTATTCAGTGGTTCAGCTACACTTGCTTCGGATTACAATATCCTCGGAAGCACTACAATCACCCTTGATTCTGTAAATCAATCTGTATTAACAGGCGTAGATATTATTGATGATTTACTGGCAGAGGCCACCGAAGACATCGTCGTTACGCTTCAGAATCCGGTAGGTTGTACTATTGGCACTCCTTCCACTTCTACCATTTCCATTACAGACAATGACAGTCAGCCTACTTCTGATATTGAATTCCCTGTGGCTACTGCTACAGTAGGAGAAGGAGTTGGTACAGCAGTTATGACGATTAATCAGACTACCGCTCTTCCCTGTTCAGTAGAAGTGGCAATTACCGGGGGAACCGCCCTAAACCCACAGGATTTCACTTTTACAAGTCCTGCACTTGTAGTATTTGACGGTATTGCTACTACTCAAACTGTAAACATCCCGGTAGTTGACGACCTGTTAAGTGAAGGAAATGAAACCGTAAGTTTTGCTTTGCAAAATATAAGCGGAGCCGGTTGTTCTCTTACAGCCAATAATTTCCTGACCGTTACTATTCAGGATAACGACCTCCCGCTCTATTCTATCGGAACTGTTACAACTCAGGACGCAAACGGTTCTCCTGATTCTTTGAATGTATTCTGCCGTTTATCCGGGATTGTTCATGGAGTTAATTACAGAGCAAGTAATAACGGACTTCAGTTTGTAATTGCGGATACTTCCGGATCCATCTGGACATTCAACAACAATAAAAACTTTGGTTATACTGTAACTGAAGGTGACAGAGTCGGGATTCAGGGTCAGATCATTCAGTTCAACGGATTAACACAGGTGAGAGTAGATACTATCGTAAAATTAGGGGCCGGACTTCCCTTAATGCCAGCGATGACTGTAAGCAGTTTTGTTGAAGCAGACGAGGCCGATTTATTGAAACTTGAAATGGTGAAAATGGTTGACCCTGCACAGTGGACAGGAACAGGACCGGGCTTTAACGTTCGGGTAACCAATAATGTAGATACTTTTACCGTTCGTATTGACAATGACATCAATCTTTATACAATGCCTGCTCCAACCTGCGAGTGGATGAATGTAAGAGGATTACTTTCTCAGTTTGACAGTTCAATCCCTTATACTTCAGGTTATCAGCTTCAGCCAAGATATGACATGGATATTGAGTGCCTGGCAAGTCCTGAACTCTCTTTTGCTTCTCAGACTGATACTAAACTGGAAAACGCGGGCGCAGTGACTGTTTATATTAATATCGTAAATGCTAACCCTGACCCAACGAATGTAACGGTTACGGCTACCGGTACTGCTACAAATGGCACAGACTATACCTTAGGAAGTACAAGTGTCTCTTTCCCTTCCAGCTCTGTTGCGGCTCTTCCGGTAACGATTACTATTACTGATGATGCTTTAGTGGAAGGTAACGAGACGGTTATTCTTACGCTTACCAATCCGGATAATAATGCGACGATTTCCAACGGTACTTTTACCCTGACAATTGAAGACAATGACAATATCAGTATTACCCCTGTTCTTGATGAAAAGTCTGTAAGCCTGTATCCTAACCCGGGTAATGCGTCTTTCTCTGTAAAAACGCAGGAGTTGGTTCAATCGGTAAAGGTAATTTCTTTGCTGGGAAAAGAAGTATTACAAACCAAAAATACGGTTGTAAATACTGCTGATTTGTCAGTCGGAGTATATTTCATTCAGGTGCAAACCGAAAATGGAGTATGGAACGGAAGATGGATTAAAGAATAGTTATCCCTAAATTGAATATAAGGCCCTCTTATTCAGACTTTGGTTTGAAAAAGAGGATTTTTTCATGTCTTATTGTCTGAGATTTGCACTTTAGTACGTTTTTTGCTGGATTTATAATAGCTGTGGAAACGTACCTTCAATAGTAAAAAACCATGAAATTTGTAGCAATATCAGACACACACGGAAAACACCGGCAGTTGGTTTTGCCGGAAGGAGATGTAATTCTTCATGCGGGAGATGTTTCTTCCAAAGGACAAAAAAACGAGATTGAAGACTTTCTGGAATGGTATTCCGGCCTTAATTTCCGGCATAAGATATTTATTGCAGGAAATCATGATTTTTATTTTGAAAGTAATCAGTCTGTGAATACGGAAACTCTCATTCCCGGAGGAATTATTTACCTGAATGACAGCGGAGTGGAGCTGGAGGGGATAAAAATCTGGGGCTCCCCTGTTTCTCCCTGGTTTTTTGACTGGGCTTTTAACCGGAAAAGAGGAGCAGATATTTCAAAACACTGGGAATTGATTCCGGCGGAAACGGATATTCTCATTACTCACGGGCCTCCGTATGGCATTGGGGATAAAACGGTGAGGGGGCAAAATGTGGGTTGTGAAGATTTGCTGGAAAAAATCAGCGGGATTAATCCTAAGGTTCATCTCTTCGGGCATATTCATGAAGATTATGGTTCATTTACCCAAAATAATACTACCTTCTACAATGCCAGTTGCCTGAATGTGAATTACGCTATCGCTAATCCGCCGATTGTATTTGAGATTTAGTATTTCAGGGATGATTTTTTGTTAAAAAAATGTTATTATTTCCAAAATCTGGTTTCAGAGATGTATCTTTGATGAGGTTTTTACATTATATCCCCAAAAAATCATTATGAAACAGTCAATCCTTTTCTTTCTGCTTTGTTTTATCGTTGCTTTTAGCGCATTGGCTCAGACTTCTGCTGTAGCACACAAGAGTCATAGCGGCACTTCCATTTCTATTCCTGAACCTTTGGACGGCGGCTTCGGAAATCCTCCGGATGAGCTCACCAAAATCATTTTTCTCAATGACACTACGATTATTGAAGTAAGACAAAGATGGGGTTCAAAAGCTGAAGTTTGGGATACTGTCTGGAATCACCCTGTTTTTTGTAAACCGGGGGTGACGCTTGATTCATTAAAAAAACGATACCCTGACCTGGAGTTCAAAGGTTTTAAAAAATCCAGAGGAGGATATAATTCCGGTGGGATTTATCATAAAAGCCGCAGAAGAAATATTGACAATCGCTCCGGTTTGATGGAATCGCCTTCCGAAAAAGGATTTCGCTATTTTACCTTTGCCGGATTGATGGTTTTAATTGGCTCCGTTGCCTACGCATATAACCGCAAAGCCCAAAATCGTTCTGATGCCTGAGGGTAAACATTTTTCAGGGTTTTTGCTTCTCTTTTTCTTTCTGTTTGCGACAGGAATAATACTGATTATCCCTTTTCCGTATTGGTTTATTCCGGACACAGGGAGTTTCCTGAGTCCGTTTACGCTTTCTGTACTGGAAAACATCTGGCAAAAACCCGGATTAACGCTCGCTTCTGATACTGAAGGAATGACGCTCGCCGGGCTGACCTGGGCGGGTATTTCGGCAGTATTGTCAGCAATGTTATTTTTGCAAAAACAATGGAGGATTTCTCTGATG
>JAIBAH010000005.1 GCA_019695295.1 Bacteroidia bacterium | reverse complement strand
TCATGCAGCAACGCTGCCATATACACTTTGTATCTTTCCTGATTCATATTTATTTATACATTATAATATATTGTAAAATTATTTCATTATTAAACTTGGGTTTCAGTATTTGTGGTTTCTGAGGGTTTGCCCTCCCGTCTCACCTTTCCCACGACTCCCAGCCCAAGGCTTACATTTTTTCCCAGTCCCATTCCGTAGGGGAGGGATACATTGGTGCGGAAGATGACGTGGAATGCGTTGATTTTCAGGTCTTTCAGGCCGATGGGGCGGAGAGGGGTGAATTCCAGGATTTCCAGTTCGATGGGTTTGTCCACATGCCAGTCTAAGCCTTTGGCGAAGGAGAGGATATTCCCGATGAGTTTTTTGCGGAGGAATTCCCGTTTTTCTCCTTCTTCTTTGAGGCTCATGTATTCTCTGTGTGCCTGTTGATTGAGGGCGGCCCAGTCACGGAGCTCGTAGGTAAATTGCTGATTCCATACCTGAAGGGTAAAATCATTCATTTCGAGGGTTTTAATCTTCATCGGCAGCGTTCTGTCGCTGATGTACAAAGACCAGTCGGGTTTGCTGAAAAACTTATGAATTTCGTCCACGCCCTCGCCGAAGCAGGTGATTGCTGCATTTCCATACAATTGTTTGTATTGAATGAGTGGATAGGCATACCGGAATCCATCTCCTTCGTGATTATGAAAGAGAAGGGCTGCCTTGAGCGATTCTGAGACCGAAAGCGAAAAATCGTGTTTTACTTCTTCTCCCAGATGATTCACCGGGAGGTTGGCAACTTTGGCAATCACCGCACCCCTTAAAGCCGGTATCTCATAAGACCGGATTTTTTCATCAAAAATTACTTTTAATATCCTGATTTTCTTCATAATTAACAAAAAATTAATGATTTATGTATAAGAAATACCCGGAATACACCGCTGCGTTTGGATGTATCAGATTATACATTCCGGGTTTAAAAAGAGGGAAATATTGTAAACAATATTTCTGTAAATAAAAATAAACAATAAGAACATTGAGTAGTCTCTGAGGGACTTCTGCAAAGTTATGAAATTTAATTCCAAAACACCAAATAAAACTGAAAAAAAAATCTTCTGAAACCGGGGAATAATTCATCGTATACTGTCTATTTATATCCATTATTCGTATCGTTTTTCCACTCTATATGGAAACTCCGGAAAAAATGTAATTTTGCAGGAAAAATTAATGGGAAAATATGCCAAAGAATAAAAATGCGTATTTACGGTACACTTACCTTGACAGTTGTTTTCGTAAAGGTAGTAAAGGCAGAAACCTCGATTTCCGGTCAATTATGGACTATGTAAATGAGCAGCTGGAAAATCAGATGGAAGAGCCTGTAAAGAAAAGTATCCTTTACAGCGATATAAAGTTTATGATAAATCAGGGGGCACCCATTGAAAAAATAACAGCAGGGGGAAGGGTTTTTTATCGTTATACAAATCCTGAGTATCATTTCGGGCAGTTAAGGTTGTATGATGAAGAGTTGGAGCAGCTTCAGACCCTGATTGATTTGCTGGACCGGTTTAATGCATTGCCTGAATTTGGGTTTATGGGAGAACTTATCCTGAAGTTACAAAGTCATTTCAATCTGAGGCATCCTGAGAACCAGTCCAGAGTAGTACTTTTTGATACCAATACGGACATCAAAGGGATAGAATATCTGCCGGGGTTACTGGGTCATATTCTTAAAAAACAATCGTTAATAATAGACTACCGGACCTTTAGAGGAAACAAATCGGGGGAGTATCTGGTTCACCCGTATCTCTTAAAACAATATAACGGACGCTGGTTTCTGATGGCTTATAATCAGACGGCAGATCAGCTATGGACGATGGCGTTGGATAGAATATTCAACATTCAGCCGGTGGATAGCCCCTTTTTACCTTCCGGTATAGACTGGGAGGAATATTTCTACGATATCATTGGAGTTTCTGTACCCAAGGATGAGGATCTTACTGAGGCTTTTCCTGTCGAAACGATTACTGTACGTTTCAGTGAGAGTATGATTGATTATATCCGTACCAAACCGTTACATCCCAGTCAGAAAATCCGGGTAACTGAAGCCGGGGAATATCATGTGCAATACCGGCTGATTCCCAATTACGAACTGATTCAGACTTTGCTGCAATTTGGGGAGCAGGCGGAAGTGATTTCCCCTCTCAGCGTACGGAATACCCTGAGGGAACGAATTGCCAGAATGTATAAAATCTATGAGGCATCAGCAAACGAGTGATAGTCTCCCCCCCAAAAAAAAGAGACAAAAATCATAGATTTCTGCCTCTTTTTTGCACCAGCGTTTTACCGGTTAAGGCTTAAACGGATTGGAAAATTTTTTATCCTGAATGAAAGTGTTATCGGTCAGGGTTTTAAGGAAAGCGATGAGTGCTTGTTTCTCTAACTCAGACAATTCCAGCGGTTTTACAGAACCATTATCCATGAATTTGGTATCAAGATGTGAATGAGGCTGAACGTTTTTGCTGTAATGTTCTACCACTTCCTCTAAGGTGCTGAATCTGCCATCGTGCATATAAGGAGCGGTAAGTTCGATATTTCTCAGGGAAGGAATTTTGAACTGACCATTCATTCTGCCCTGATCGGCATAGACAACGTCCAGTCCGATATTGGTAGTGTTGGAGGTAGCGCCGTATCCGCCCATTCCGCCTCCTCCCATTCCCGGCTCGATTTTCGGGTCAATCAGGATGACGTTTCCGCCGTTAAAGAACGGAGGGAAAAATACCTGATTATTGGGGTCAAACTGTAACTCGGTCTGAATAAAGGAAGAGGCCGTAAAATTCGGTTCAATATGGCAGGAAGCACATTTTGCCTTAGCACTTCTGAATACTTCGTATCCTTTTTTCTCCATAGCGTTGAAATCTGCAAAATCATTATCCAGGCCTTTATCGTATTTGGAGTTCGCAGTAATCATAGACTGAACGAATTGAGCAAGCGCAACCTGAATCCCGTTTTCGGTAATTACATCGCTGCCATAAGCTTTGGCAAATAATTCAGGGTAATACTCGGTTTTCGCTAACTTTTGAGTCAGCAACTCCATGGATTCCATCCCCATTTCTACCTTATGCTGAAGCGGCTTCAGGACGAGGTCTTCCACACTGTGGCTGCGGGAGTCCCAGAATAAATCTCCTGTCATCATCGCATTGATGATAGGCATGGAATTCCGGGTAGTCATTTTTCCTTCAAACCCCTTGCTTAATGCGCTCACATCGGAGAAAGCTGCATTTTGCTTGTGGCAGGAAGCACAGGAAGTCATATTATTGACAGAAAGTTTTGTGTCATAAAACAATACCCTTCCCAGCGTAGCGATATTATTATCAATAAGATCGTGATTACTCTTTAAAAAACTATTGTCGAAAGTAGTTTTGAAGTTAGTGGACCACGTTGACTGATCCTTATAATTATAAGGATTGTCGGGTAAAACCGGCTTTAAGGCAGCAGGAACAACGCTCCCGGTTCTGAAACATCCCTGAAGAACAGCAATCAAAGCAATTGCAGAGACCAAAGTGAAAATATATTTTTTCATACAGAAAAGAAATTAAATAATGACATTAAAACAAGTAAGACGTAAATTTATAATAAAACGTTGGTTTCGGTACAATATTTTTTTCAGGTTACAGATTGGCGCTGATAAACAAACCCAGCGGAGGAACCACCGTAAACCCGAGAACGGTATTGGCCTGAAGTCCCAGAAATAACATACTTTCCGTGGAAATGCTGATTTTGGGGTGAATTCTGTACTCTATACCCAAAGAGAAGCCTGCCCCGAAACCAGCGGTAAAAGTTTGAAAACCCGGGAATGAGGGGGTTGTAACCGGTCTTGGTACATTAAATCCCCCGAGGGTTCCTACCCAGTCTATTCCTCTGTTGATTCTCCATCTGGGGGAAAGTTCATGTCTTTTTTCGTATCCAATCCGGAGGTTAATATGAGAATCATCATCATTGGAATTAAAGGCGTCGGAGTTGAGTTTTGCTCCTAATGCAAGCCGGAAAGCCTTGTCTCCCCGGAAGCTTTTGTACATAAAATTATAGGGTCCGGTAAAAGAAGTTTCCCGGTTAAAAGGGACGAATTTTACTAAAAGAGGAGTCATATTCATGTGAAATTGTTTTTCCTTAGGCAGGGTTAATCTCAGCGAATCTTTGGCAGACGTTTTTTTCTCCTTTTGGGCACTCAGGTCTGAAAAGAAAAACGGTATCAGTAAAAGCGGAAAAATATATTTTAGCAGTTTCATAATCAATAAATTAAAATCTGACGATTACATAAAGCCATTTGGGCGCACTCATCGCAAAATTATATTCATAAGTAGTAGAAATTTCATTCTCATCGGGATTATTCAGAAATTTCAGGCTTTGATGTTTTTGAAAAATACTGGTATAAAGCGAGGCTTCACATCCCAGATGAATCCTTTTGGAAAAAGCAAACTGAAATCCGAGTACAGGTCCGCCTCCGCCACCGGCCTGCAGTTTTGAAAGGGAGGTTAAATCGCCGTTTGCGGTAGTATGACTTGTGTTTTGCATCCAGAATCCCGAAATATCCACTCCCGCATTCGTCATCCATCTTTTGGCGAGGACTTTTCTCCACTCCCAGCCTACTCTTGCATGAATCTCATTGTCGTAGTTAATCAAATCTCCAAGGGGGGTATCAAAAGTTTGTTTTTTGGCTACATACTGAGCCCCCAAACCTATGCGCAGTGCCTGATTTCCCTGTTTGAAGAGTCTTTTGACTGCAAAAGGATAATCTCCGGGAGTGAGTACATCATCGTTGGTATTCCCGATAAAGTTTGATATAACAGAGGTTGCATTTACCCCTATTTCCCACTTTTGTTTACCCATAAACAAGCTTACGTCCTCCTCCTCCTGAGCAATCAGAAAAGCCGGAAGGAGGAAAAAAAGAATGAAGAAGTAATTCCGCATTTGAAAGAATAATTGAGAAATATTTTACAAAAATACAAAACCTGAGAAGACCTGAAAATGCAAAAATAAGGTACTATCCTAAAAACGACCGGGGATAAATCAGTATAAAAGGGCTTTTTTGGAAGCATTTACCCAACCGGCCTGATAATCGTATTCTACAAAAAAGATTTTTAAATCGGCCTGATAATCATACTTTGTGAAGAAGATTTTCTTTTTTGCCTGATAATCGTAATTGGTAAAAAACCATTTTCCGTCGTTGTCTCCTGCCTGATAGTCATATTTAGTTTTATACACCTTCAGGTCCGCCTGATAATCATAATTGACTACAAATACTTTTACATCTGCCTGATAATCATAATTGGTGGAATATACTTTTTGTCCGTAGGTTTTTATCCCCGAAAAAAACAGGAAGATTCCCAGTAGTAACAGTGTTTTTCTGAAATGATTCATGATTTTTATAATTTGGTCAGAAACTTATTTTGATTTTTCTTTTTTATATTTTCGGGTTGCCATGTCCCAGCTGTAAACTGAAAATTTTTCGGAAATATCTTCCAGTTCAAGCGACTCAGACGTGTTTTTCTTCACCAGATTTGCGTCACTTTCCACCCATAGCTTTCCTTTTTTCCAGTAAAGCAGATTTACGTTTCCGGGATAGGGATTGATATCGGCTACGATTTCTGTCTTTCCGGTGGTGAGGAGTTTTTGTAAATCCAGAATTTCTATCCACGGGTGACCTTCTCCCACTTCCAGTAAAGCAATATAGCGGCTATCCTCAGATACTTTCGCGTCATACACGTTAATCGGCAGATTATCCTTGTCTGAGATGATCTGATTTCCGTTTTGGTTATCCAGCAGCATTACAAAGGAATAGTACAGGGAAGCCATGGAGGTGTCCTTATAGGTCATCCAGGTTAAAACCCCTTTGGCATTTTCGTTGCCGTACTTATAAGTTACTTTTTCGGTAAAACATCCATATTCTCTCAGATTTATCTGTGAAAATCCTTCTGACGCAACCAGAAAAATCCATAGCAGTAAAAACAGATTTTTCATATTAAAATGAAATCTTAAATTGTAAAACAAAATCAGTCAGATTAAACCCCGTTGTATTTTACTTTCACCTGAGTCAGGACGGTTGTCCAGTCAAAGGAAGGGGCTTCGGTATCTTCATCATCAAACATTACGCCCCGGTTCTGAACGTCCCCGATGATTTTATTCAGGCCACGGAGTGGGTCAAGTCCCCCTCTCATATTGGGTTTGGGTAATCCCAAATCATCCTGAATCAGTAGTCTCGGGTCAAACTCTTCCGTAGAAACGATGAGTTTATAGTTTTCTGTTACTTCCTTTCTGCCAAAAGCCCGGAACTCTTTGGGAACGATAAACCTTCCGGTTCTGGAGAGGGCAAATTCATCCGGCTTGAGCCAGTATCCTACTTCCTTGAAGGCGTTAAACACCCCAAACTGAGAGGAAAGCAGCAGTAATGAGAAATAAAGCCGCTGACCGGATTTATTTTCTACCTTAATCTGGAATTTAGGAAGGTTATTGTCGTCAGTATATCCGAATACGATATTGGACATTTGATTTTTGCCTTTGGTGGCGTCTTTATAGAATTGCACACCGATGGGAGTCTGAGTGCCATCTGCTCCTACCTGATACACCGTTACTACAAACTGCGAAGCGTCGAGTTGTGAAATCGGGTTTCCAAGGTCAAGGGTATTTTTCCATCTCCCGATATGCTCCATATAGGTAATGGCTTTTTCTGCATTTTGGGCACTGTATCCGGTTATCTGAGTTGCCAGCGGAACGGAGGGTTTATCTACCCCTCTTTCTTTTACCATCCCATCCAGTTTATTGCCTATCATGAAATCCCCTTTGTAGGCATAAAGCACATAATCGGCTTCTGTAGGGGTAGCAACCATTCTTGTGTAGGTTTTGGCAGTAGGGGAGGTTTCAAGGGCGGTTTGCAGCAGTCCGGTTGCAGCAGGAGTATCACTGATTACGATGAATCCGGATTTGGGTTGGGAAACATTGGGTAAAACAACCACTTTATAATGAAGGGTTGTATCCAGCACAAAATCCGCACCGATGATTGAATAGGCTCCGGTTGCATTCATAACGGTACCTTTTCCGAGATAGGAAGTCTTGTCTTTCAGGTCCTGGACAGAGGCTTTGTAAATGAGTACCTTTGCGTTGGTCTGAATGCCTAATAACTGACCCGCGCCGATTACCCATCCTCCTATATTTTTGGTATCATAATACAACAGAAATCCGAGGTTGTTATTGGCCTTGACAGTGCTCAGGAAGAGTCTTTCTGCATCAGCAGGAATCTCAGCATCGAGTTGCGGCATCTGATCATTGGCTTTATTGGTCACCAAAGCCCGTACTCTGCGGAGAATTTCCGTATAACTAAGCGGCACAGGGCTTTCTTCCAGTACTTTAATCAGGCTGAAGGTAAAAACTCCTCTTCTCAGTCTTCCCAAAGTAGTTTCCTTGGCGGTCTGGAATGAGGACGCACCCGACATAGCGATGTGTCTGGGAGAAGGTACAATGACTTTTACTTCTTCAAAATGAACGCTTCTGCCCGTAGCACCATCTGCTTCATCAGCAGCCACCGTTCTGACAAAATAGGAATCCAGTGAACGGGTACGGTTTACGGCACTTTCAGCTCTTACGTCCATATCAACTGCTCTTTCCTGTACTTCATCTTCACCGATATTACGGGTAATGCCTCCGGAATGACAGGCATCTACCATAAGCACCACGTTGTCACATTTTTCAGCTACTAAATCTATGAGCGTCGCCAGTTCTTTATCGGCAAGGTCCATCCCGTCTTCAATGCGGCTGTCCCAGCAAACTAAGGTTTCGTTCTTTTTGTCGGGTTCAATAGACCAGAAAGCCTCATGCGCTTTTTCCTGAGAGCCATGTCCGGCATAGAAGAAAATGGCAAAGTCATCTTTTCCGGCTTTTCCCAAATGGCCTTCAAACTGCTGAAGGATATTCAGCCTGCTCGCGTCTTTATCAAAGAGTGTCTTGATGAAAAGGCTGTCTTTCGGGAAACGGTTTTCAAGATAGGCTTTCATCGCATTTGCGTCATGAATACAGCCGCTGAGTTTGGGTACGGGAGCGGGATAATCATCTATTCCTATTATAAGTGCATATATTTTGCCTGCCATTATGAGTATTTATTTAAATTGTATGAATTAAAATGGGTTTATCGTTTTTGATATTTTCAACAAAAATAGGAATTTATCACAGAAAAAAAAAATTTTACTGATAATTTAACTTTTAAAAGCAGAAATACTGTTCCCTTGTTTTATTTCATTATCGTCAGTGTTTTATCACTTTTTTACTAAACCGGGTTTTGTCTTCCCGTATCTCAAGCAGATAAATTCCTTGCTCCCACTCCAGTGTATCAAGGTGAAAGCGATTCCCGCTCAGACCGGTTTCTGTATAGATTAAGCTCCCTTTGGAGTCATACAGCATGAGTTTTCCGGACTTTAACGGATTGTCAAATTCTATTGTGATGCTGCTTTCAAGAGGATTGGGATAGAGATTCATTCCCCCGGATAATGATTCGGAAATGCCGGTAACGCTTATCTCTACGCATAAGGAAGTGTCCTGACACAGGCCATTATCCAGAATTACCGCATAGCTACCACTTATCTGAGGGGTAAAGTCAGGAAATACAGCCCCTGTAACGGGAGCTCCATTCTGGCAATTTATCCATTGATAGGAAACGCCCTGCTGATTTGCGCTGATGGTTCCGCCGGAAACCGATGTGGCGGTGTTCAACGTTGCAATGGTCAGGTGAATCGTGATGACACTGTCACATCCGTCGCTGCCATTAAAGTATTCACTGTAAACCCCGCTGGAGGAATAGTACTGATTATTGAAAAAATATTCATCGCATGCTTCGACTTCTGATATACTCGTTATTCTGCACTGACTCAGCTTTTGAATAAAGATATTGGAAAAACCGCCGTTTGAAAGATAAAAAGTGCCGGAGGAAGGGTCGAAATCGGTAGTGTCGTTATAGGAGCCTGTTGTGAAAATATTATTTTCAGAATCCAAAGCGATTCCCCTTGAATGTTCATTTCCGGATAAATTATCTTTTTGCTCCGTTTTGATTACTGATATCAATCCTCCGGAAGGCGATACTTTTAATATAAATGCGTCATCCGTAAAAACCGTATCTCCAAAAACGGAAACCCCTCTTTTTGAGGCCAGCAGATATTGTCCGGATTGCGGGTCAAAGTCGATTGTATCATTAAAATACCCTGTCCAGTAGGTGTTTCGCTGATAATCCGTAGTTACGCCGGTGATTTTTACCGTCTTGGCTTCCGCCGCCGGATTGATAGTGCCTTTCCCCTCTATTACTCCCGCCCATTGAAATCCGCCTGAACTATCCCACTTTGCCAGAAAGCCTGAAAATCCATTCAGGGAAGTAGTCAGATAATAGTTGGCGGGACTTGGGTCTAAATCGGCGGGTGAGGCTGCGGTAAATGTACCCCCAATCAGTACTTCTCCCGAATTATCAATATTCATGGCGGTAATTTCAACGCTGTTGTTGGAAGTAATCATTTTGGCCCAGGAAAAATCCCCTGCTGTATCCAGTTTTACCACATACGAATTGAATCCCAGCGCGCCCGGACAAAATGAAATCATACTAAATACTCCGTTTCCCGGGTCATAATCTACCGGGGTTTGTCCCTGTACCACGCCGCTGATGTACAGGTAGCCCTCACTGTAGCGGATTTCTCTCCCTGTTTCTGAGTTGCTGCCTGTATTATTCCCTCCGGAACCTATTTTTTTTGCCCAGATAAAATTCCCTCCGCTATCCAGCTTTGTAATATATAAATCCAGGGTTGTATAACTTTGTCCCTGATAGACCAATACTGAGGGATACAGAATAAAATTTCCCGGACCCGGGTCAAAGTCCGTCGTGTCCCCAAATGCCCCTGTTGTATAAATAAATCCCGCTTCATCCACCATAATGGAATTTGCCTCCGGCCTGTTTTGAATTCCGCCGTTACATCCGGATAAATTATTGGATTCAAACTCTTTAGCCCAAACAAATCCCCCTGAAGCATCGAGTTTCAATACAAAAATATGGGTAGTCAGACAGGACGTTCCAGAAGCGGAAAGGGTAAAAACGCCCGGCCCGGAATCAAAATCCACACTTCCTGAAAACACACCGGTAATGTAAACATTCCCCATTTTGTCGGTTGTAATTGAATTAGTCCTGCCAAACCCGGCTCCTGCCCCAATTTGTTTTACCCAAACCAAAATGCCGGAAGAGTCCAGTTTCTGCACATACATTCCATACATATCAATCGGAGAGGAGGTCAGTGAAACCCCGCCCGGACCAGGGTCAAAATCGCCACTTCCGGTAAATCCTCCGCAGGAATACACATTGCCATCAGCATCAGCAGTGATTGCAAATCCTTCATTCGCTCCGCTTCCGGCCATCGTCTTCGCCCACTCTAGCGTATATTGACAATATGAGCCGGTATGAACGAAAAGAAAACAGAATACCAATAATAAATTTCTCATGGATAACTTTTTCAATGATACAGAAACCGGTAATGTGTTTCGAAAAATAAAGGAGAGTATATTCAGGTCTGTTATAATCTGCCACTAAAGTTCAGGAAACGCCGGCTGCTACAATATTAGTAATAATATCCGTATTCAGCAAAAAAGATGAACTTATTGGAGTTTAAGGATGGATTCAGGGCTGCCGTATTCCATTAAGGAAGAGTTGATCAAACGCTCAAAAATAAAACAGCGGGATTATAAATCGATAAGTCCGGTTAGCATCCCGCCATCCGGACTTATTCACCTTACCGCCATTATCCACAAATTGGGATAACATATTTTTATGAGGGCAAAGAAAAATAAAATTTTGTTCAATACAAAATATTTTTACTATTTTTTTGAAATTATTTAATAAATAATGAGATTTTAGTATAAAATCGTTATTTAATTCAATATTTTAGTGCAAAAATGTTATTATTATTGATTTTGGTCAATTTCATGTTCCTGTTTCTGAATTGTTTAATTAAACCGAAAAAATTATCTTTGCCCCTGCAATAGATAAAATGTATGAAGTATTTGATTGTAGGATTAGGGAATATTGGAAGTGAATACGAAAGTACCCGGCATAATATTGGATTTATGGTTGCTGATGCACTTGCTGCGAAACTTTCAGCTTCTTTCTCTACGGACAGGTATGCCGATAAAGTTGAGGGGAAATTCAAGGGTAAGCCGGTGATTATGATAAAGCCGTCAACCTATATGAATTTAAGCGGGAAAGCGGTTCGGTTTCATCTGGAAAAACAAAATATTGATATTAAACATTTAATTGTAATTACGGATGATATTGCGCTTCCTTTCGGGAAATGTCGCTTAAAACCCTCCGGCTCTGACGGGGGACACAATGGCCTCAAAAGTATTCAGGACCTTCTCAGTACAACGCAGTATCCGAGACTGAGGGTTGGAGTAGGGAGTGATTTCCCTAAAGGTGGTCAGGCGGATTATGTTCTTTCTCCTTTTACCGAGGAGGAGCAAAAAGACCTCCCTGCTATCATTGAGAAGTGCGTAAACGGGATTATTGCTGTAATCAGTGAGGGACTTGACCGTACCATGAATCAGTTTAATAAATAATATAAACCTATATAATAAAGTAATTCTATGCCATTTTATACTTCATCGGGTAGTTTTCCTCATAAAAGACATACTCAGTTCCGGAAAGCGGATGGAACTTTGTATTCGGAAGAACTGGTAAGCTCTGAGGGCTTTTCCAGTGTTTATTCTTTGGCGTATCACCTTTATCCCCCTACAATGGTGGAGCATATCGGTGAGCCGCTCGACTGTACCCCTCAGCCCGCTGTAATAGAAAATATGCAGCATCGTTTATTCAAGGGGTTTGATGTGGCTCCTCAGAAAGACTTTCTGGAGTCCCGTAAAATCCTGATGATGAATTCGGATTTATATATGGGTGTGGCGGCTCCTTTGACAGGTACGGAAGGGTATTTTTACAAAAATACTCAGGCCGATGAAATGCTGTTTATCCATGAAGGAACGGGCGTACTCAAAACGATGTTTGGGGAATTGCGTTTCGGATACGGGGATTATCTGATTATTCCCAGAGGCGTTATTTATCAGATTTCCTTTGATACAGAGCAAAACCGTATATTTTTTGTGGAATCTTTCAGCCCTTTTGAATTTCCCCGCCGGTATATGAATGAAGTAGGGCAACTGATGGAGCATTCTCCTTTTTGTGAAAGAGACATAAGAACGCCTCAGTCCCTGCAAACAATAGACGAAAAAGGGAAGTTCCTGATTAAAATTAAAAAACAGAATAAGTTGTTTCCCTATACCTACAGAACGCATCCTTTTGATGTCGTGGGATGGGACGGCTATTTTTATCCGTATGCTTTTTCTGCTCATGACTTTGAGCCGATTACAGGCCGGGTTCATATGCCACCTCCGATTCATCAGACTTTTCAGACCAAAGGTTTTGTTGTATGTACCTTTGCCCCCAGATTATTTGATTATCACCCGCTTTCTATTCCTGCACCCTATCAGCACAGCAATATTGATTCGGATGAACTGTTATATTATGTGGATGGCGACTTTATGAGCCGGAATAATATCAAGAAAGGAAACATGACGCTTCATCCGATGGGCATTCCTCATGGTCCTCATCCGGGCGCAGTAGAAAGAAGTATTGGGGTAAAATCCACAGAGGAACTTGCGGTAATGGTGGATACTTTCCGCCCGCTGATGCTTACCAAAGAAGCAATGAATATCGAAGATGACAGCTACTTTAAATCCTGGTTGCACGATTAATTCATAAAACTATGCGTACATTTATTGTGGATGCTTTTACCAAAAAGGCATTCGGAGGAAATCCTGCGGGTATTTGTCTCCCGGAAAACGAAATGAGGGAAGAAATTATGCAGTCTGTTGCATCAGAACTGAACCTGTCAGAAACGGCTTTTGTGAAAAAAGTAAGGAAAGAGGATTCCTCCTGTTTTACCATACGGTATTTTACCCCTACGGTTGAAATTCCTTTTTGCGGCCATGCTACACTGGCAACTTTCAGGGTGTTGTTTTCTTTATACCCTGACAGAAAAAAAATTGTCTTACAGACGTATTCAGGCCTCGTGGTACCGGGTTATTGGGAGAATGAGCATATTCTGATTGATTTTCCGGTATATCCTCCCTCAGAAAGCACTCCGGGAGAAGATCTTTTTCCTGCGCTGGGTATCAGTAAAGCGGACGTATTGTATTACGGAATTGCCGAAAAATCAGGAAAAGGGCTTTTGGTATTGAAGGAAAGTCAAATGGTCAGGAACCTTACACCTGATTTTACAGCACTTGCCCGTACTGAAACCGGCAAAATCAGGGGACTTATCGTTACTGCAGATTCTGATACGCCCGGATATGATTTTATATCCCGTTGTTTTTGTCCGTGGATTGGCATCAATGAAGACCCCGTTACGGGAGTGGCTCATTCTGTTTTGGCTCCTTACTGGCAATCGGTATCCGGAAAAAATCGTTTCACCGCATTTCAGGCCTCGAAAAGGGGAGGGGAGTTGTACCTGAATCTGAAGAATGACTCTCAGATGGAGGTAACCGGAGATTCGGTGATTGTTTTTGAAGGAAATTTTTTGGCGGACTCATAAAAAAGATAAAAAAATAGTGTCTTAATAATCAGGGTATTATTTAAGCTAATTAAGTCTAAAAGCCCGTTTTTTATTTCGTAAGCGGGTTTTTGTAAAAAATATTGAAAAATAATTTTTGGGAATTTAAAAAAAGGTGCTACCTTTGCACCTACAAAAAATCGGCGAGATGGCCGAGAGGCTAGGCATCGGTCTGCAAAACCGCGTACACCGGTTCGAATCCGGTTCTCGCCTCACCGATTTTCAAAGAGATTGTCCTTAAAAGGCAGTCTCTTTTTTTGTTTTTGGGGGGATTTAGCCTGGAAATACCTGCTCAATCTTTCATACTAAAAAAGATTCACAGCACTTTGTTGTATAAATCAGGGAATCCATTTCCTTTTGCTTTCCCGCCTGAGGATTTTGAAACAATCGCTGCACCCAAAACTAAATATACAATCTCATCACTTCCAAACACGAATGATATCTATCTAAGACAAAAAAAAGCAGCAACCCAAAAGTTGCCGCTTTTTACAATATTATAATGTAAACAGATTAATATCTGATGATTTTCAGTGTCCCCTGATGTTTGCCTTGTTCAGTAATTACGAGTTGGTAAGTACCGATTGCGAGGCTGGAAAGATCAAGATGAATGATATTGTCACCGGCTTTGGTTTCTACCTCTTTCATATAGATTTCCTGTCCAAGCGGATTGTAGATTTTGAATTTGTACTCAGAGTCAGATGCAGAGGTAATCTGAATGTTGATATCTCCGTTGGTTGGGTTAGGATAAACCGCACCGATTTGAGTAGTGCCTTTTACCAGCATAGCATTTACTATATTGGAATAAGAGAAACCACCGCTTACATCTACCATTTTCAAACGATAAAAATATCTTACTGCGGGTACAACGTTAAAATCGTTTTTAGTATAGCTGATATCAGTATTGGAATTTCCGCCCGGAGCAGCGGTAGGCTCTTGTCCGATAGGTGCAAAATAGATTCCGTCGGAACTTCTTTCTATTTCAAAATGACTGTTGTTTACTTCAGAGGCGGTTAGCCAGTCAAGTTTGATATAGGTATTCTGAATCGGAGTAGCTCTGAGCGTTACGATTTCAACCGGGAAAGGAGCACAGCCATCCAGGGGATCGGGAGCCATAAAGCGCATATCCAAAGTAAACTCTTCGCCCACATTGAGCCACTGAACCATAGTGTTTGAGCCATTAACTACCTGATTTCCGGATTCAGCCCAGTACAAGTCTGCACCGCCACCGCCACCACCGGTAGTTACGCCGGGATTTTCATCAGCCCAAAGATTCGCAACGCTTTTTTGTGCAACGCCAAGGTCTTCCAGAAGGTCAGCAGGAAGACAAACTCCTGTTCCGTCCATATTTGCGAGGGTTTCGAATAAACGTACATTGGTATTGGCATTTCCGGCAGGAGCCTGAGTTCCCAATCTCCAGACAAAGAAAGGATCCACAGCAAGTGGTGTTTCACCGGGCGTAAGGCTGAAAGTACTTGGCGCAGTCTGAAGGTTGGGAGCATTCAGCTGACCATAAACCATATCAGCCGTTCCTGAAAATACAGCCGCCGGACGGTAAGTATTCGCTACAGTACCGATTGGGAAAAGATAGGGAGTTGCCGGAATTCCGTCCGTAGCGCGTCCAAGTTTACCGTTTAGGCCGGTTCCTACCACCATTCCGGTAGCAGTGGACATCTGATCTACCGGATTCATTCCCGGAATTACGTAGGCAGCACTATTGGCTGCTGCTCTTTCGATTGCTCCTTCAGCGGTATTTCTGACTTCAACGGTATTTCCACTGATTGCAAAGATATCATCCTGTAAAAAAAGTACTCCGGTATTGGAAGCTCCGCCACCGCTTGTACTTCCGGTAGATACCAAAGGAATCCCTGAGACAGTACGGGTTTGAGTACCGCTTCCGTCCAGGGAAAGGCTGTAGAAATGAATCGCCGTATTGGCACCGGAGCCACCGTCAGAGATAGACTGAGTCCCCGGTGCCATCAGATGAACAGTTCCGGCTCTTTGTGCATTAAAAGTTGCCGGAGGAGTAGTAATGCTGAATGCACCGGAAGTCGTTTTGTCAATTCTTAACGGATTGGAACTGTTGTTGATATGCACAAAATTACCGGGCGTACCCGCATCGGAATCAATGAAAAGCCCGCCGTTATTAACAATTTCAGCAGGGAAAATGTCTGTTGCATTGGTAATCACACTGACTCCGCCCTGAACATAGATAAAAGCATCGGCTCCGTCCTGAATATAAAGCTCAGGACTACCATCATTATCCAGAGCGGGGTTATTATCCCCTACAATAAATAATTGTTGTTGAGCAAAAGAAGAGTGGTTTAAACCCAAAAATGAAGCAAGGAGAACACAAGAGATAATAAAATTTTTGGTCATATTTAGTGAATGAATTTTCAAAAACGTAAGATATTTAAGAAATTTTGCGTAAATATAGTGAATCATAATTGAAACGAAAAACTTTTTTTCAAAAAAAAGCACAAAATTTATTAATTTTTTAGAGAGGAGGCAATTTCTGTTATTGAATCCGTAAAAAGTAAAAATAAAATTTCTCCTTTTTTGGGGATTGGTTTTTTAGGTGTAATTTCGCACCCAAATAAATAAGAAATGGAAAATCCAGCCTCCGGTAATTTCAATCTGGCTATTTTTGCTTCAGGGACAGGCTCCAATGCGGTCAAAATAATGGAATATTTCCGGAATCATCCACAAATTCAGGTGAAACTCATTGTTTCGGATAACCCTGAAGCCGGTGTGCTTACCAAGGCAGAGGAGTTTCATGTGCCTGCAGTCGTACTTTCCAGGCAGGAAGTCAGGAATGAAGCCACGCTTGCAGAAGTCATGCAACGGTTTAAGATAGACTGGATTATTCTTGCCGGATATCTCAGACTCATTCCCGAAGGCTTTGTGAAATTGTATCCCAACCGGATTATCAATATCCATCCGGCACTTTTGCCCGATTTTGGGGGAAAAGGAATGTACGGAATCCATGTACATAAAGCGGTGATTGCTGCCAGTGTGCCCGTTTCAGGGATTACAATTCACTTTGTGGATGAAAAGTATGATCATGGTAAACCTGTTTTCCGCAAAACCCTGACAATAGAAGAAGGCTGGTCTCCGGAAGAGTTACAAAAAGAGATTTTAAAACTGGAACATCATTATTTCCCGCGAGTCATCGAAGCTGTATGTCTCAATCAGCTTTTTGAAGATAAAATTTAATCCCCATACAATATATTAATTATGGCAACCAAAAAAATTCAGTCCGCACTTGTTTCAGTCTATCACAAAGAAGGACTTGACCGTCTGATTCATTTACTGAATAAACAATCTGTTGTTTTTTACTCTACCGGTGGAACGGCCTCTTATCTGAAATCACTGGGCGCAAACGTAATAGAAATTTCAGACATTACAGGGTATCCTTCTATTCTCGGAGGAAGGGTAAAAACGCTCCACCCCAAAGTACACGGTGGGATCCTTGCAAGAAGAAGTGTAGAATCGGATACTCATGAAGTGTCGCGCTATGAGATTCCCCTCATTGATCTGGTAGTGGTGGATCTGTATCCGTTTGAGCAGACAGTTGCTTCCGGAGCTTCTGAGGAGGAGATTATAGAAAAAATAGATATTGGGGGAATTGCCCTCATTCGCGGTGCCGCCAAAAATTATGAAGACGTAGTGATTGTGCCTTCTCAAAAATATTACGGCACACTTGCTGATATACTGGAAAATCAGAAGGGTACCACTACACTGGAGCAAAGAAAACAATTTGCGAAAGCGGCTTTTGATACTTCTTCTCATTATGACGGGGCTATTTTCAATTATTTTGCAGGAGACGAAACCGATTCCCTTAAGGTTTCTGTAAGTGAATTTCAGGTGTTGAGATACGGTGAAAATGCCCATCAGAAAGGGGTTTTCTACGGAAATCTTCAGGAATATTTTACCCAACTGAAGGGAAAAGCCCTGTCATACAACAATCTGGTGGATATTGACGCAGCGGTAAATGTAGTCGCTGAGTTTGAGTCTCCCTGTGTTGCAATCATCAAGCATACAAATCCCTGTGGCTGTGCCGTAGCTGATTCGCTTTTGGAAGCCTGGGAAAAAGCCCTTGCCGGTGACCCTGTTTCAGCATTCGGAGGGGTGATTGCCTGTAACCGGATAGTGGACATAAAAACAGCAGAGGCCATCAATCAGTTATTTTATGAGGTACTTATCGCACCGGGATTTGAAAATGACGCACTGGAATTGCTGACCAAAAAAGAAAGAATTATCCTTCATCAGCAAAAAAACCTGAATGCAAAATTTCAGTATAAAACAATCCTCAATGGTGTACTTCTCCAAAATACGGATACACAAAATACCAGCCCGGATAACTGGGAAGTAAAAACTTCAAGACAACCCTCTGAATCAGAAGTGAATGATATTCTTTTTGGAGAAATTATGGTAAAACATTTGAAATCAAACGGGATTGCCATCGTGAAAAACCAGCAGCTGATTGGAAGCGGAGCCGGACAGACCTCCAGAATTGATGCCCTGAAGCAGGCAATTCATAAAGCGAAACACTTTGGTTTTTCCCTCGAAAACAGCGTTCTTGCCTCTGACGCATTTTTTCCTTTTTCAGACTCAGCAGAAACTGCCTTTGAAAATGGAGTTGAAATTATCGTTCAGCCCGGCGGCTCCAAAAAGGATGAAGATACTGTACGTTTTTGTGAAGAAAAAGGGATGTGCCTGATTTTTACCCATCTCAGGCATTTTAAACATTAAAAAACGTTTTTGTAAAAAAAGAAAGGCAATGGATTTGCCGGATGTGAAATATGAATCCGTAAAATCTGCTTCTTTTCGTCCGGATTTTAAAATGAATTTCTTTCCTCAATAATACAGCTACAAATAGTAATCCGGGTATAATTAAAAAATTTATATCCGGATTTTTTTATAGTGGGATTCAATAAAAAATCAGAAACTATCGTTCTTGTTTTGAACGATAGTACAGGGTTTTAATTATAAATGTATAAGCTATCTTACAGAAAAAAAACAAATTTTTTCTTTTTTGTATTAAATTCATTATTTTTGTCAGATAATTGAATAATCTGTTTCGGGAGTTTGCAGCGGGTTATTCAATATCCGGATTATATAAAAAATAATTTTATTAGTTTATGTAGTATTAATTTCGGAAAAAAAATCCTAATATTGACCTCGAATTTCTCTCTCAGTTTATTAATAAAATAAAAAAATGAATATAAAGTATCGTTTCTTTCTGATAATAACCGCATTAATTCAATTTTACGCTTTTTCGTCCTACACTGTATTAACAAAAAGCGCAAACACTTCTGCGGAAACCCCGGTTTATCGGTTATCTCCTACTGATAGTATTAATCCTTCTTATCAGTGGTTACGGTTAAAACTGGATAGCATTTACAGTACAAAGCGGGATTTAAGAAAGTTCAACGGATGTGTTCTGGTTGCTAAAAACGGAAAACCTGTTTTTACGGGTGCTTACGGATATGCCAATATTTATACAAAGGATACCCTGCACACCAATTCCTCTTTTCAGCTTGCTTCGGTTTCCAAAACCCTTACTGCTACGGCAATCCTGATGATGAAGGAAAGAGGAATCCTCACGCTCGAAGACAATGTGCAAATGTATTTTCCCGGATTTCCCTATCCTGATGTAACAATTAAAGACCTCCTTAGTCACAGGTCTGGCTTACCCAATTATCTTTCATTTTGTAATTCCTACTGGAAAGAGAAGGATATGCTTCTGACCAACTGGCACGTTATGAATATTATGGAAACCTATAAGCCCAAGGCAATCGGAAAACCCAATTCATTTTTCAGTTATTCCAATACAAACTATGTAGTACTGGCTTCCATCATCGAAAAAATAAGTGGTCTGAGTTATAAGGATTTTATGCAAATGAATATTTTTCAGCCTTTGGGTATGCATAATTCCTGGGTTTTTGACCACACTTATACGACACACCCCAATCTTACCTATGGATTTAATAAAAAAGGGGAGATTGACCAGTTTACCATGTTTGACGGTGTGGTAGGAGATAAAGGAATATTTAGCTCTGTAGAAGATTTATATATATTTGACCAGGCTCTGTACAGTGGAATTCTGATAAACGAGCAAACACAAAATGAAGCCTATACTCCGCTTAGTTTTGAAAAACCCAGCCGTAAAAATTATGGTTTGGGTTGGAGAATGATGCAACAACCCGATAACTCCTATCTCACCTATCATAATGGTTGGTGGCATAGTTATCATACTTTATTTCACCGTCACCGCCAAAGTAATACGACTATCATTGTTCTCAGCAATATTCATGATCGTATTGCTTATGATGTGAATGATGTTTATAGTGTGGTGTATGGGTTGGATGTATTACTGGAAGATGACGAATAATTCGTTATACCGTTTCCGAAACAAGAAAGGATTTTTCCGCCATTTCTGTATTCACCCCTAAAATTTTTCCCTCAGAAGATTGAGGTAAGGTTTTGGAGGGCTTGAAGTTCACCGCCTGTCAAAGAAACTACCCTGATGAAAGATGCGGTTGTACCTCTGCCTGTAAAGAATGCTTTTGTCAGTATATCACTAAAAAACCGTTCACTTTCAGCAAAAAGGCCATATACGGGAATGTTTAAACAAAGGTTTTAAATGCCTTTGTTGGGCTTAATTGATTAATTTTCAACAAACTAAAAAAATAACATTAAAATTCTAATGATTTTCTAATATAATTCTAATGAAAATTTTATTGAATTTGACATTTATTGCTATACATTTGTCGTGGGTTTCATAGCAAAAAGGGTTTCAAAAGAATTTTCATGTTAGGGTTAAACCTCCATCTAATGGGGGTTTTTTTTATGAGGTATAAGGAAAAAATAAAATATTATTTTGTCAAAACAAAAAAACTGTTCTATTTTTGCGGTCTGTTTTAAAAAACAGTTTGCAAATAAATTTTAATTCATATTAAAAAATCAACAAAAAAATGGAGTTTGTACTTTACTTAACACCAATATTTGGCTTGATTGCATTGGTGTATATGTTTATTCAGTCTAATTGGGTTGAAAAGCAGGATTCCGGAGATGCAAAAATGCGGGGAATTTCAGATGCAATTGCAGAAGGAGCGATGGCCTTCCTTAAGGCAGAATACAGGGTTTTGGCAATATTTGTACTGATTGCTTCTGTAGCACTGTTTATTTTATCGCAAATGGTAGAACATTCTTCTGCCCTGATTATTGTAGCATTTATAATAGGTGCTTTTTTCTCCGCCCTTGCAGGGAATTTTGGGATGCGGATTGCCACCAAAGCAAACGTTCGAACTACTCAGGCTGCAAGAACAAGTCTTTCTCATGCGCTGAAAGTTTCGTTTACAGGCGGAATGGTAATGGGATTAGGGGTTGCCGGTCTTGCTGTACTGGGTCTCACGCTTCTTTTTATTTTGTTTTTTAGAATATTTATGAATGGCGTAATGGTTGCCGGAAACATGGATGAAATGGTAAGAGTGCTGGAAGTTCTTACTGGTTTTTCTCTGGGAGCTGAATCCATTGCATTATTTGCGCGTGTGGGTGGCGGGATTTACACCAAAGCTGCTGACGTAGGCGCTGACCTTGTAGGAAAAGTAGAAGCGGGTATTCCGGAAGATGATCCCCGTAATCCTGCCACGATTGCAGACAATGTAGGAGATAATGTAGGGGACGTTGCCGGTATGGGAGCAGACCTTTTTGGTTCCTATGTGGCTACTATCCTGGGTTCTATGGTATTGGGAAATCAGGTAATCAAAGATATGGGAGGGCTGGAAGATGCTTTTGGCGGACTCGGTCCGATTTTATTACCCATGTTCATTGCCGGATTCGGAATTTTATTCTCGATTATCGGTTCATGGTTTGTTGGGGTAAAAAATGACAATGCAGATATTAATTCTGTTCAGTCGGCGCTGAATCGCGGAAACTGGGTTTCTATCGGACTTACTGCGGTAGCATGTTTTTTCCTTATAAAATGGTTGCTTCCTGAAACCATGAAAATGAACTTCTTTGATGAAGCAGCGAAAGATATTTCTTCTTTACGGGTTTTTGGTGCGGTTGTAGTAGGATTAATTGTAGGAGGTTTGATTTCCTATATTACTGAGTACTATACCGGCTTAGGTAAAAAACCGGTGATGGATATCGTAAACCGTTCTGCTACAGGTGCCGCTACCAACATCATCGCAGGTTTGGCTACAGGGATGTTCTCTACTGCCTTCCCGATTCTGTTGTTTGCAGGTGCTATCTGGGGTGCTTATTCATTATCCGGTTTTTACGGAGTGGCAATCGCGGCTTCTGCTATGATGGCAACTACCGCTATGCAGCTTGCGATTGACGCATTCGGGCCGATTGCTGACAATGCAGGGGGAATCGCGGAAATGAGCGAATTACCTTCTGAAGTAAGAGGTCGTACCGATATCCTGGATTCTGTAGGGAATACTACTGCTGCGATTGGTAAAGGATTTGCGATTGCTTCTGCTGCACTTACCGCACTTGCTTTATTTGCTGCTTATGTAAACTTTACCCATATTAACGGGATTAATATCTATAAAGCAAATGTACTTGCCGCTGTTTTTGTGGGAGGGATGATTCCGGTTGTTTTCTCTGCTTTTGCAATGAATTCAGTAGGAAAGGCTGCCATGGAAATGGTGAAAGAGGTTCGTCGTCAGTTTAAGGAAATCCCCGGAATTATGGAAGGTACCGGAAAACCTGACTATAAAAGATGTGTGGATATTTCTACTAAAGCAGCAATCAGAGAAATGATGACCCCGGGGATTATTACTATCGTAACGCCTTTACTCGTAGGGTTTATCATGGGACCTGAACCACTCGGCGGGTATCTTGCAGGAGTTACCGTTTCGGGGGTTCTTTGGGCTATTTTCCAGTCAAATGCGGGAGGAGCCTGGGATAATGCGAAAAAGTCTTTTGAAAAAGGAGTAGTAATTGACGGAGAAACGTATTACAAAAAATCTGAACCACATAAAGCTGCTGTAACCGGTGATACTGTTGGAGATCCGTTTAAAGATACTTCAGGACCATCAATGAATATTTTGATTAAACTTTCCTCTATCGTTGCATTAATCATTGCGCCTTTCATTGCAATTAATCCGGGTGCTCATACTGTTACTGAAAACCCTGCTCCTAAAACGGAAGTAGTAGAAGCACCTGCGGCAACTCAGCCTTCTCCTGCTGAAGAAGCATCAAAAGTTACTTTCGGGGATTTAGGTGCATTTGCAAAAAGAAAACTCGCTTCAGGAACCGAACTGAATCTTCCTGCCAATGGTGTGGAAAATAAATTAATCTCTTTTATCGAAGATTCTTCCAAACCAGTGGATAAATCAACCTGGTTTAGCTTTGACCGTCTTCTTTTTGAAACAGGAAAATCCGTTTTAAAGCCGGAATCTCAGGAGCAATTGCAAAATATAGCTTCTGTTCTTGCTGCTTATCCTAAAGTAAATCTGAAAATCGGAGGCTATACAGACAATACCGGTGACCCTAAATCCAACCTGAAACTTTCTCAGGAAAGAGCCAGTAATGTAAAGGCAGAACTGGAAAAATTAGGAGTGGATGCTAAAAGAATGGAAGCAGAAGGATATGGTCAGGATCATCCGATAGCAAAAAATGATACTGAAGAAAACAAAGCGAAAAACAGAAGAATTGATGTGAGAGTAACTCAAAAATAATTTTGTTTTTTACATAAATAAAAAATGCAGGTTGAATTTCAGCCTGCATTTTTTGTATCATCATTCTGCTCAGTCGTTTTCCCAGTCTTTACACTTTTCTACTGCTTTTTTCCACCGTTTGTATTTTTGGGTTCTCGTTTCAGTATCTAAAGCCGGCTGAAAAGTATGAAAGGCAGAGACGGATTCCAGGTCTTCTTTTTTCCAGAAACCGGTAAACAGCCCGGCAAGATAGGCAGCCCCTAAGGCCGTACATTCTTTATTTTGTGCCCTTTCTACTGTTTTTCCAAGAATGTCAGACTGAAACTGCATTAAGAGGCTGTTGGCAGTTGCTCCTCCGTCCACCCTTAAAGTAGAAAGTGCGGTTTCTGCGTCATTTTCCATTGCTTCGAGTATATCCCGGGTTTGATAGGCAAGGGAGTCCAGAGTAGCCCGGATAATATGGTACTTATTGGTACGCCGGGTAATGCCAAATATCCCTCCTCTTGCATACATGTCCCAGTAGGGAGCACCGAGTCCTGAAAAAGCCGGTACTACAACCACTCCGTCCGAGTCAGGGACTTTTCTTGCAAAATATTCTGAATCCTGGGCGGTTTCTATTATTTTTAGCCCATCTCTCAGCCATTGAATCGCAGCTCCGGCATTGAAGACGCTTCCTTCCAGTGCATACGTCAACTTTCCGTTTTTAGCCCAGGCAATCGTAGTCAACAATCCGCTTTTGCTGTAAATCGGGGTTTCCCCGGTATTCATCAACATAAAACAACCGGTTCCGTAGGTGTTTTTAGCCATTCCTTTTTCAAAACATTTCTGTCCGAAAAGAGCCGCCTGCTGATCTCCTGCAACTCCCCTGATAGGAATTTCGGCTCCAAACCATTTTCCATCCGTAACGCCAAAGTTTCCGGATGAACTTCTGACTTCCGGCAAAATATTTTGGGGTATAGAAAGCGCTTTCATCATTTTTTTATCCCACTCCAGTGTATTGATGTTGAAAATCATCGTTCTGGAGGCATTGGAAAAATCCGTTGCGTGCACTTTGCCCGCTGTCAGATTCCAGATTAGCCAGGTATCTATCGTTCCAAAGCACAAATCCTGTGGTTTAATATCAGGCCGGTTCACCGCTACCCAATCCAGAATCCAGGTGATTTTAGTGCCTGAAAAATAAGAGTCGGCCACAAGTCCTGTGTTTTTTCGGATATAAGGCTCCATCTTTTGTTTTTTTAACTCTTCACAAATGGGGGCAGTTCTTTTATCCTGCCAGACAATTGCATTATAGATGGCTTTTCCGGTATATTTATTCCAGACGACCGTGGTTTCGCGCTGATTGGTAATTCCGATAGCCTCGATTTCTTCTGCATCAATTTCATTTTCCTCTATTACCTGACGGGTAACGGCAAGTTGAGATTCCCAGATTTCCTGAGGGTCATGTTCCACCCATCCTGATTGGGGGAAATACTGGGTGAACTCTTTTTGGGCAATCCCCACAATTTTTTCGTTTTTATCAAATATTATTGCTCTGGAGCTTGTTGTGCCCTGGTCTATTGCCAGAATATATTTTTTCATATTTTTGATATTTAACTTTAAAAAAAATGAAAACAAAACGGTTTACAAATATAGGATTTCAATTCTTTTTTTGATTAAAAAAATACAAAAGTCCTCTACTTTTTTAAATTATCTTTTCCTGTGCTTCAGCCAGTCGGAACGGAGTATTTTGTGTTTTACGGAAGGAAGGGACTCACAAAGGATGTCCGAATCATAAGTCATCCCGAGTTTTTCTATTACCCGCAGGGAATTAATGTTTCTTTTATCCACTCTTGCTATGATTCTTTCTATCCCGAGGTCTTCAAATCCGTGTTTTAATACTGCTTTTGCGGATTCGGTTGCATATCCTTGTCCCCACTCTGAACGGAGAAACCGATAGCCTAAATCTGTTTCATTCTCTTCTTCTATGAATTTTAGTCCACAAAATCCGATAATCTCCTGATTCTCCTTTTTGATTACAGCCAGTCTTCCCATTCCATTTTTTGAATATTGAGGGAAAATTACCCTCTCGATAATTTCTTTTGCTTCTTCAATAGATAGAGTAGGTGGATTTCCGGTGTATTTAACTACTTCAGGGTCTTTGTTAAATTCAAAAAAAGCGTCAGCATCGTCAAGGGTAAAAGGACGAAGGATAAGTCTTTCTGTTTCGGTTTGGTAATGATACATTTTCTTTGGGATGGATGAAAAGCAAAGATAATAAAATTGAGTGTATTGTGATACAGGGAAAGCACAAAAAAAACTTGCCCGAAAGATAACTAACGGGCAAGTTTTCTGCAGAAAAATTAACTTTATTGAATGACTAATTTTTTAACCTGATGTTTTTTGCCTTTTACTTCAATGAAATAAGTTCCGGCAGACAGAGATTCTACGGAAATGGTGAATCTTTCGGTTGAAACTCCCTCCCATTTTTGCAAAACTTTTCCGGTAATATCTGTCAGGACAACGGAATAAGGTTCTTCGGCAGCAAACGGTACAATCAGTTCAGTTTTGTGAGTTGCTGGATTTGGGAATAAGCGAATGTGGTTTTGTATATCCTCCTCAATTCCCGTTACAGTTATGTTTTGAATGTCAGAAATATCTCCGCATAGATTTCCTACTGATAAGGATACTACATATTCCGGCTCAGTAGCGATAATATAGGGATAGAGAAGCGAGCTTGTCTGACCATTTCCAAAATCCCATACATAAGCAGCATTGATGATACTGTTCGGAGTAAAGAATATTGTATCTCCTGAGAAGTAATAAGAAAATCCAGCATTACTCGGAACCTGTTCTACCACCAAATTCTGAACAGTACTAACCGTTCCATAAAGGTCGGTAACGGTAAGATTATAGGTTCCAACGCTAGAAAACACAGTATAAAACGAACCGGTGAAATTATTGGGGTCATTCGCTCCGTTGGTCCAGGAGAAATTATAAGGAGGAACACCACTTGTAACGGTTGCTGTAACGTCCTGTCCTTCACAGATACTGCCTGACTGATCAATCGTTGCGACCGGAGGCAGGTAAACAGTATGCTGGGTTGCATTGGTAATTATGGGTGCATTAAAGTCAAAATAAATGGCTGCGCTGTTGAAAATTTCTGTACCCAGGGTCAATCCGCTGTTGGTGTTTACAGAATAGGTAACGTAACCGTGGCTTTCCGGCTCATTGGAGAAGGAGTCCGGAAGATTGATATTGTCAAAACGGAAAACAAGAATGTTGTCATTTTCCAGCGTTAGCGTATAGGGATGGGAAGATATTCCCGGAACCACAGAAAATGCGTCAAGTGCGGCATCCAGTGTGTCACGGATTATGACGAACATTGCAGGGTGATTTCCTGTATTTTGAAAATCCACTGTGTAATGTAAGAGATTCTGATTAGGAGAAATAAAATGATTGGTGCCTTCACCCAAAGGATAGGCTCTTTTCTGATTCGGGTCCAATGAACCTACGACCACCGTTGAAACGGTATCCAGATTGTTGAAAGGGGTTGCATCTCCGGTCAAAGGCAGTATCTGTACATTTGAATGGGTCGCTGTACCCAATTGGGCAGCAGTATCGGTTACTGATTGTATATATATATTAAGTGACTGAAGGGAGGCAATTGAAGGCAGGCTCCATTCGGCGGTATGGGTTAGCGGGTCATAGGTAGTCGGTGGAAGGGAATAGGAAAGGGGAGTAATGATGGAATCATGTGTCCACTTAAGTACAGGAGACATTGTCATAGAGCTGTTGTTTGTGGCCAATATGACGGTTGTATGATTGAAGCCAGGTACGTAAAAACCCTCATACAGACTAACCGCCAAATCCTGAACCGGCGTAAACTGAACGGGGAAATTGGTATTATAGGCATTCATTCCATAATTAGGAAGGGAAAGGCTCTGAGTAAATCCCGCCCCGCAACTGCTTACATTAAAGAAGGGAGTAGTATAATAAGTGAGGGTATAGTTGCCGGGAGTTACTTCAATACTATAATATCCCGAGCCGTCTGTAAATGTAGCCCAGCCCGGAGTAATATCAAGGAATGCATTCACGACAGGACTTTCTCCCGAATCCTGAACGCAGTTTCCGTTGAGGTCATTAAAGATATATCCGTCGATTGTAACCGTACAGCTATCGTCGGGTACTAAATATCCTGCCCAGGCTGTAAAGCAGCCGTTGGCGTCATAAATATTGACACTATAGCCACCCGGCGCAGGATTACTCTGGAGGGAAGAGCCGGTTTCTCCGTTATTCCATGTGTAGGTATAAGGGCCGTTCCCTCCTGAAAGCGCAAGGGATATCATTCCTCCCGTACTGTCACAGGCGGTTGGGGTTATCGTGGGTGTAACCGTGAGGTTGGAGGAATTTACATAAAAGGTGTCACTAACTAAATAACCGGTAGAGTCCATTACATTAACAATATAAACTCCTGGTAAAAGTGCAGAGATGTCCTCAGTTGTATCACCGGTGTTCCATATATAGGAGATTGGCATAACTCCTCCGTTTACGGTTAAATCAATACTACCGTCAGGAGTATTGCAGGAGGTATTATTTACGCTGGCAGAAAGCGACATAGCGGGAGTTGTACAGGAAATGGTAGCTATCCAGCCCGGACGGGCGACGGAATTGTCTGAAACCCAGACAAGGGTAAGGCAGCCGGCAGGATTCGTTGCAGTGACAGAAAAAGGGGCTACTATACCCGACAGATTTGCAACAGGGTTTACCGCAGTGGCTGCATCAAAAATAACCAAACTGTCATACATGTTTTCAACATCAAACAGGGTAAAGTTTAACTGGATTTTACCGCTGCTGGCCGGATAAATCGTGACGCTGTAGGATTCTCCATTCTGATAATTGGAGCCACTCCCGCCACTGTCATAAAAAGTACCACTACAAGTGGTAACCGCTCCAAGGTTGCCGTTGAGAATGAGATTCTGTCCTGATAGCCATCCTGTGAGAATCAGGAAAAAAAATGAGAGAAAAATGGATTTTTTCATATTAATGTATATTTACTAAGGAATAATTATCAAAAATACTAATGTTGTAAATAATATGCCAAATAAAATGAATAGTTTATGATTGATTCAAATGGAGTATTTGTTTGTAAATAATTGATATATAGGAATATATAAAAATATTTACTTACCTTTTCAAGGTAGTTAAAAATAAAAACAAGAAGGGGTTATTTGAATTCTTTTGGCCTTGCTTCGTTGATTTTCAGTACTCTGCTTTTATGCGTCGTACCATTGAGTTGAAGAATCGCTTCCTTTGCTTCGCTTTCTTCCATTTCCACAAAACCAAAACCCCTTGAACGTCCCGTCTCCTTGTCTTTGGCTATTTTGGCTCCAAGAACATCTCCGTAAGGAGAAAACATTGTTTTTAAATCATCTTCTGTGACCGAAAAGTGCAGATTGCCAGCGTAAATAGTCATAAATATAAAAAGAAATTAATTGAATATGAATAAAATAAAAATTAAGTATTGTAAAAAACGGGTTATTTACCCGGCTTAGGTTTGGGCTCGCCGAGATTAAATCCTACCTTGATTCTTTTGTTTCGTACAAATTCAAGGGTGAGGTTTACATTATTTAAAGTAGAGTCGAGCTTATACAAAAACTCAGGGTCATTCAGTACTTTTCCAATGACCGTTTCATCTTCCTTGAGTTTATTGATAATTTCACCCACAGTCTGAAGAGTCTGATCGGTTTTATTCAGCATCACCAGTACATTTTGCATAATAGAATCCGTTTTGGGTAATACTTTTTGTTCAGTCCTTTCCATAAGGCCGTTCACCTGATTCATGAGGCCGGCGCTTGCCTGAAGCGTTTTATCACTACTTTGCAGCATGATTTCTACGTTCTGAAGCATAATTCCAACAGCGCGGAATGCACTGTCTCCTTTATCGATCACATTTCTTTTCTGCACTTCAAGCAAAAGCTGATTTACCCCGATGGAAGTCTGTCTTAACTCAACAGAGGTACTAATCAGCTCTTTAGTCATAACATCCACATTATTCAGCTCAAACCGGTTCGAGACATCTGCAATTTTAGTAGTGATTTTTTCCATATTTACAAGCATAGACCGGATTCTGCTTGTATCAATCTGTTTCATGGTTTCCCCGAATACCGAAAAAGCACTTGTAAGGTCAGGCGAAGCATATCCATTGATTGTTCCTCCTTCTGGAAGAACTCCCTGACTTTTTCCGGGTTTTATTTCGATTTGCTTGCCTCCCATCAGCTCCTTTAGCTGAATTTCGGCTGAGGCGTCCTTATGGAGCGTAATTTTATCCGAAAGACTAATCGTTACCAGTACATTTTCCTGAGTAGGCTGAATATCCAGTACCCGACCCGCTGTAAATCCGAATACATTTACGGAAGCCCCTAATAATAATCCATTTACATTCTCAAATACAACAGTATATTTTTTGTAACCATCATCAAACCAATGCAAATTTCGCATCCATGCAAAAATGAAATATACAATCACTATAGCGGACAAAATAGTTAATCCGATTTTAATTTCTCTTTTCATTCAAATAGATTTTCAATCATTTGGATTTTTTTTCAAAATTAACATATCTTTTAAGATAATCCAAAAAAGTTGATTTTATAATCCAAAAAAGCGCGCCTCAAAAATGAAGCACGCTTTTGATATAAAATTATGTCAAACAGATTACATCATATCCATTCCGCCGCCGTGAGGCATATTCATAGCTGGCTTTTCTTCTTTCTCGTCGGTTATTACACACTCAGTAGTAAGGAGTAAACCTGCGATGGAAGCAGCATTTTCAAGCGCACTTCTTGTCACTTTGGTAGGGTCAATGATACCGGTTTTGAAGAAATGTTCGTACTCTTCGTTTCTTGCATTGAAACCATAGTCCAAATCTTTGTGGTTCAATACATTATTTAAGATTACTCCTGCTTCAAGCCCTGCATTCTCAACGATAAGGCGAAGGGGCTCTTCGAGTGCACGACGCACGATACTTACTCCCAACCCTACATCTCCTTTTAAAAGGCTATCATTGATTCCGCCTTTTCCGGCTTTAAGAGAAGCGATTGTACGGGCCAAAGCTACTCCACCACCCGGTACGATTCCTTCCTGAACGGCAGCTTTGGTAGCGTGTAAAGCGTCATCCACACGGTCTTTTTTCTCTTTCATCGCTACTTCAGTCGCAGCACCTACGTAGATTACCGCTACACCACCAGCTAATTTAGCCAGACGTTCCTGAAGTTTTTCTTTATCATAATCAGAAGTAGTGGTTTCAATCTGAGCTTTAATCTGATTTACACGGGCCTTGATGTCTTCAGAGATACCTACTCCTCCTACAATTGTAGTATTGTCTTTATCCACAGAGATTCTGTCAGCACGTCCAAGCATATCCAAAGTAACGTTATCCAACTTGTAGCCTTGCTCTTCAGATACAACGGTACCCCCTGTAAGAATTGCGATATCTTCCAGCATAGCTTTTCTTCTGTCTCCAAAGCCGGGTGCTTTTACCGCAGCCACTTTGAGTACACCACGGATTTTGTTTACAACGAGGGTAGCAAGTGCTTCCCCATCAATATCTTCAGCGATAATCAATAATGGACGGCCTGTCTGCATGGTTGCTTCCAGTGTCGGCATTAAATCACGCATATTGGAGATTTTTTTGTCATAAATCAGGATATAAGGCTTATCCATTTCCACTTCCATTTTTTCGGAATTGGTAACGAAATAGGGAGAAAGGTATCCTCTGTCAAATTGCATTCCTTCTACAACTTCAAGATAGGTCTCTAGTCCTTTTGCTTCTTCCACTGTGATAACACCGTCTTTTCCTACTTTATCCATTGCCTGAGAAATGATGGAGCCGATTTCGCTGTCGTTATTGGCAGAGATAGTACCCACCTGCTCGATTTCCTTGGAGCCGGAAATAGGTTTGGACATTTTTTTCAATTCCGCCACTACTACTTTTACTGCTTCTTCGATTCCTTTTTTCAATTCCATCGGATTTGCACCTGCAGTAACGTTTTTAAGACCTTCACGAACGATTGCCTGAGCAAGAACGGTAGCTGTAGTAGTTCCATCTCCGGCGATATCTGCTGTTTTGGAGGCTACTTCTTTTACCATCTGTGCGCCCATATTTTCAATAGCGTCTTTTAATTCAATTTCTTTCGCTACTGTTACCCCGTCTTTGGTAACCTGTGGTGCACCAAATTTTTTGTCAATTACTACGTTACGTCCTTTAGGACCTAAAGTAACTTTAACTGCATTTGCCAGTGCATCTACCCCTCTGCGAAGTTTTTCGCGGGCTTCCATCTGAAATTCAATTCTTTTTGCCATTTGTATTAATAAGTTGTTTGTTTAAAAAATAAATTAATCTGTAAAAATAAAAAACCGCTGAGTGAATCAAAACGGAGATTAAAGGATTGCCAGAATGTCAGATTCTCTCATGATAAGATATTCTCTTCCTTCAATGTTGATTTCGGTGCCGGAATATTTTCCGTACAAAACACTATCCCCAACTTTTACACTCACCGGCTCATCTTTCTTTCCGGGCCCTACGGCCATTACTGTGCCTCTCTGAGGTTTTTCTTTTGCTGTATCAGGAATGATGATACCGCTGCTGGTTTTGGTGTCTGCCTGTGCAGCTTCAACCACTACTCTGTCTGCTAAAGGTTTAATATTTAATGCCATAAATTCTTAAATTTGTTTATTTAGATGTATGAATAAATTATGATTTTTGTTTTCCATCTTACGAAAAGTATGCCAATCACTCTTTTTCTGACATTTATACTGATATGTATGTAAAAATGTCAGTATGTCCTGTATTGTCCGGCGGAGGCTCTAAAGGCAGTTTGCTAAATCAGGATTTTAGAATTCAATTATTTTCCTATTTTTGTGGCCTAAAGCTATAGTGACAATGAACAGAATAATTTTACTAATATGGATTTCAGTTGGGTTGATGGCATGCGAAACCCGTTCCGGTGCGGATTTGATTGTGCATAATGCCCGGATTTATACCGTTGACTCGGCTTTGTCAGTGGCAGAGGCTTTTGTGGTGAAAGACGGAAAGTTTCTGGCTGTAGGAAAAAGCGGAGAGATTCTGAAAAACTATACCGCAAAAGAAGTGATGGATTTGCAGGGAAAACCCGTTTTTCCGGGTTTTATGGATGCTCATTGCCACTTTTACTGGTACGGAAAATCACTCAATGATGTGAACCTGACCGGCACCGCTTCTTTTAGCGAGGTACTTTCTACCCTTGTTGATTTCCGGAAAAAAAATCCGCAGTTTGCATGGCTTACCGGCAGAGGCTGGGATCAGAATGACTGGGAGGTAAAAGAGTTCCCTGAAAAGGATTCTCTGGATATTTTGTTTCCGGATGTTCCTGTTTGTATCCGAAGGGTGGATGGTCATGCCCTGATTGCCAATGAGAAAGCGCTTTCGCTTGCCGGAATTACCCCCGAAACTACTGTTGAAGGAGGGAAAATCATGGTAAAGAACGGAAAACTTACCGGGGTACTCATTGATAATGCCATGGACCTGCTGGAAAAAGTGATTCCGGCTCCTTCTGAAAAAGAAATGGAAGAATACCTGCTGGAAGCTCAGCAAAACTGTTTTGAAAAAGGACTTACAAGCGTGGGAGACGCCGGGCTGGATAAAAAAATCATTCATACGATCAATCAGATGCACAAAACCGGAAAGTTACTGATGCGGATTTATGCAATGGTCAGCGCAGATTCTGTGAATATTCCTTACTTCTTGAAAAATGGATTTATTCAAACGGATTTACTCAGTGTCAGGTCTTTCAAGGTGTATGCTGACGGTGCTTTGGGTTCAAGGGGGGCTTGTCTTCTGCATCCTTATCATGACCGCCCAAAGGAAACCGGGTTTATGCTGAGTAAACCTGCGCATTTAGACAGTATTGTCGGGTTGATTCATGCAAAAGGCTTTCAGGTAAATACTCACTGTATCGGTGACTCTGCAAACAGGACTTTGCTGGATATTTATGGAAAATACCTTGGCAAAGAGGGTAAATCCAAAAGATGGAGGATTGAACATGCGCAGGTAGTAGCAATTCCGGACCGGGAAAAATTCAAAAATTACGGTATCATTCCTTCTGTTCAGCCTACACACGCTACCTCGGATATGTACTGGGCAGGGGAGAGGCTGGGAGCAGAACGCCTGCCTACCGCTTATGCCTATAAATCTTTGCTGAATATTGCCGGGGTATTGCCGCTCGGAAGTGATTTCCCCATCGAAGATATCAATCCGCTTTATGGATTTCATGCCGCAGTTGCCCGTCAGGACGCAAAAGGATATCCGGAGGGGGGATTTCAGCCTGAGGACGCACTTTCAAGAGAAGAAGCCCTGATTGGGATGACAAGATGGGCGGCTTATGCTCAGTTTGAAGAAAAGATAAAAGGAAGCATTGAACCGGGAAAATGGGCGGATTTTGTGGTTACTGAAAAAGATATCATGACAATTCCCGTACAGGAAATTCGGGACACAAAAGTAATGATGACTTTCTCTTCCGGAAAAAAAGTGTTTACAGGAAACTAATAACTTCCCGGAGTAGGGGAATGGCCGATTGGTTTTTGTTTGTGGAGTAAAGGTTCAATGATGAGAATGAGATAAAGATAATGCGAAAAAATGGAAAGTATATGGCATAGCTTATTACTACTGGGTCAGGGGGCGGCATTGCTGTTGCTGATGAGTCTTATTCTTTGGTACCCAGGATACGTTCTTTACTTTATCCTTTTCAGTATTCCGTTATCGGTAGATTCAGACATCGCAGGGGTCAGTCTGTCTGTTCCTTGTGAGCCTTTACTGCTGATGTATTCAGGTATTACATTGCTGAAAACCGCCTTTACCCGGAAAATATCCCTTTCCCAACTCCGGATTACTGAGACTCCCTTAATACTCATCTGGTTGACCGGGTTAGTCTGGATGATTTTTACCGTTATCTGGTCGGATTATACCCTGATTTCCATTAAAAAAACAGTTATCCTCTCGATTTTTTCCGGCTTCTTTTTTATATACCTTTATATTAATGTAAAAAAACCGGAAGAATGGGCTACCTTATTGAACTACTATATAGCAGGTACCGTAATATCGGCAACGCTTGTGCTCATTCAGCATTCGAAATTTCACTTTTTATTAAATACGGCTGCTGATATTCCCAAACCTTATTATGCCGAGCATACGGTTTATGGGGCGTGTCTTGCCTTTATACTGCCTTATTCATTGGTTAATATTTTCAGAAACCGTTCTTCTCTTTTGAAATCCGGGATATGGATTCTATTAACTATCTTTTTTTCATTTGCATTATTTGCTTCTGCCTCCAGGGCATCCTGGCTTAGCATCTTTCTGGCAGCTGTTGCAGGCGTTTTGATTTATTATCGTTTTCCAGTCCGCAGGCTCCTTATCGGAATCTCCGGACTGATACTGCTTGCTTTTGCATTTCAGGGACAAATTCTCGGTTATATTTCAGGGATTAGTGCGCAGAGTAATAATCATAAGTCAGATGTACAGGAGCATCTCATTTCTGTAATGAACCTCACTACGGATGTATCCAACAGAGAAAGAATCAACCGCTGGTATTCTGCGTTTCAGATGTTTAAAGAGCGTCCGCTCACAGGGTTTGGTCCGGGTACATATCAGTTTTGCTATGATCCGTATCAGCCTTACTGGTTATTAACAAGAATTTCTTCAAGGCATGGATTAAGGGGGAATTCTCATTCTGAAGTCTTTACTTTTCTGAGCGAACAGGGAATTGCAGGTCTTTTGATTGGAGTGATATTTACGGTTTCTGTTCTGCTTACAGGGCTTATACGACTTTACCGGAAACCGGAAAATGACAATGAACGATTATTGTATCTTGCCGTTTTATGTGGTTTGATTACATACAGCTTTCATGGGTTTATGAATATGTTTTCAGATCAGATTGAGGCTGCCTCAATTGTATGGATGAGTATAGCGATAATTGCCGGAAACCTAAAGGGGAAAAAAGATTCATTATAAAAAACGAAGCTGTTCAGCATCCCGCCAAACAGCCTGTTCTTTTTTACCCTTTTTTACCCTTTTACCTTAATTACGAATGAATCTGAAGTTCATTTATTTTTTGACAATAAATTTATTATAAAGTCACAATTTTTTTATTTTGATTGTAAAGGATTCAGAATTAGAGCGATTCCCTTATAAAAATCGAAGTTGCCGTGACGTCACGTCCGACAACTTCTACTTTTTAACCCTTTTTTACCCTTACCTATGAAAACAACAGAAATGCTAACAATCTCTGTTGTTTTAATAGATAGCGAATTTATGATGAATACTTTGTTTTAATTTCCCCTGATTTCTATAATATAAACGATTTTTGTTTAATAATAGTTTATATTATGAGCGCATAAGGTAAAGCAAAAATAACAAAAATCCAAATTTTTGAATGAAAAACTTAACAAACGCAAGGATTTACTTATAAAACGTCATCTCCTTTTAGAATTTTCATAAGAATTTCTTTTTTCCTGGTAGATACTTCCACTTTACTATCATCTTCCATCAGCAAAATCCGTTCAGTATGATAGAATTTTTTGACCTTATTAAGATTGATAAGATGGGATTTATGACAACGGAAGAAATTATGCTTTATCAGCTCATCGTCGTAATGCTTCAGCGTTTTGGAAATCACAATTTTGGATTTGTTGTCAAAATAGATAGTGGTATAATTATTATCTCCATGACAACGGATTATGTTATTGATTTTTTGATAAATAATCGTGTTTCCGGTCGAGATTGGGATACGGGATTCTGTATTATCAACGGTAGTCTTTTTTTCCGGCGGGAGATTTTTTGTTGCAAGGTCTTTCTCTTTCGCGTCTCTGACTCTTTTGATGGCTCTTTTCAGCTTTTGAATACCGATGGGTTTGGTAAGATAATCTACCGCATCCACATCAAATGCCTGAATTGCATATTCACTGTACGCAGTAGTGAAAATTACAGAAAATTCAGGAGGGTTGTCATAGTAATCAAATAAAGTAAACCCATTTCCTCCGGGTAACTCTACATCCAGAAATACAAGGTCAGGAAGATGGGTTTTAATGGCTTTGTAGCCATCTTTTACATTTTCTGCAGTTGCTACCACTATCACATCCTCGCAAAACTCATTGATAAGCGTAATCAGTGCGTCTGCATTCCTTTTTTCGTCTTCTATTATTATTACTTTAAGTACTATTGGAATCATTGATTATTACATTATTGGAATTAAAATATCCACTTTTGTGCCTGCGGGTGAATTATTGTCGTCATATAAATCAGTAATGTTTACACTGAATTTACTTCCGAATAATTTACTGTATATTTCCATCCGCTCCTCAGTGATTTTTTGGCCGAGTGCTTCATTTTTCTTTTTCCATTCATTGATGGATTTATGATTTTCCCTACCGATTCCGTCATCCTTGATACAAACACTGAGTAGATCAGGCTGAGTTTTCTGAATATTGATTTCCAGGATTCCGTAAGATTCTTTATGCATCAAACCATGTTTAATGGCATTTTCTACATAAGGCTGAATCAAAAGGGAAGGAATATAAGGACTTTCTGTATCCACATCATCCCCAATGACAAAATTGTATCCGAACTTATTACTGAAACGCATAGACTCCAGATTGATATAGGAAACCAGCAATTTCATTTCTTCATTCAGAGAAACATGGGTTTTTCGGGATTGATCCAGAATAGTACGAATCAGTTCTGAAAATTCGTCAAGATACTCAACGGCAAGACGTCTTTCATTTTCCAGAATATAATGCTGAATTGCGGTCATTGCATTAAAAATAAAATGCCTGTCTATCTGAGACCTGAGTGCTTCTAACTTATAAAGATATGACTGACGTTCCAGCTGACTTACTTCCTCCATGATTTATGTTTAAACTATAAGTTGCAAAAGTACGGTTAATTTTTAACAAAAACAAATTTAAAAACGTTAAAGGATATCAGTTATTATAGAATGAATGCCGTTCAGAAGGTAAATTAAAGCGGCTTAAAGTGATAATTGCTTTCTTTCCAGAAGATATTGTAGCATCCGGAGTCCAGTTCTCTTGCAAAATCTTCGATAATCCCATCTTCTTCAGGGTTAAATTCGGCCTTAAGATTGATTCCAAACAGAGAGCCTACTCCGCTCCAGAAAACCGCAGTTGCTCCATTTTTGGTGTCTTTAATCAAAGAAAATGCATTTTCTCCGGTTTGACGTGAAATCAGTTTCAGCAGCACTTTTCCCTGCTGAGTGGTCATACGGCGGATATCGTCTTCGTATTCGTCAAAAAGAATTTTCTGTTTTTGGTCAAGGTAACGTTTTTTGGCAGTTTCATCGGACATATGAGCCGTTTCTTTTTCTACCTGCTTTAATAAATCCGAAAGGCCAACCGCATAAGGATACACTTTATGTACATTCCAGCGGATTTTATCGTATTTTTCCAGTTTTTTCTGAGCGGCTTTATATTCTTTGGCAGTCGGTTTTGCCGCAGTAATTACCACTTCGTTGATTTCGCCCGTTCCGATAGTTTCGCCCTGCCATTCCATGACGACCATTCGGATTTCCCACTCCCCAAACTGTGCGAACAGGGTAATATTGCTGATGATAAAAATTAAAAATAACCAATTCTGCTTTTTCATTTCAATTTAAAATATTTATGCCGAACCTTACAAAATATATTCCAACTATCAAAAACTCACTTTGTTTGCTTAAGTTGTACGGATTTTATTGTATAGAGTTATTGAAAATTGTATAAAGAATGTAATAAAAGCTCAAAAATGTGCACAGATATTTTATAAGTGTGTTTGTCTATATAAATAAAAAAGTGCAATTTTGCCCGCGATTTGTAAAAATCAGGATAAACTATTTTTAATCTTGTATTGATATTTATTTAATAATCTAAAGAATATGCCGTATTTATTCACATCTGAATCTGTATCAGAAGGTCATCCTGACAAGGTGGCTGATCAAATTTCTGATGCTATCCTTGACGCAATGCTTTCTCAGGACCCTGATTCCCGTGTAGCCTGTGAAACACTCGTAACTACCGGTCTGGTAGTTCTGGCGGGTGAAATCACTACCAACGCCTACATTGATGTTCAGGATATTGCCCGTAAAACCATTGATGAAATTGGGTACACAAGAGATGAATATCAGTTTTCCTCTAAATCCTGTGCCGTGATTTCGAGTCTTCACAGTCAGTCTCCTGATATTGCACAGGGAGTAGATGAAGATAACTCCAAAGAGCAGGGAGCAGGAGATCAGGGTATGATGTTTGGATATGCAACCAGCGAAACGGATAACTTTATGCCCCTTACGCTGGAAATTGCCCATCTTCTCGTACACGAACTCGCCGCTATCCGTAAAGCCGGAAAAGTAATGACTTACCTTCGCCCGGATTCCAAATCTCAGGTTACTATTGAGTATGACGATAATCACCTGCCTGTGAGGATAGACGCTATCGTGGTTTCTACTCAGCATGATGATTTCGTAAAACCTGCGGATGACTCTGTTAAAGCCAAAAAAGAAGCAGAAGCGAAAATGCAGGCCAAAATTCAGGAAGATATTCTTCATTATCTCATTCCTGCAGTAAAAGCAAAACTTCCTTCAAGACTTCATTTGTTATTCAATGAAGCGATTAAATACTTTATTAATCCTACCGGAGTATTCATCATCGGTGGCCCTCACGGGGATTCCGGATTGACCGGAAGAAAAATCATCGTTGATACCTTTGGCGGGAGAGGAGCTCACGGTGGGGGTGCATTCTCCGGAAAAGACCCCTCCAAAGTGGACCGTTCTGCGGCTTATGCTGCCCGTCACCTTGCCAAAAACCTGGTGGCCGCAGGTATTTCAAATCAGGCTTTGGTTCAGGTATCCTACGCTATCGGAGTCGCTGAGCCGGTTTCTATTAACGTAAATACTTACGGTACAGCAAAAATTAACCTTACCGATGGTGAAATTTCTGAACTGATTTCCACTCATTTCAAAAACGATTTCAAACCCAAAGCCATTATTGACAGATTTCAGCTTAAAAACCCGATTTATTCTGTAACGGCTGCTTACGGACATATGGGACGGGCCTGTACAGAAAAAGAGGTGAATGTAAGTTATGTCTCTATCAGAGAAGAAAATGGAGTAAAAGAGGAAGTGAGAACCAATCAGACGAAAAAAGTTACTTTCTTTGGATGGGAAAAACTGGACTATGTAGATAAACTGCGTTCCGTATTTAATATCTAATTTAGCAGAGAAAAAATAAACCGCTGAGCACGCTTCTGTTTCAATACGGAAGCGTGTTTTCTTTTTGTAAAAACACTCAACCCGAAAAAAACAATTTTCTCCTCCCAAAATCCTGAAAATAATAGAATTAATATATTACTGAGAACCTCATTTTATTAATTTTCTTGATATTTATCAAAAAAAAAGTAATTTTGCCCGCTTATTGAAAGCAAAAGTTGAATAAAATATGAATTTAATCAGGCTTTTTCTTGTTGTTCTTATCGCTTCGGGGCTTTGCGGCTGCTGTACTAAGGAAAATTTAGGGAAATTTTCTCTGAAAACAGAAGACAAAGCAGTAGTTCCCTATAGCAAAGATCAGATAGTGAGATTCAGGGATGAAGCTTTTGCCCTTGCAAAGTGTACGGTAGTCAGCGTGCTCAATGAGTATATTCAGGTGCCTGTTGATCAGAAGGGGTGTCAGTATTTTGAAACAGAAAGAATTAATGCAGAAATTATTTGTCCGGAACCGCCCCTCAATCTGATTGTAGGCTTGTCTATGCCGGGAACTTTTGAGGTAGTGAATACTCCTGACTACAGGGCAAGACCCGGCGTTTATATTAACGGAATATTACATGCGTTTCCTTCTCCTTTCGGAACCTGCTCCGGCAGTGATTATGAGTGCTTCCCGGAAATAGAACTGGGCGGAAAAGTGTATCAGAATGTAGTATTATCCAAAGTGCAGGTTCCGGTTGCTGACTCTGTAAATGAAGTAAGATTGTATTATAATGCAGCGTACGGTATTATTGACTTTAGTTTTCCCGACGGCAAAGAATATATTCTTGAGTGAGAGAAAAATGGTTTTTGAAATGAGGTTTTATCTGTATTTCCCCGTTTTAGAACAGATATTAAACATTCCGGGTAAGTTCAGGTCTAATGTTTTAGCTCAATAAATGAAATTAAATGAATGAGAAATTTTTGGTATAATCTGGTGAGTTTTATCCTTAAAAACAGAGTAGTCATTCTGTCCGTTTTCGCAATACTTACTGCGATTATGATTAGTTTTGCGAAGATTGATTTTGCAATGGACTACGGGAAAATTGTTCCGCCCTCGGATAAAGATTATAAAATCTACCTGAAATTTAAGGAAGAGTTTGGGGAGGATGGAAATGTAGTGATTATAGGAGTAAACGGCGATTTACATAATCAGGCATTTTTCAATGATTTATATGATTTTACGGAGGATTGTAAAAAAATAGAAGGGATTGAAGGGGTTTTAAGTATGACTCACCTGATTAACATCATCAGAAATGATAGTACTGAAAAGTTTGAGGTGGAAAGAATCGTGAAAAACAAGCCCGGTACTCAGGCTGAAACGGATAGTCTTGCGAATATTTTGGAGAACCTGCCTTTTTATAAGGGACTGATTCTTACGGATGATGCTAAAACGTCAATCGTTGCGGTAAGCCTCACTTCAAAAGCGTTAGACTCAAAACAAAGATTGGTGATTTTTGATAAAATACAGAAAATCGGAGCAGAGTTTGAAAAAAAACACAACACTCATTTATATTACGCAGGCCTTCCGGTATTGCGTGCAACGCTCTTTCATATTCTGTTTAATGAAATTATTCTTTTTCTGGGGCTTGCCATTCTGGTTACAGCCCTTATTCTGATGTTCATTTTCCGCTCATGGGTTTCAGTGGTTTATCCTTTGATTGTAGTGGGAGTAATCATTGCCTGGGCACTGGGGATTCAGGGAATGCTGGGCTATAAAATGACAATGATTACGGGGATTATTCCTGCCCTGATTACGGTAGTGGGAATCCCTAACTGTGTTTATTTTATCACAAAATATCACTACGAATTTTCCCTTTGCCGAAACAAAATCGAAGCACTGACCAATATGGTAGTCAGAATCGGGGTGGTTACGGTGATGGTAAATGCCACAACCATGATAGGACTCGGAGCAACCGGAGTAACCGACATCGCAGTGCTCAGAGAGTTTGGTGTCGTAGCAGGGCTGACAATCACCGCAGCATTCTTCATTTCTCTTTTTCTGATTACGATTATTTTCAGTTATCTGCCTGAACCTACTGATAAAGAGTTAAAACATCTTGATAATAAACAAACCAACTGGATGCTTTCCAAAGTAGATTATCTGGTTCAGAATAAAAGATGGATGATTTATTCAATCGTGGGGCTTATTCTGGTATTTTCTTTTTGGGGTATGTCCAAAATTGAAGTCGTTTCCAAAATGGCGGATGATATTCCTCAGGGTACCCGTATGATGCAGGATATGAACTATATGGAGAGTCAGTTCAAAGGAGTAATGCCCTTTGAGATAGTCATTGATACGAAAAAGAAGAAGGGTGTACAAAAACTAAAACTCATTGATAATATTTCTGCACTTCAGGATTCCATGAAAAAGTATCCCGAAATCTCCAGAACCCTGAGCGTGGCAGACTTTGCCAAATTTGCCCGTCAGGCTTTCAATGACGGCAATCCGGAGGAATATGATTTGCCTTCCAAAAGCGAATTTAACTTTATCGGGATTTATGTCAATAACGCAAAACTCAATGCAGGCTCTTTTTCCAAAGCACTGACGGATTCCATAGGGCAAAAAACCCGGATTTCCGGAAATATCAGGGATGTAGGCTCCAAGAGAATGAAAGAAATTGTGGCGAAACTTCAGACGGATATCGATTCTGTATTCAGCGGTAGTGACTACAATATAGCAATTACCGGCACTACCCGGATTTATATTAAAGGAAATGAATACCTTATCTCCAATCTTATCCAAAGCCTTTTGATTACGCTTTTGTTGATTGGGATTCTGATGTGGTTGCTGTTCCGTACCTTCGGGGGACTTATGCTCAGTATCATTCCCAATGTTTTGCCGCTCTTGATGGTGGCAGGATTCATGGGATTTGCAGGGATTACCCTTAAGCCTTCTACTGCATTGATATTCAGTACAGTATTTGGAATTTCAATTGATAATACGATTCACTTTCTCGCCGCCTACCGGAATCACCGGAAAAACGGGCTGGGAATCACAGAAGCGGTAACTGCCACTTATGACAATACCGGGCTTAGTATGATTTATACTTCTTCGATTTTGTTTTTCGGATTTATAATATTTGTGGCGTCTTCTTTTGGCGGAACTCAGGCTTTAGGCTATCTGATTGGCGGAACGTTGCTGATTGCGCTTTTCAGTAACTTACTTTTCCTTCCGGCAATGGTGATTTCATTCGGAAAAGAAAAAATATAAATCCGTGTTTTATTTGGAATCTTTCGGAGAAAAAAGTATTTTTGTATATGTTTCTGAAAAACAGCCAAAATGTCCGTTTATTATACGGCTCCCAATTCTTGTTTTTACCTCCTCTTACCAAAGAAGAAGGAGGTAAAAAAATGGTGTTGTCTTCAGAAAGCATTCTCCCTGAAGTGCCTGAGATACCCGCAGAGTCTGAACCGGTAGCCGAAGTATCCCGGCCCATCGCTGAGAAGCCGGCAGAAATGGAAATTCCTCCCGTTGTTTTCCCCGAAAAAGAGCCCGTGAAGCCCAAAAATGTGTTTTCAAAGGGAGTAAGTATTGATTGGAAAAAAAGGGCAACAGCCCGCTTCTTTGTCATTGTCCCGAAAGTTGCTTTTTCCAACAGGATGCTGATGATTGTACTGAGAGAATTTATTAAGGAAAACGAAATTCCTTTGGAGTGGATTAGTTTTGGGGTATATCCCGACGGCGCAAATGACTGGGAAACAGAGTCAATGCCACTGAAAGCAGGCCTTATTTTCTCTGATACATTGTCATTTACAGAATCTCCGGAAAAAACAGGAGAAAACTGGATTTTTCCTGCCCCGGATTTGATGAGTATCGTCGCAAAACCAACCTTACAAACGGCTTTGAGTGCGATATTAAAAGAATTAAAATCCCTGATTTAATTTTTCAGAAACTCCCTGATTTTATCATTTACTTCATTCGGATGGGTTTCCATCGGACAATGCCCCGCGTCCTTTATGATTAATAATTCTGATTGGGGGTATCGCTCATGCAGTGCATATCCGCTTTTTACCGGAATCCACTGGTCTTTTTCACCCCAGATAAACAGTAATTTTGAAGGCAGGTCTTTATCTGTTGGAACAAAAATCTCTCTGGAAGCAGAAGCATACATGATTCTGCCGGCGGTTCCTTTTTGGTTTAACCCCCTTAAATATCCTTCGACAGCATCTTTGTCCGGCGGTTGCCCGTATGCGGAGAGTAGTAGCTTTTCTATTTTTTTGTATTTGAAAAAATAGAGTCTCCCTGCAAGTTCGGCAGTATAAAAAGTAATGGGATTTTTCAGTAGTACCCGGCTAAACCACTTGGGGTTCCGGGTCATTATTCCCCCTCCGTCTATACAAATCAACGCTTTTACTCTCTCTGGATGCAAAGCGTTGGCTGCAAAAGCGGTATTGGCTCCCATCGAATGTCCGGCAAAAATCCATTCTTTTTTATCAGGAAATAAGATTTCCAGCACCTTCCAGATAAGGACGGCATTGGCAGACACTGAATAATTATGTTTTGAGGGCTTTTCACTAAATCCAAAAGGCGGTAAATCCAGGGCAATGACGTTGTATCCTTCCTCCGCAAGTGCAGTGGCGTTTTTTCTCCATGAAAAGGTAGAGCCACTGAAACCATGAATAAACAGGATATTTCCCTTTTCTTCTCCCTGCGCTAACCACACCCTGCAATGAGTCCGGATATTTTCTGCATTTATAAATCTGCTTTCGGGAAAAGGAAGTGTATCGTTTTTTAATGTATCGGAAGGGAAAGCTATCATCGAGTATTGGATAAAATAAAAGATAAGAAGACAAAAGCATTGTATGTATCCCTGGGGGATAAGTTTGGAACTACTCATAATTTTTTAGTCTGAAAACCCAGTCTTTTGCAGTTTCTGTGGGGTTTGGGGATAAATTAATAGCAGAAGAGGCGGCAATTCCATGGATTCCTGTTTTCATCAGTACGGGAATGTCCTCTGCCTTAATCCCTCCGATAGCAATTACAGGTATATTTAGCCCGCTGTTTTTTATCTCTGAGAGGATAGTGTAGTATCCTTCTGTACTTAGTACGGGGCTGAGTTTTTGCTTGGTTTGGGTAAAGCGAAAAGGCCCTAATCCGATATAGTTCACTTTTGCCCCGGCAAGCATTATGATATCCTCCGGTGTATTTGCCGTTCCCCCGATGATTTTGTCATCTCCCAGTATTTTTCTTGCCTCTGAAGGGTGCATATCGGTTTTTCCCAGATGTACTCCGTCAGCATTGATTTTATGTGCGAGTATGACATTGTCATTCATTATAAATATAGCGTTGTATTTTCTGCAGATTTCCTGAACCTTCAGGGCGGTAATTTCCCATACTTCAGGGAGCTGGTTTTTTACCCTGAGCTGAACCCACCGGATTCCTCCCCGGCATGCTTCTTCGGCTTGCTGCTCATGAGAAAAATGAGGCAAGTCCTGCGTAAGATAATGAAACCGGGAAATAGGATTGTTCATACTCTGAAATTAAAGGAAGAAAATTATGTGGTAGCCCCTCCGCAACTTGAGCCTGAGCCGGCAGTGCATCCGAAACAATGCTGATTAAGCACAATCTCTCGTGTCAGCAAAGACTGTTTATCAAAGTCCCTGATATGCTTTGAAGCTCCGCTTACATTCAACTCCAGCATCTGATTAAAGTCACAGTCGTATATCTGACCGTCCCACCCGATGGAAAGCGTGTTTCTGCACATTACCCCTGTTGCAGCAGCGGGATTGAATGCACTGATGAGCTTATCCATATAATCCTCATAATTCTCTGTTTGTATCAGATATTCGAGAAAACGGCTGATGGGCATATTGGTGATGGTAAACAAATGATTGAATACAATCCCAAACTGACGGGATAATTGCTGTTTGAACTGTCCCTCAAGAATAGCCTGAGCTGCAGGCAGAAAAGCCCCGGCAGGATTATAGACCAAGTTCAGCATTAACCCGGAGTTTTCTTTTCCATACCCCACTTCATTGAGCATTTGAATGGCCCGGATTGATTTTTCAAATACCCCTTCCCCTCTTTGGCTATCGGTTCTCTGCGCATTGTAAAAGGGAAGAGAGCTGACTACTTCCACTTTATGCTCTTTGAAAAATTCAGGTAAAATATGGTATTTTTTATTGGCGAGAATAATGGTAAGATTACATCTTACAATGATTTTACGGTTCAGTTTGCTTACTTCCTCTACAAACCAGAAAAACTCCGGATTCATTTCAGGCGCTCCTCCCGTTAAATCTACCGTTTGTATTTCAGGATTATTGCGTATGACAGACAGGCAGATTTCCATCGTCTCCCGCGTCATGATTTCCTTACGGTCAGGGCCTGCATCCACATGGCAGTGCTTACAAACCTGATTACACATTTTACCGATATTCATCTGAAAAATATCTATCCCCGCAGGCTTCAGCGGAAAAATTCCACAGGATTTAAGACTATCTGCGAAGAGCGGGAAACCTCTGTTTTCTTCCAGAAATTCAATCTGAGCCTTGCTGTCTGAAAATTTATGTTTTTGTGCTAATAAAGACTTCATGAATTACATCGTAAGATCATTTACTTTATTCATCATTTGTACTCCGTGTACAAGAGAAGCCCCGCCTCTGATTGCGCCCGCTACATGGACTGCCTCCATCATTTGTCCTTCGGTCCAGCCTTTTTCCAGAGAATCAGACGTATAGGCATCGATACAGTAAGGACACTGAATTGCATGTGCAACCGCAAGTGCAATCAGGGATTTTTCTCTTGCGCTCAGTTCGCCTTCCGCAAAAACCTCCCCGTAATAATCAAAAAATTTATCTGCCAGTTTTTTCTGGAAATTACCGATTTTACTAAATTTTTTTAAATCCTCAGGATTGTAATACGTCTTCATTTTTTAATTATTAGTTTGATAAATAATGTTTTACGGGATTAATTTTATAGGGTTTGTTTCCCTTTTTTATACAATTTTAATAAAAATATATTAAAAAAATAATAAAGACAGGTGTTAATTAAAAAACCCTCCGTAAACTTTCGGTAAATTTACGGAGGGTGAGAAAAAAAACGATTTTTAGTTTCCGATGATAATTACGCTGGTTCCGCAATTATAAGTACGTTGATTGTTGGATTCACCCGTAGTTCCTTCAGTGACGGCATTGCCGGAGTCCACTTTGACCTTATAGCCTCCGGTTTCGAGGGTAGCCGGAAAGGTGTGATTCAGTTCTTCTTTTACATAGCAGAATCTGCTGTCAGTTCCATCAAATCCCGGAAAGCGGTAAACAGTAGCGACTCCCCGTCCGGTTAAAGTAACGGTGGTAGAAGCACCTGCCGCCAGTGCACCCACTGCCTGAGTAGATACCGGAGTATTGGAAGAGCCCTTGAATATCTGTACCTGTGATGCACCTGCGTTGGCAGTCCCGAAGTTTTTAATTCCAAAAGCAATATTGGGTAAAGGAAAATCCAGTTTCATGATGGGCGTTCCGGAGGCACTCCCAAAGGTAGCCGGTAAAGCACCGGATGCGGTAAAACCGGCCTGTGGCAAACTACTGCAAAAATTCTGACTGAGTGCATGATAAGTAAAGGTTCCGTCCCCTACATTGCCTCCATCTTTACAGTATAAAAGCTGATTCATACCGGAAGCACGCAAGTCGGGCAGGGCAGGCGGGGGAGGGGGAGGTGCAACAGCAGGAGTTACGACAAAAGTAAGCGTAGAACTCCATACCCAGGGGTCAACATCATTGTCTTTGGCGATTTCCTTTGCCCAGCGGTAATAAACCGTTTGTCCCTGAGTAAGCCCGGTTCTGGGTATAGTGCCGGAACAGGAATAAACATTGATATTATTACTGTTGAATACAAAGGTAGCACTTACCTTTTTTACATTTGCCGGCATAGCCCAGTTGGAAACGGTGGAAAGGTTCGGCAGATTAGATAATGCATTCTGAACGGTAGAGTAATAGATATGCATTTTAATTCTGCTTTCGCATCCGGTATTCCGGGTGGTTTGTGCAGCAGCAAAAAGTTTGGAACTTGCAGTACAGGTTAAGGTGGAGCTACCAGTATTATCTACATCCTGAGGGGTTCCGGTAATAGCTCCTGCCATCATTAAAGCAAGGATACCGTTGGGCGTACTGCAATCTACCTGCGCTTTCAGGAAAGTACTGCTTAATAAAAGAGCGATGAACAGCAAGGAATAGGATTTTAAAAACGAGAGAGACTTCATAGAATTGATTTTAAAAATAAATGAATGAACTGTTTTTCTAATCTATACGCACAAATCTGTTTTTCGTATGAAATTTTATATACCTAAAATTAGTGAATTGTATTTTGTATAGAACCAAAAAGTCTGATTGAGAAGTAAAGCCGGTCTTATCAGAGTAGGTTTTGGAGATAAAAACAGGGAATGTAGTCTTTTGAATACAAAAAAAATAAAGATCAGGGTGAAAAATTATTGTTTTAAAATTAAGGATATATATTCAGGCCGGAATTTTATTTTATATATAAAGTAAAGATTTTTATGGCTTTTGCGACTTTTTTAAGATACTCCTCTTCAGAATTATAATTTTATTTCTGATAAACAGAATTGTTTTTTCACAGGGGAGGATTGATAAAGATAGAATAATGACTTATTACTAAAAATATCCCTGAATTATGGGCAGTAAAGCAAGTTTTGGGCGTACTTAACCGAATTATTTTTTTACAATGCAGGGGATTACTTCCAATAAAGGGAAATTATTACATGTCATATTCTAAATATTTAATGATGTCAAAAAATAAAAAAAATAATTATTTGATTCAGTATAATGTTTGGTATCTGAATTTGGTACGGAATTTGTTCTGTTACGCATATAATTCTATTCTTCAGGTTAAAAATTTGTATTAAGTAGAATTGAGACACCTTTTAAAAATAGTGATTCTAATGAAAATGTTTGATGTTTCTGTTCCGTTTATTATTGTTAATTCAAATATAAATAAATTGTATAATTAAAACAGTTTAAAATATACATGCAATACTGATTAGTATTACATATATTGTATTAATTAAATTAATAATAATTCATGAAAAATATATATTTATTTGCTGTTTTAAAGTAGTATATACTTAATTAATTGTTAAATAATAGGTTGTGTTTAAAATAAGGTTCTTTAAACTATTTTATATATCAGACATTATTTATTGTTAAAAGTTAATATTTCTTACATTATATGGCTGAAAATATCAAAATTATGTCATAAAAATATCAAAAAAAAATTGTTATTGATTCAGATAATTCATAGTTTTGTAAAATAATAAAATGTTTCTCAAAATTGCTAAGGTTAATATTGAAAAAAAAATTACTAATTTTATGATGGTTAATTTCAGGTTATCAAACTTTGTTCTTGGAAGTGTTCTTGTTCCTTTTCTGTTTATTTTTAGTGTGATATCGGGTATAAGTGAAGTAAAGGCATCACATCTTATGGGGGGAGATTTGACCTACTCATGTATCGGAGGTAATACCTTCCGTATTCGTCTTACGCTCTACAGGGATTGTGCGGGGATTAATATGAATGCTACTGAAACAATAGCAGTAAACTCATCCTCCTGTTCCTTCTCTACCAACTTAAGCGCACCACTTGAGCCTGGCTATCCGGTTGAGGTGACCGCTTTGTGTTCCTCTCAGTTGGGAAACAGTACTTGTAACGGGGGTACGCTTCAGGGGGTGCAGGAGTATGTGTATTCAGTAATATATACCCTCCCATCGGCTTGTTCTGACTGGGTCTTCAGTTATTCGAACTGTTGCAGAAACTATGCAATTACTACTGGCCCCGGTGGTCAGTCTTTCTATTTTGAGGCCACCCTGAATAATATTCTTGCTCCCTGCAATAATTCTCCGGACTTTTTTACAAAGCCGGTACCTTACTTCGGGGTAAATCAGCCTCAGACTTATTCTCATGCAACTACCGAGCTGGACGGAGACAACCTTTTATATTCTCTTACCATTCCCAAGCAAAGTGCAGGAACGAATGTAACGTATAATGCTCCCTGGAGTTTTACTTATCCGATTACTACTTCAACGGGTACTTTCCCGATAAACAGTACTACCGGACAGATGACTTTTACCCCAACTCTGGTACAGAATAGCGTAACTGCTGTATTGGTTCAGGAGTTCAGAAACGGGCAGTTAATCGGTTCTGTACGAAGGGATATTCAGCTCATTATTATTAATGGAGGGAATGGAGCAGTAAATATTAGCCCTGTGTATAATCTTAACGGGGCTACTGCTAATCCAGGTCAGACCAATGTATTTACGGCGTGTGCAGGGGTTCCGATGACCTTCCAGATTCAGGCATCAGACCCTAACGGAGCAAGTCCAAACGTCACCAATAATGCTGCTTCTGCACTGCCGGGTGCTACCCTGCTTTCGAGCGGTACTAATCCCAGAACGCTTACTTTTAACTGGACACCACCAGCTTCTTCTGTTGGTTACAATGCTTTTTATATTAATGTATCGGATAATTTTTGCCCGATTCCGAGCCTTGCAAACGTAAATATTGTGATATATGTGGCCGGGGTTGAGCTTGTAGCATCCAGTGACTCGATATGTTCGGGGCAGCAGGTACAGTTGAACGCTTATGTTTACGGAAACGCTTCCGGTACATACGCATGGACGGGACCGGGATTAAGTTCCACTAATATTCCGAATCCGACAGCCACACCGCCTACCCTGCCTCAGTCATATAATGTAACCTATAGTTTTGCGGGGTGTACTTCATCCGATAATCTTTCGATTTATCAGGGAGGGGCTATCAATGCTGTGCCTCCTACGGCAAGCGTTTGTCCCGGTCAGACAGTACAGTTTAATGCAAATGCATACCTTCCTTATACCATAAGCGGTGCTACCTGTGGATTGGGCACGAGTGCCTGTGCTACACCTCCTACTGTATATACAATCGGAAGCGGAACTGCTTCCATTCAATACCCATATTCAGGATACTGGCATGACGGCAGAACTCAAATGCTCTACATGGCCGCTGAGTTATCCGCTTCAGGGTTAACGGCGGGGAATATCAGCGCAATTGCACTGAATGTAGCGACCAAAGGCAGTACAATTCCTTATAATGGACTGACAGTAAAAATGGGATGTACCAATGCTTCTGCTTTAACGGGATACACCGCAGGGCTTACAACGGTATATGCTCCGGGAGCTGTTTCTACCACTAACGGATGGAATACCTATACTTTCTCTACTCCCTATCAGTGGGACGGGACAAGTAATATTGTAGTAGAAATTTGTTTCAATAATACATCATATAGCCAGTATGACTATGTCGCCTATACAACCACAAGTACCAATACCGTGTATTATCGTTATCAGGATAATGCGGTTGGCTGTAATTTTACAACCGGAACAGCAACAACTTCCCGTCCGAATATGCGTTTTACGCACTGTCCGATTCAGCCGCCGATAAATTATACATGGACTCCGGCATCCGGCCTGAGTGCAACCAATATTGCTAACCCTGTGGCTACTGCAGGTGCATCCAATACTACTTATTATGTGCAGGTAACTGGTGGTGGATGTACATTAAGAGATACTATTGTGCTAATCTCTTCCAATATTGTAGATGCTACTCCGGATTCAAGCGGATACTGCGGAGGCTATGGATTTACGGTAAACCTCAATGCCGCTACTTCCCTGACCCCGATTGCTTCTACTCCTGTATGCGGCACAACCAACAGCCCTTGTGGTGGGTTGCTGAGCAGTTACTCAGTCGGGGCAGCCTCACAGACTGCGGATTATCCCTTCTCCGGATATTGGGAAGATGGCAGAATGCAGATGTTATTTGGGGCATCCGAGTTGTTAAGTGCTGGACTTGTACCCGGTAAAATTACCTCTATGGCTCTCAATGTCCAGTCAGCCAATAGTACACAGGCTTATACCGGATTTACGATTAGTATTGGTTGTACCAATGCTACTTCCCTCTCTTCTTACCTGAGCGGTCTCACAAGTGTCTATTCAGGTAATTATTCAGTAGGAGGGACTACAGGATGGAAAAACTTCGCCTTTACCAACGGATACGGGTGGGACGGTACCAATAATATTGTCGTACAAATCTGTTTCAATAATACCAGTTATTCAGATTATGACTTCGTATATTCTACTACAACTCCTTTTCAGTCCGTTTATTATTCTTATACTGATGGTGTGACGGGCTGTACTATAGCGACCGGAACGGCAAGTAATAACAGACCTATTGTACAGTTCTCAAATTGCTCTCTTTCTGCTCCGCTGACCTTTACGTGGAGTCCCCCTTCTGGTTTAAATGATGCTTCTGCTCAGTCTCCGGTTGCTACTCCCGCTTCAAGTACTACCTATTCTGTAACTGTTTCAAACGGCGTTTGTAGTGCGACGGATAATGTTGAGATTACGGTAGATAATTGTATTTTACCTGTAGAAGAGCTTGAATTTACCGCTTCTCTCCACAAAGAAGACGATTATTATGTACAACTGAACTGGAATACGCAAAATGAGTCCAACACGGATGTCTTTGAATTGCAAAGAAGATATCCTGATGAAGTTTCTTTTGAAAAAATAGGTTCAGTAAATGCAATGGGAAATACCAGTAATACAACTTACTACAAATATCATGATAATAATCTCAGGCCTGTTTCCGGTGAACAAACCATTTATTATCGTCTGAGAGAGTTAGATACTGACGGCAGAGAGTTTTATACTCCTGTAATCGAAGTGAAAATATCCCCTGACGCTACTATGCAGTTTAGCTTATATCCTAATCCTGCTTCCAAAACGCTGAATCTGGAAATGGATAATAATAATGTGGATGTATCGGAGGTTCAGGTTTCTGTAACGGATAATCTAGGCAGAGTGATGCCTTTCGCTCCTGTATCTGTCAATAACCGAAAAATGATTTTTGATATTTCCGGGTTACCCTACGGCGCTTATGTAATGTCGATTCTTACTCCTGATGGTAAACGCTCATTTAAGAAATTCGTAAAATCAGAGTAGTTTTTCAGCAATAATTTTTATCAAAATATAAACGGTTCATCATTCAGAATGGTGAACCGTTTTTTCTTTTTTTTACCCGAAAATCCTTTGGATGATGTTTCGTCTTTGTATAAAAAAAGTTAATTGGCATTTTTTTTGCATAGAAATATGTGTGTAAGAAAAAAAACGATAAGTGTATTTTGTAAATATATAAATATCAGAATTTACAATGATATGCTTTGCTTTTCAATAAATATATGTCCATTTAATGAGAAAATCATTGTTTCTTTTTTGTACAATGATTCAGAAGCTAAAGTTGATTTACTAAAGAGTGATGTAATAATTTTCAGAAAAAATCTTTTTTTTTAAATATGAAAACAAATCGTTTTTTATTACTAAATTTATAATATTTCTAAATAAAATACTATTTAAGCTGAATAAAAAATTGCCAGAATCTTTAACTATTAAATTATGTGGTATAATTACTTGAATATTTCAACAATCTACAGGAAGAACTTTTACTCTGTTGCCTTGCTTTTTGTTTTATTTACTTTTTTTTCCAATTCAATGAAGGCCTCTCACCTTATGGGAGGAGACCTTACTTACGTAAGTGTTGGAGGGAACTCATACCGGATTAAACTTACACTTTACCGGGATTGTTCCGGAGTTGCGATGGACCCTTCCGAGGTAATTGCCATCAGTTCTACGAATTGTTCTGTTTCTACTTCTGCTGTTGCACTACTCGAACCCGGATACCCGATAGAGTTGTCTTCCTTATGTCCCGCTCAGCTTGGAAACAGTACCTGTAATGGAGGAACTTTACTCGGAGTGCAGGAGTATGTATATTCAGTAGTTTATACATTACCAACTGCCTGTACCGACTGGACTTTCAGTTATACAAATTGCTGCCGTAATTACGGAATTACAACAGGTCCGGCTGCTCAGTCTTTTTATTTTGAAGCAAAACTGAACAGCGTTCTGGCTCCCGGAAATAATTCCCCCGATTTTTATACAAAACCGATTCCTTTCTTTGGTGTAGGTCAGCCCCAGAATTATTCTCACGCAACCAATGAATCTGACGGGGATGTACTCGTTTATTCTATAGTCACTCCAAGGCAGAACGTGGGTACCCCTGTGACATACAATGCTCCCTGGAGCTATACTTATCCAGTTACGACCGCTTCCGGAACTTATAGTATTAACAGTGCCACCGGCCAAATTCAGTTTACGCCCATTTTGGTTCAAAATAGTGTAACTGCAGTTTTGGTTGAGGAATTCAGAAATGGGGTACTGATTGGTTCTGTTTTACGGGACATTCAGATTATTGTGATTAATGGTTTAAACGGGGGAGTAGCTATTGGCCCAATCAACAACTTGACAGGAGCCACCATGAATCCGGGGCAATCTTATGTTATGACGGCATGCTCAGGGGTGCCAATCAGTTTTGATATTCAGGTTAATGACATTACAGGAGGGGTGCCCGTAGTCTCAGATAATGCTTCCGTAATACTTGACGGAGGGGCAGCAATAACCTATTCAGGGACAAATCCCAAAACCTTGTCCTTTACCTGGACGCCCCCTGCTTCTTCCGTAGGATATAACTCGTTTTATATACTGGCAAGCGACCATTTTTGCCCTATTCCCAGTGTTGCCACTGCAAATATTGTCATCTACATAACCGGAGTGAAGATTACCGCCCCCAGAGACTCTGTTTGCGCAGGAGAACAACTTCAGCTGAATGCCAGCATATTCGGAAATGCATCAGGAACCTATACCTGGAGTGGTCAGGGATTGAGTGCGACGAATATCGCTTCTCCTACTGCAACTCCTGTAAGTCTGCCACAAACTTATTCCGTCAACTACTCCTACGGAGGATGTAATTCAACGGATGATTTTACCGTTTATCCGGGAGGAACAATCAATGCCACTCCTCCATTATCCAATATTTGCCCGGGTCAGACAGTACAGCTTGCTGCCAATGCCGTAATGCCTTTTGCTGCTTCCGGTACGGGTTGTGGATTAAGTAGTACCACCTGTGCAGGGGCTGCTTCAAATTATACAATCGGCACAGGTGCTTCGACCGTAGCTTATCCTTTTTCGGGGTACTGGCACGACGGCAGAACACAACTGTTATATACGGCTGCCGAATTAGCCGCAGCAGGCATTACCGCAGGCAATATTAATCAGATTGGATTTAACGTTATTACTAAAGGTAGTACGCTTCCTTACAGTGGTTTTACGATAAAATTAGGGTGTACAGCTGCTACTGCTTTAACAGGCTATGTAGCAGGGATGACTTCTGTCTATTCTGTTCCCTCCATGAGTACTGTGGTTGGCTGGAATACTTTTACCCTGCCCACTCCCTATCAGTGGGACGGTACGAGCAGTCTTGTAGTGGAAATTTGCTACGATAATTCTACCTATTCCAATTATGACTTTGTGGCTTATACCACAACTCCTTCCAACCGGGCCTATTTCAGGTATCAGGATAATGTTGTAGGGTGTAGCCTTACTTCAGGAACTGCCTCTGCTTCGAGAGCCAATATCCGAATCAATCATTGTACTAATTTACCTCCGGTCACTTATACCTGGACACCGGCGTTAGGGCTGAGTGCATCGAATATCCCTAACCCGGTTGCAACCGCAGGTGCTTCCAACAGAATGTATTTCGTTGAAGTAGCCGGTGGAGGGTGCCTGCTGAGAGATACTGTGGAACTAAGAACCTCCAATCTTGTGAATGCATCCCCGGATTCTACCGGTGCTTGTAACGGATCAGGAATGACCATCAACCTGAATGTAAGTACTTTTATCACTCCTGTAACTACCCCTCCGGCCTGTGGCGCCAATTCTACCGCCTGTGGGTCTTCCGCCGTAGATTATACATTAGGCAGTGCTACCTCCTCGGCAGGATATCCGTTTTCAGGATTATATGAGGATGGAAGAACTCAGATGTTGTTCAGGGCAGGGGAGTTGACCGCTTTGGGGTTAACCGGAGGTAAACTTACCGCTATCGCTTTACTGGTGCAGGCTGCCAATAGTACAATTCCTTATTCCGGGCTTACTATCAGTATAGGATGTACAAACCTCACTTCTTTGAGCGGTTTTCAATCCGGTTTGACTACGGTGTATTCCGGTAACTATACTATGGGCGGCACAACAGGGTGGAAAACTTTCCCCTTCTCAACCGGATACGGATGGGATGGTACAAGTAATCTGATTGTTCAGATTTGCTATAATAATACAGCTTATTCTGACGACGATTTTCTGTATGCTTCCAATACGACTTTTCTCTCAACCTATTACGCTGCAAATGACGGCGTTACGGGATGTACTATGAGCACCGGAACTGCAACCAATATCCGCCCGAATATAAGATTTACATGCTGTACGCTCAGTTCTGCTTTAACTTATGCGTGGAGCCCGGCTACTGATTTGAACGACCCGACAATTGCCAATCCCGTCTCTACTCCGAATGGCAGTATTGTTTATACCGTAACAGTTTCAAATGGAGTGTGTTCCGGTACTGATAATGTCGAAATCAATGTAGAAAACTGTATTCTTCCGGCAGATGAACTTGCGCTGACTGCTTCTCTGCGTAAAGAAGAGTCCTATTTTGTGGAGCTGGACTGGGTTACTCAAAATGAGCAAAAAACTGCTTCTTATGAAATTCAGAGACGTTATCCTGACGAAACCGGTTTTCAAAGAATTGCGCAGGTTAACGCTTTGGGCAATGAAGGCGAAACCCGTTACCAGTATCAGGATGATAATCTGAGACCTGTAACCGGAGAGCAAACGATTTATTACAGAATCCGGGAGATTGATACCGACGGAGCAGAATTTTTCACCCCCTTCATTGAAGTGAAAATCGCACCTGACAATCTAAACATCGGCTATTATCTGTATCCAAATCCGGCAAGCACGCAACTGAATCTGGAACTCGAAAATAATAACGTCTCCGTAAATGACCTTACATTATTCATTTCAGATAATATGGGAAGAAGTTTTCCGGTAACCCCCTCAGATTTATATAACCGGAAACTATCCATTGATATTGCATCATTACCCTCCGGGACTTACGTCCTTACGGTAATCTCACAAGACGGTAAAAGAACAAATCAGAAATTTATTAAAACAGAATAATCTAATACAGGGAAGTAAGTTATTCGGGAAAGTGGTATATTCTGCTCAGAATAGCCACTTTCTTTTTTGTATTCCGTCTTTGATACGTTTGTGGGACACAAACGTAGGCGGAATGAAGTGGCGAAAGCCCAGCCTTTCGAGTGGTTTCCAACCCTCGAAACGGCTCCCACCCTTAAAAACGCAGGCGGAAGTTTTTTGCATATATCTGAAAATTTATGCGTGTTTTCAGATATATCTAACCGTATATCCGGAAATTTTGATATACCTTCGGTTTCTTCCTACGGATATATCCGTTTTTCTCTTATGGAAATGAAATGACATCTTTTTATTAGAAGATGTCATTTCTTGCAAAAGGTAAGAAGGAAATGACATCTTTTTTATTATAAGATGTCATTTCTTGCAAAGATAAAAGGTAAAAAATCTAAAAACTTACTCTGTCCTGGAGAGGCGGAAGCCGAGGTGGTAGTTGCGGTAGGACGGGGAGTTGTAGTTGCGGTAGGAGGCGCGGCAATACCCTGCGTCGCCGCGCCAACCGCCGCCCCGATACACCCGAAGCGATCCGTTTGAGATCCCCGTAGGATTCGTTTGAGAGCCACTGCTGTAGGTTCCGTACCAATCACTGCACCACTCCCAAACGTTACCCGTCATCCCGTATAAGCCAATATCATTCACTCCGGATTGTGATACCGGGCAAGCGTATTTGTAGGAATCTCTCCCTTCAAATATCTCTCAGTTATAGTGATTCTTGGTTGCTACATTTGCTCCGTTTGTTGCCGTAAGCCCGTTTCCCCATGCGTATTTATTTTTTTTACCCCCACTTCTCGCTGCATATTCCCATTGCGCCTCGGTAGGAAGGCTGTAGGTCTTTCCGTATTTACGGCTCATCCATTCGCAGAAAGCTTCGGCATCATTCCAGGAAACATGTATCACAGGATAGTTGTATTTGCTTCTTTCCCGTAAATTGCCCTCTTCGTCGTGTTTCCAGTAAACCCCGTTCTTTTTTTTCCACGAATCTCCATCCCAATAATAACTCCAGCCCTCTTTCTCCGCATCGGTTTTGTACCCTGTTTCATTTACAAATACCTCAAATTCCGACACCGTGACTTCATATTTACCCATATAAAAAGCCGATAAAGTGACAGAATGTGTGGGTTGTTCATCGGCTTCACCATCCCCAAAAAGGTCACCCATCGTAAAAGTACCCCCCTGTACATAGACCATCGGACAGAAGTCCTGCTCCACCTCCACTACGGGGCATCCGTAATTGGAGGCGGGTCCCTGTTGTGTATCACACTGGTCATCTATATCCAGGATTCCGTCTCCGTCGGTATCGGTACTCCCACTGCTCCGGCAAGGGCAGCCTGAAGCATTGGCATCGTTCAGGCATTGCTGTATTCTGCTGCGCCAGCTGTTGGCGATGCCTTGGCATTGGTCGCAATATTTTAGCATATTGTTTAATTTTGTCAAGGCAAGCGAGTACTCACAATCATTGTATAACCCCTCAATATCTGATTTGTAATCATTGCAGCAATACCCCTGCGCTTTTATTTCAATACAAAACAGACAGGTCAGGAAGAAGAAAAGTAGAATTGGTTTCATTTTTTCTGTGTTGGTTTGATGGTATTTGTATGGATGACAAAAATAAGGAGATTTTTTTAATAAGGGGGTAATCAGGCAATTTTTTAACGGAAACGTGAGGCCTTGCAGGAAAAAAGCACCGCCATGATACGTATGAGAGGACACCATTGGCGGCTATGGTGTCCTCTCATACGTAGGCGGAAAGTAAAAAAACAGTCATTCTCCTGCCGCCGTTTGTGTCCTAACAACCGGCAGGCGGTCACCACAAAGGATAAACGAAGCGGCTAAGCCCAGCCTTGCGAGTGGTTTCCAGCCCTCGAAACGGCTTTAGCAAAACGGCTTTACCCCCCTGTGGTTTCCAATCCTCGGAACGGCTTTTTTATAAAAAAAAGACCCACAATGAATTCACATCCATAGTGGGTCGGGTTGAGGGAAGTAAGACTATTCTAACAATAATCTTCTGGTTAATACACTATTCTCGGTAGCGATACGAATCATGTAGGCGCCTCTTGCCCAGTCTTTCACATCAATACTCAATAACTGAATATTGTCATCTGCACTGAGGTTGGACTGATATACAACCTGACCAAGGGCATTTACAATGCTTAATTCTCCGTATTTAGCTTCGAATAGCTGATAATCAATAGAAATCTGATTAGTTGCAGGATTGGGATACTGACTCATGTAAATATCCTGAATGCCTTCATCCATTCTTACTTCTACGATTTCTTTGCTGTACTCAAATGTACCATCAATATCAATCATTTTTAAGCGATACCATATTGTGTTTACATTCAGTGCAGTTACATTATTATCTTTAAACTTATAGTTTTCCGTTTCATTCGAGTTTCCTTTCGCTTCTACAACTCCAATATCTTCTCCTTCTGATTTGTTCGCAAATCCATCCAAAGAACGTTGAATCACGAAATAACTGCTGTTTACCTCAGTAACGGTTTTCCAGTTGAGGAGGACATCACTTCCAATGAGGATACCGTCAAAAGTAGTAAGTACTACAGGCAGTCCTTCACCGGGGCGCAGATAGCCTGCATCAATGTTTGGACGCAACTCTCCTACCCTCAGGGGTGAAAGAACCGGGGTTTTTCCTCTTTCATTGCTGTCAGGGGCAGTTACCCAGTTATATACATCGCTGTCTATGGTTGAATCTGAGCCGACAAACTGCTCTGTCCATGAACGGGAAGGAACAGAATCGAACTTCACAATATAAGATACGCCCGGAGTCAGGTTCAGGAACTGATAGAATCCTTCTTCGCCGGTAACAGTGCTTCTGATGACGGTATTGGGTGCATCGGAAGTACACAGTTTTACTTTTACCCTGCTGATTCCAAGATCATTGATTTGTCTGATTCCATCTCTGTTATTATCAGTCCATGCTTTACCCTGCAATCCTGCTGACGGCAGAATTCCTGCATCCGGACCGGCAATATTATCGCCTGCATTTACAGTAACGGTTCCGCCGGTAGCAATCAGCGGGAAAGTACCTGGAGGAGAGACTGCAGTAGCATCGCTGTCCCTGTCGTCGTTTGCGTTTCCGTTTGCGTCAGTAATCGTTAACCCCAGGCCTTCAGGGAAAACAGAGAAGACCACTTCATATGTACCCGGAAGGATGTTTTCAAAGAAATAATACCCATCAGAGCCTGTAACGGTTACAGAAACCGGATTTCCTGTGTTTACATCAAACAAGGTAACTGTAACTCCTGAAACCGGAAGTTCGTTGTCCTGTCTGATACCGTCGCCGTTATCATACCATACAATACCATTCAGGGAAGCCCTTGGTGCGCCATAAAGTCCGGCGTCATAGGTCAGGTTGTACTCGCCTGCGGAAACACTGAACACAGGAATTGTACCGTTTGCCGGGTCTGTATCGCTGTCAGTATCATCGGGTGCATTACCGGTAGCGTCCTGAATCGTGAATAGCGTATTCGCCGGAATGTCCCCAAAAGCAAGCTGATACTGATCAGGGGAGATATTCGGGAACAGATATAATCCTTCGCCATTCGTTACTGCCGAAGCTAAAGTATCTCCTGCAGCACTAAGCAAATAAACGGTAATTCCTGAAACGCCTTTCTCTCCTGTATCCTGAATACCATTATTATTTACATCTTCCCATACAAAATCTCCGATTGTTGCCCTTGTATTGAAGACTCCCGCGTCAACATTCTGAAGGAAGGTAGCAGCAGGTAAGGTAAATACCAGTGTCTGACCTGTAACCGGATCTGCATCGCTGTCAGTAGCCTCGGTAGCGGCAGGGTTATTGGATGGAGAGAAGTTGAATCCGGCCGGAAGATTGGAAAATACGATAATATAATCACCCGGAGGAACATCAGTAAAGATATAGTAACCGGCGTCGTTGGTAAGCGCTACCGCAACCGGATTGTTCAGCGCGTCATACAGCGTAACTGTTACACCCGGAACTCCGTTTTCTCCCGGCTCCTGAATTCCATTCTGATTGACATCCAGCCATACGAAGTCGCCGATTGAACTGGAAGGCACAGGATTGAAAATACCCATATCCCATGATAAGTCATTTTGACCATCTCCCAGCGTAATTGTAACCGTCTGAAGCGTAAGCGGATCTGCGTCACTGTCTTTTTCGTCATTACTGTCTGCATTAAGAGTTGTTACATTATATCCTGCAGGAATTCCGGAGAAAGTAAGGATGTACTGGTCCGGATTTAATCCGTTGAAAAGATACCTTCCTTCTCCGTCGGTTTTGGTTACAAGGGTAAGCGTACTGGCAATATTGGTAAGGGTTACCGTTACGCCTTGTACACCGGGCTCATTCGGATCCTGAGAGCCGTTAAAATTAAGGTCGTACCAGACGTAGTCTCCCAGACTTGCATTTCCGTTATCAGAAACGCCGCTGATAATCCCTGCGTCCACGGAGGTGTTTGCTTCTCCGTCAGCCAGAGAGATGAGGCCGGTTGCTCCTGTAAGCGGATTGGGGTCGCTGTCTGTGAGCGTTGTACCTTGTCCGGGGGGGGTAAATTCAGTACCGAAAGGCAGGTTGGAGAATACTACTCTGTAATCACCGGCAGGTAAATCAGTGAAAATATAGGCACCGTTTGCATCTGTAACGGTAAATGCCACTATATTCCCGAGATTATCCAGAAGAGTAACAGTGATTCCTGCAACTCCTTTTTCGTCTGCATCCTGAATCCCGTTTTTATTTTCGTCAAGCCATACAAAATCGCCGATTGAAGCGGTAGCATTTACGAGGTCATTTCTGTAAATCCCCGCGTCTATGTTTACAATATCATCTCCGGGATTTAAAATGAATTTAGCAGTAGTGCCGGAAGGATTAATATCGCTGTCGGTATTGTCATCTCCGGTATTCTGAATCGTAGTACTATAGTTGGAAGGGATAGTAAATACGATATAATAATTACTTCTGTAAAAAACAGGGCTTATATCAATTGCTACATTATTGAAAATGTATTTTCCAAAAGCGTCCGTAATTGTAGTCGCAACTACTGTATTGGTCGTATCAAACAAAGTAACGGTTATTCCGGGTACTCCGGGTTCGCCTTCTTCCTGAATTCCGTTTTTGTTCAGATCATTCCATACAAAATCCCCCACACTTGCCGTATTGGCAGAAGAAAGAATAATACCTGCGTCCCATGTATAATCCATTTGCCCGGAAGCAAGCGTAATCAGGTCAGTAAGACCCGTTGCCGGATTAATATCGCTGTCGGAAGCATCGTCTCCACCCTGATTATATTGTGCAAGTGTATATCCCTGAGGCTGAGTAATACCCACTCTGTAGGTACCCGGAGCCAGATTTCTGAAATAATATTCTCCGTCTGTATTGGTAATCGCAGTACCGGCAGGCACAGTCCCTGTTCCATCATAGAGCGTAACAGTAACATTGGCTACCCCTACTTCTCCTGCGTCCTGAATACCGTTATCATCTCTGTCAAACCACACTCTGTTGCCCAGACTTGCGGTGTTTTTCTCCTGAAAATACATCCCCGCATCAATATCCGTTTTATTTTCCTGATCCAGCAGCGTAAATACAGCAGTGCGTCCGGTAAAAGGGTCAGGGTCGCTGTCTGTGTTGGTATTACCGCCTGCAAGTGCAGAAGTAAAGGTGTAATCAGCCGGTAAAGAAAAGCTTACAGAATAATCTCCGGGTAAAACATTATTAAATGTATAAAATCCGAATGCGTCAGTTTGAGTTACGCCTGCGATATTTCCATTACTGTCAAAAAGGGTAACGGTAACATTAGCAATACCAGGCTCTCTTGGGTCCTGAATTCCGTCTTTATTCAAATCATTCCATACAAAGTTGCCGATAGAACCACAAACTTTTCTGCAATAAGTATATCTGACCGTAACCTCTACTTTCGCATATGTAAGAATCAAACGGTAAAGGGTTCCTGAAGAAGTAGAGATAGTGGAAGATTTTGCATTAAATAAATAAGTGAGAGAATCATTCCCCGTAAATCCGGCCAAATCCACAGGATTCGTCAGGGAAGTATCTTTTGCGAATGATCCAATAAATAAAGAGTCAGAGATAAAGTCAGGGCCGGAAAAATTCACACCGTCTGTTGGAGGAAGTGTGGTATTTACCACGGTATCCTGAGCCGTGAAACGCAGCCCGCTACCTAATCCCGGTCCGGTAGTCGTTGTGGTATCAAAATAAGCTAAAAAAATCGAACGGGGAGTTGAACCTCTGTTCTCAAACTGATAGACCATCCGGATATCGGCTTTTCCTTCTATCTCGGTTTTGAGCAGCTCACCAAGACTTGCATCAAATTTAGGTAAACGGAAAGTGTCATTTTCAATATCAAAAATGACTTCCGGTTTACTTACAATGTGCTGTGAAATAAACTGTTTTTCACAAACGCTCGGACAAACAGGGAAAGAAGTAGAATAACCTGCATCAAGGTCTGTTTTGTCCAGTCCGGAAATGGTAAAAAGGATGGATTCTCCTGAAAACCGGTTTACGTCTGAATCAAGATTCTTGTCTCCTGCAGATTGGCGGGTTAAAAAGAAGTTTTTTACCTGAAGCGGAAATTTTAAATAATAGTTACCATCTGAAACGGCAGTAAAATTAAAATATCCCGGATCTCCGGATACATCGTTTGCGGTAACTTCACTGGAGATAAAAATGTCATCGCCTCCGTTGATTGTACCGTCAGGCCCTGCAGACCATAATTGAACAGTTACATTATTGATACCATTAGCGGCACCGTCGTCCTGTAATCCATTGCTATTTACGTCTGCGAATACATAGTTCCCAACATTTACCTGACCAAATGACAAAAAAGAAATAAAGATGCCTCCGAGGAGCAATAAACTCTTACCGGAAAATGCCTTTTTAGGGAATGTCATAAGGGTACAGGCTGATAGAACTAACTTTTGTTTTTGTAAGTAGAAATTAATTGCCATACATTTTGAATAATTGGTAGAATAATTAAAATTAAAAACCTCAACCATATTTTTTTCTAAATCGAGTGTAAACTTACATGGTATTTTTTGTTTTTGCAAATTTTTTTTTTAATTTTTTTAATTTTTAAACAGTTTTGGTAGTGTAATAAACAGAATTAATATATTTATTACGGTAATTCGTAATATTTTTCCGGATTCTGTTTTTTGGTAATTAGAATGAAATTATATTGCTGTTAATCAGTTTATTAGTTTTGTTTTTTTTAAAAATTGTTTTACTTTTTATGTAATTTGTTTTTGGGTGATGTATAAAAAAATAAACATAAAATATATTTTTTTTAAACACTTATAAAAAAATAGCCACTTTATCATATTATTTTTTTTATCATTTTTCTTTCATGAATGATTATGTGATTATATATTACAATTTTATAAAAATATATAAATTGTGATAAAAATTAATCAGGAAAAACCCTTTATTGAACGGGTCGGGGTTTCAGGGAATGTTCCTTTGGGGGCTTCTTTTGGAATGAGGGTAAAAAAGTAAATCCTTATATTACTGCAATCAGCAGCCGGCCCTGATATTTTTTTTATAATATCTTTAACCCTGATGCATCCAATTACGTAGAAAACCTATCTTAATATTTTATTTACCTGTCTAATTAATTCATGATGAGTTATGCAAAACAAATGGTTTAATCTATTAACATCTTCATTAGTAACGGTTATCTTAATCGCTGGCTATCACTTTTCTTTTCGTTCCGGGAAGCAAAAGTCCGGGAATGAAGAAAAAATACCGGTGAGTTTTACCTCTTTACACAATCATCAGGGCATTCAGGAGTTGCCCGGAGGAGATTTCAGCAATGCGGCAGAAAAATCGATGCCCGCTGTCGTACACATTAAATCTGTTCAGACGGTTCAGACTTATGATCCATGGATGGATTTCTGGGGCTGGGGCAGAGGAGGCGCATCCCGTTCGGCTGAGTCTTCCGGGTCAGGAGTAATCCTCAATGAGTCCGGATATATTGTAACCAATAATCATGTCATAAGTGATGCGGATAAAATTACGGTTACGCTTTATGACAACAGAACTTTTACTGCGGAGGTCATTGGTACAGACCCATCCTCAGACCTTGGCGTTATCAAAATCAATGCAGAACACCTCACTCCGATTCAGTTATCCAACTCCGATGATGCCAAAGTGGGTCAGTGGGTGATTGCGGTGGGAAATCCTTTCAATCTGTCTTCTACTGTTACCGCCGGGATTGTCAGTGCTATCGGAAGGAACCTGGAAATCATCAAAGATCAGTATGCTATAGAGTCATTTATTCAGACAGACGCTGCGGTAAACCCCGGAAACAGCGGAGGCGCTTTGGTGGACTTAGAGGGAAAATTAGTGGGGGTAAATACGGCAATTTCTTCTCCTACAGGGGCTTATGCAGGATATGCATTTGCGATTCCTTCCAATATTGTGCAGAAAATAGTAGATGATTTGATTGCTTATGGTACTGTGCAGCGGGTGTATCTGGGGCTGGGCAAGATTACAGTCCTGAATAATCTCGAAGCCGATAAAAATGAACTCAAAGTTCAGGAAGGAATTTTGATACAATCGGTCAATACTGCCGGTTCTGCGGCAAAGGCAGGAGTGGAAGTAGGCGATGTAATTACCAAAATTGATGGAATTACGATTAAAAATGAGGCAAAGCTCATGGAAGTGATTGCAAGACACAGTCCGGGTGAAACCGTAAAATTCCAGATTGTTAGAGACGGTAAAGAGAAAACTCTCGATGTTTTGCTCAGAAATCAGAAAGGGACTACTTCCATTGTCCGTAAAAACCCCAAACTTCAGGCGCTGGGAATTGATTTAATCAGCCTTGACGACCGCACAAGGGCTCAGTATAAAATTGACAATGGCGTAAAGGTAAGCCGTTTATATGCCGGAAAGGTAAGACAAAGTACAGATATGCAGGAAGGATTCGTTATTCTTGAGATTAACGAAGAGAAAGTGGCTACACCGGAAGAGGTGGCAGATATCCTTGATAAGGCAAAAGGGACTGTAAAACTGTACGGTTTTATCCCGAATTATTTTGTAAACGGAAAGATTTTTACGGCTTCTTATTCCATTGAGCTATAATTACCCGGAGTCCGGGATATAAACCGGATACCTTTGCGGGTAGGATTTGATGGATTGACAAAGGCCGGAAAACGGAAATACCGCTCCGTTAATGATTCGTCATAACTTTATCTTTGCTTCATCTTTTCAGGATGAAATAAAATCCTTAGTTTTGTGCCCTGAACTAAATGTATTTATTAAATAAAAAGATATATGAAGATAGGGATTATCGGAAGCGGTGCAATGGGTACCGGTATTGCTCAGGTTGCGGCTACTGCCGGAAACGAAGCCGTAATTTATGATTCAAACCCCGCAGCACTCGAAAAAGCGAAAAATCAGTTGCATGCGACCTTGAATAAGCTGGCGGAAAAAGGAAAAATCACCCTGAATGAAGCCGGTCATATTTTCGGACGGATTTTTTTCGGAACTTCGTTACATTCTTTTACCGATTGTAATATTGTGGTGGAGGCAATTGTGGAAGACCTTGGCGTAAAACAAAAGGTATTTCAGGAGATAGAAGAAGTGGTTTCTCCTCATTGTATTCTGGCTACCAATACCTCCTCTCTTTCGATAGCCTCTATTGCAGCAGCCTGCAAAATCCCTGGCAGAGTGATTGGAATTCACTTTTTCAATCCCGTTCCGCTCATGAGCCTTGTGGAGATTATCCCGGCAATTCAAACCGAAAAATCAATTACTGAAAAAGCGATTGAGTGGGTTGCTTTCCTGAAAAAAGACGGTGTACTGGCCAAAGATACCCCCGGATTTATCGTAAACAGAGTCGCAAGGCCTTATTATGGCGAAGCAATCCGGATTATGGAAGAAGGCATCGCTGACTGCGCTACAATTGATAAAGCCATGACCGAAACCGGAGGGTTTAAAATGGGACCTTTTACACTGATGGATTTTATCGGTGCTGACGTAAATTACCGGGTTACGGAATCTGTTTGGCAGCAGTTTTTCTACGAACCCAGATTCAAGCCTTCTTTTTCCCAGAAAAGATTGTTTGAAGCCGGGTATTTTGGAAGAAAGTCCGGAAAAGGGTTTTATGACTATTCCGAAGGGGCAATTCAGCCTGAAGCAAATCCGGACAAAGCCCTGGCAAGTAATATATTCCGGAGAATTATTGTGATGCTCATCAATGAAGCGGCTGAGGCTGTATTGTTTCAGATTGGGACGCCGCATGCCATAGATTTAGCCATGACCAAAGGCGTAAATTACCCCAAAGGACTGCTCCGGTGGGCGGATGAAATGGGAGTCGCTTCGGTAGTCGCTGAACTGGATGCGCTGTATGATTTATACCGGGAAGACCGTTACCGCTGCTCGGCTTTACTCCGGAAAATGGCAGCAGAAAATAAAAATTTCTACTAAATAAGTTTGAAAACCTTCTGCGTTCTGATATCCTTCGGGAAGCAGAAGGTTCTCAATAAGATTCATCTAAATTATGGCAGAAATTATCCCTTTTAAAGGGTGGAGGTACAATCCCGCTAAGACGGAAAATGTTTCGGAGTTTTTTTCTCCGTTATCGGATGTCTTAAATCCGTCTCTTTTGCAGACTTTATATAAAAATCCCCATAATTCTGTCCATATTTCTATCCCTCAGTCTCAGAAAGAAGCCGTAAAAAAACTGAAGGAATGGAAAACAGAAAACATCATTGTACAGGAAAATATCGCAGCGATATACATTTTGTATCAGTATTTCCGACTGCCCAATGACAATAAATGGTTTGTAAGGAAAGGGTTCATGGCAATGGTTAGGCTTACTCCCAATGAAGAGGATATCATCATTCATGAAAATACCATTACCGCTTCCGTTCAGTCCAGAGCGCATTATCTTGAGGAGTCCCTCATGAATGTAGTGCCTACTCATGGTCTCTATGAAGATAACTCGTTTTTGCTGGAAGAAATCATGGATTTGTATATAGAAAAGTCAGTGATTTATGAATACGATGATATTCAGAATGTGAAAAATAAGTTTGCATTAATCACGGCCCCGGAAGTAATTGACAAATTCAGGGAAGTGCTGAAACCCCAGGCCATCTATCTGGCAGATGGTCATCACCGCCTGGAAAGTTCCCGTATGCTTCAGAAACAGATGATGGAAAAAGGCGAACTTCCGGAAGATTCAATGATTAATTATCATCTCATGTATCTTTCCAATATGAGCTCCGACGACCTGCGGATTTTGCCTACTCACAGGATATGGAAACCCCCGATTGATGCCGGAATCGAAAAATACCTCAATCAGATAGAACATTATTTTTCCGTTTCGGATATATCCGGATCTCCTACTCCTTTGTATGAATATCTGAGGGATAAACCATTTTCTTTCGGGCTTTTGTATAAGGATTTTGAAATTCTCCTGGAGTTACGAAAAGAAATTCAGCCCCGTTTTCATATTTCCCTTCCGATTCCGCCGGAAGTAAAAGTACTGGATTACACGGTACTGCATTATTTTTTCTTTGAAAAAGTGGCTTGCATTCCTTATAACCGCCAGAACGTTTCTCCTCAGATTGTATATGAAAAAAGCTATTCTCAGGCAATCAAGGCTGCAGGAAAAGGGGCTTATTCTTTCATTTGCAGAGAAGTTTCACTTGCTGAGATGATGTCGGTGTGTAATGCAGGTGCGATTATGCCCCCCAAAACTACTTTCTTCTACCCCAAGGTCGTATGCGGAATGGTGTTTGCCTCGATAGAAGGAGTAGCCTCCGAAACCCAAAAGCAAAAATAGCACTACCGGAATAAATCCATTACCGATATCAGTTTTACCGCCGGAAATGCCTCCCGGTTTTCTTCTGATAAATGATAGAAACCCAGCGTTAATTCCGGATTTTGCAGCAAAGGGGATAATAGTTCTGCGGAAGTCATCAAATCCGAATAGGAAGGAGATTCCTGACGGATTACATCTCCCTGATAGAGATAAGTGCCATTGTAATAAAAACTCTCTTTTACTTTTAACTCATGTGAACCACTTAACTCAAAATGAGCACTGTCAGGCCTGAAGTCGTTCAGCATATCTACTACTATTCCATTGCGCCTGACAACTCCCCACGAAAATACCGGTAAGATCAGGTTGAGTGGCAGCGGATATTGATCAAAATTTACAAAATATTTTTTGGCGGTTTCAATATCCAGAATGGAATTCCGGGTTTTTTCGTCCCGTATATTGGTCATATTATAAAACATCAATGTCCCCATATCTCCAGGAGGCACTCCGGTCATTTTGTAATATTTCACCTGATGAAGCCGGATAGTTACATTCAACCGGCAGCTTTTGGGTATTTTTTCTTTCAGGAATTTCAAAAACGAAAAATACTTCTCTCTTGTCTGAGTGCTCCAGTCGCAGTCCATCATAATTTCAGGGACCTGTAACTCAGGCGTTGAATCCATGAGAATAAAAATTTTTTTCCATACTTTTTCTGCCATAACCTGTATCAAAGAATCAGGGATTTTCTCAAAAGTTTTATTTGTAATAAATACCGAAGGGCAAACTCCCGCTTTTACAGGAGGCTCATATTCCCATTTTACGATGGCTTTGGGAGCAAAAGTATTGAGATTCTCGTCCCAGTCCACATCAAAAACCCTGACATAGAGTTTTTCGGTTTGCAGGGTATCGAGATATTTCATCGCCCTGGCGGTAGGATTAAATATGGTTTTCCAGTGATAATATGCAGGAATGATTTTTCGCTCTCCGGACTTGCAACCGGACAAAATTCCGGCAAGCATCAAAGCCCCGGTCAGGATTGAAGTTGTGGCAGTCCGGAAAAACGTACTGAATTCCGGGAAGGAATTTATTCGTTGAAGGATTGATGAAGCATAAAAAAATGAATCTTTTCTGTTTTGAAACATAATAAGCGATATTTATCAAGACTACAAAATAACGCTGTTTTCTCATTATAATTTAAAAAACTTCCTTTTTTTTATTTATTTTGTAGAATATTAAGTTTAAATCATAATGTATGTTGTACGTTGATCAGATAAGAGAATATTGTCTTTCCAAGCCGGAGACTTCAGAAGGCCTTCCTTTTGACCAGGTTACGCTTGTATTTAAAGTAGCCGGAAAAATGTTTGCACTGATAGACATTGACCTCGGCGAATCCGTAAACCTTAAATGCGAACCTGAATACGCTATCCGGTTACGGGAGGAACACGAGAACGAAATTACCGGCGGTTATCATATGAATAAAAAATACTGGAATACGGTTTCCCTGAAAGGAAATCTCACTGATGAACTGATTTTTTCACTCATCGATCATTCCTATCTTGAAGTGGTCAAAGGGCTGAAAAAAGCGGAAAGAGAAAGAATTGAATCACAATTGAAATGATGTTTTCCGGAGAATGTTTCCGGGATAAAGGAAAATATTCTGATGGAATAAAAAAAAGAATCTATGGTTAAAATTTTCAAAAATATTGCAAAACTTTATACTGTTTCTGCCAATGGAAAGCCTTGTAAAAAAGGACAGGAAATGCAGGACGCCGGCCTGATAGAAAACGCCTTTTTGATTATCAGCGAAGAAAAGGTAGTGAAAACAGGAAGTATGAACACGTACTCCGAAACGGATTACCCTCAGGCGGAATATCATGACTGCGAAGGCCGGATTGTCGTACCCGGATTTGTGGATAGTCATACTCACCTTGTTTTTCCCCGTACAAGGGAGGAAGAGTTTGTATATAAAATCAAAGGCATGAGCTATGAGGAAATTGCCCGGAGAGGAGGTGGTATTTTAAACTCTGCCCGTGCACTGACCCATATTTCTGAGGAGGAATTATTGACAGAGTCCCTGGAAAGATGCCGGCAATTGGTGGAAAAAGGGACCACTACGCTAGAAATCAAAAGCGGATACGGCCTTTCTCTGGAAGGAGAGCTCAAGTTGCTGCGGGTTGCAAGGGAATTAAAGGCTCATACCCCTCAAACCATTAAAACTACTTTTCTGGGAGCCCATGCTATCCCAACGGAGTACAAAGAAAACCGAAACGCATATATAGATTTGGTGTGTGAAGAGATGATTCCTGCTGTGGCATCAGAAAATCTCGCGGATTATATAGATGTGTTTTGTGAAACCGGATTTTTTACGGAATCAGAAACCGAAAGAATATTACTGAAAGGGGCTGAATACGGGCTTATTCCCAAAATTCACGCCAATCAGCTGGACTTTTCGGGAGGGGTAAAACTGGGAGTAAGGATGAATGCCTTATCGGTGGACCATCTGGAAAGAATTACCGATGACGATATTCAGGCTTTGCAATCCGGAGAAACCGTTCCTACGCTCCTGCCTTCGTGTTCTTTTTTCCTGAGGGAGCCTTATGGCCCTGCCCGCAAGTTGATTGAAGCCGGCCTGCCGCTTTGCCTTGCGACCGATTTTAATCCGGGTTCTTCTCCTTCCGGAGATATGCAGTTTGTTATATCACTGGGTTGTATTTATATGCGGCTGCTGCCGGAAGAAGCCCTTGTAGCCTGTACGCTGAACGGCGCCAATGCATTGGGTGCCGGGAATGAATGTGGCTCGTTAGAGGCCGGAAAGCGGGCTGATTTTCTCATTACAAAACCCATCGAAAATCTCTCCCGGCTTGCCTATTCCTTTACGGAAAATCTCATTGCAGAAACCTGGATAAATGGCCGGAAAGCAGTTTTCAATCCGGCGTTTTTCCAATCAGTAGAAAAAAAGGGTATTTCCTGATTTTTTCCGTTTCAGGAAAAGGGGGTTTTCGTCTGATTCCTAAACTTTTTGATTATTTCCGGGTTATTCTTCGCTTTCCGGTCTTTTCGGGAATGTGTCATTCATTAAATTAATTTTTTCTCTGTGAAAGTAGCTGATATTCTGGGTTTATATACAGGTCATCCTGATTTTCAATCATTTTCCAAAGAGATTGAGAAGGAGAAGTATGGTAAATTTAATATCAGGGGAGGGGCGGGCAGTCAGTTTTCTTTCTGGATTGGGGCGGTAGCCAAAATCCTTAAACGTCCGGTACTGATTATTATGAATGAGAAAGAGGACGGATTATATGCTCACTCAGATTTGTCCCTGATTCTTCCGGAAGCAGAACTATACTGGTATCCCACTTCCTATAAAAAACCCTATCAGATGGAAGAGGTGGACAATGCGAATGTGGTGCAGCGGGCGGAAGTACTCAACGGGTTGAATCATTCTATTACCCATCGTCCGGTGATTGTGACGTTTGCAGAGGCGATTTATGAAAAGGTGGTGAACCGCCGTTCTCTGATTAAATATACTTTTGAAATTCAGAAAGGAGATACTTTCGGAATGGATTTTCTGGTGGATTTACTGGACGAATACGGATTTGAAAGAGAGGAGTTTGTCTATGAGCCCGGTCAGTTTTCTATCCGGGGCGGACTTCTGGATGTATTTTCCTTTGCTTCCGATATTCCTTACCGCATTGAATTTTTGGGTCAGGAAGTGGAAAGTATCAAAACCTTTGATGTTGTTTCACAGATTACAGAAGTGGAAGTGCCCCGTATTTCCCTGATTCCCAATATTCAGACCAATATTCTCAAAGAGGAAAAAGTGTCTTTTCTGGAGTATATTCATCCGGATACTCTGATATTTACCCAGAATATTGACTTTGTCAGAACAGACCTCGACAGAATGTTTGAAAAAGGGCAATTGTATTATGAAACCATGTATAAAAATACCGGAGGAAGTTCACTTACGCTGAAACCTGAGGTGCTTTATCTTAACGGTGATCAGTTTCTGGAAGATATCGGAGGGTTTGGGGTAGTGGAAATGGGGAATAAAAACTATTACAAAAGACATGTTCACTCGATGGAATGGCCGGGAAATGCTCAGCCGGAGTTTCATAAGAATTTTGAGTTCCTCTGTGATTTTCTCCTGAAAGAACAGCAAAATGATTTTCGGAACTTCTTCTTCTCTGAAAACCCCAATCAGTTTATCCGCCTGAGAGAGATTTTTCATGCTTTTCATCACGATGAATTATTTGTGGATGTAGAAGGCGAAATTCATCATGGTTTTATTGATCAAAATCTTAAAATAGCCTGTTTTACAGACCATCAGGTATTTGACCGGTACCATAAATACAAGGCAAAATCCAATGTAAAAAAATCTCAGGCACTGACGCTTAAGGAATTGAGGGATTTAAAATCCGGAGATTTTGTAACGCATATTAATCATGGAATCGGTCAGTTTGCGGGGCTTCATAAGGTAAAGGTAGGAGAACACCTTCAGGAAGGGATTAAAATCATTTTTTCGGGAGGAGATGAAGTGCTGGTAAATGTAAATTCCCTGCATAAAGTATCCAAATATATAGGGAAAGACGGAGATGTCCCCAAGCTTTCCAAATTAGGTTCCGGTGTGTGGGAAAAAGCCAAGGCTAAAACCAAGGCGAGGGTAAAATTGCTGGCTTTTGACCTCGTGAATCTGTATGCAATGCGGAAAGCTCAGCCGGGATTTGCCTTTACTCAGGATAGTTATCTTCAGCAGGAACTGGAGGCTTCCTTTATGTACGAGGATACGCCGGACCAGGTAAAGGCTACGGAAGAAATCAAAACGGATATGGAAACGCCTCATCCTATGGACAGGCTGATTTGCGGGGATGTAGGATTCGGGAAAACGGAAGTCGCTATCCGAGCAGCTTTTAAGGCAGTGGCTGACAGTAAACAGGTTGCTGTTCTTGTACCTACAACGATTCTTGCTCTTCAGCATTACAAAACGTTTGCTTCGAGGCTCAGGGGCTTTCCTGCCAATGTGGATTATGTGAACCGCTTCAGAAGTGACAAAGAAATTAAGGAGGTGCTTCAGAGAGTAGCGGAGGGAAAAGTAGATATCTTAATCGGAACGCACAGGCTTGTTTCCAAAGATGTTGTTTTTAAAGACCTGGGTTTGTTAATTATAGATGAAGAGCAACGATTTGGTGTGAATGTAAAAGACAAACTCAAAACCATGAAAACCACGGTGGATACCCTTACCCTTACCGCTACACCGATTCCCAGAACGCTGCAGTTTTCGCTTTCGGGTATCCGGGACTTATCTACAATCAGTACTCCGCCCCCTAACCGTCAGCCGATAGAGACCATCGTAACTACTTTTGACGCAGTAAGAATCCGGGATGCTATCAGCTACGAACTGAAAAGGGGAGGGCAGGTGTTTTTTATTCACCCAAGGGTCAAAGATATTCTGGAAGTAGCTTCCGGTATTCTGAAACTCGTTCCTGACGCCAAAATCCGGATTGCGCACGGGCAGATGAACGGGGATAAATTAGAGGAGGTAATGACCGATTTTATCGAAGGGAAATTCGACATTCTGGTTTCCACCACTATCGTAGAATCGGGACTGGATATTCCCAACTCCAATACGATTATCATCAATGAAGCCAATAAATACGGGCTTTCAGAGTTACATCAGATGCGGGGAAGGGTAGGGCGTTCCAATCGTAAAGCTTTTTGTTATCTGATTGCGCCCCCGGATATTTCCCTTACAACGGATGCCAAAAAGCGACTCAAGGCAATGGAAGAGTTTTCCGATTTGGGGAGCGGATTTCATATAGCACTCAAAGACCTGGATATTCGCGGAGCAGGAGATTTACTGGGAGGGGAGCAATCCGGATTTATCGGAGATATTGGATATGAAATGTATAACCGGATTCTGAGCGAAGCAATTCAGGAGCTGAAAGAGGAGCATTTTGCCGATTTATTCCAGGATGAAATCAAAAAGCGCAAAGCAATTCTGGTAGAAGACGTTCATATTGACCTGGATTTGGATATCAAAATTCCGGAGGTCTATATTCCTTCTATTTCTGAAAGGCTGAATTTTTACAGAAAGATAGCATTCTCCAGTAAAGAGGAGGAATTTAAAAATATTCAGGTAGAACTCCTAGACCGCTTTGGGCCATTACCTCAACCGGTATTAAGCCTGTTTGACGCTACTCGGGTAAGAGAAGCAGCAAAGCGTTGCGGACTGGAAAAAATCGTTCTGAAAGGGAAATCCCTTAGAATGTATTTTGTCGCAGACCAGAATTCCGCTTTTTATCAAACGGATATTCCTTCAAAAGTGATTGAATATCTGACGATTTTCGCAGGAAAAGTCCAGATGAAACAAACGCCCAAAGGAACCTATCTTGTCAAAGAGGATGTATCAAGCATAAAGCAGGTGCTTTTTGCAATTGAAGAATTAAAGGATTTTGTAATTTCCAGGGATAAGGTTAAAGGCTGAAAATGCTCATCTATCTGATTTCTGAATATATTTTAAAGTCAGTTCATTCATAGGGTTAGTCACTATCCCCCGGATATTTTTTCGGGACATTCTGAGAATTCGTCCGTAATATAAAGGAATCAGTGGCTGGTCCTGAAGCATGATATTCTCCATTTCGGCATAGTAATTCCAGCGGAGCGAGTCAGCAGTCTCTTTCATGGCTTTTTGGTAAAGTGCGTCGTACCGCTCATTTTTATAATGTGTAGTGTTGGTTCCCTTGGGTGCAAAATTTTCAGAATAAAGCAATCCGAGATAATTTTCTCCTTCCGGATAATCTCCTATCCAGTTTGCCTGCCATAACTGCAAACTTCCATCATAGACCGATTTTCGCAAGGCTCCGCCTTCTTTAATTTCTGTTTTTACAATCAGGCCGGCATTTTCCCATTCTTTCTGCAAAAACTGAGCGATAAATGCATATTGAGGAGTCGCATTCAGGGTTAAAGTAATGGGTTTTCCTTCCTTTTGGGTAAATTCCTGAATTACTTTTTTTGCATAATCCGGATTATAGAGATTGCCTTTTACTTTTTGGGTATTAAATCCTCTTGCCGGCAAAGGCATAATTCCGTTGTTTGCGGGGTATCCAATATTATTCAATAAGTATTTTACGAACTTTTCCCGGTCAATTGCGGCACTCAGCGCTTTTCGGAAGGAGGCTTTCAGTAGCGGATGACTGGGGTTGTCCCGGTATTTCGTACTGTCATTCATTATCCCGATATAGTAGGTAAATAACTGAGGGGAAAAGGAAAAATTATATTTGTCCCTGTAAGCCGGCTGAATATTCCCCTCCGGTGTCAGAATCTCATCCTTGTAGGTATCGGTCACTCCATTGATAAAATCGAGGTTTCCCTGTAAAAAAGAAATAAAAGCGGTAAGTCGGGAAGCGATAAACTGTACTTTCACTGCGTCAATATAAGGCAGGTTTTGTCCGTCCTTTTTTTCAAAATAAAGCGGATTTTTGTGCAGGAGCAGCACTTCCCCTTCTTTCCATTTGAAAAACCGGAAGGGTCCTGTTCCCACGGGATTCCTGCTGAAATCCTTGTCATAAAAATCAATGGCTTCTTTCGGTACCACGAATGCATAAGGCATGGCGAGCAGGCTCAGAAACGGAGGGAATACTTCCGATAAAGTAATGCGGAAAGTGGAGTCGTTCAGTGCCTCAAAACCAGAGAGTTTCTGGTCAGGATTTTTTGAAAATTCATCCCATCCCCGTATTTTTTTCTGAAAAATCCATGTTCCGGTAGAAGCTGTTTTGGGGTTACAGATTCTTGAAAGGCTGTATAAAACATCTTCAGCGGTAACTTTCCGGGTACTGTCTTTTCCAAAAACAGGGTGTTTGTGAAAATAAATATCCTCTCTCAGATGAAAGGTATATACTTTTCCGTCATCGGAAATTTCCCAGGTATGTGCGATTGCAGGTGTGACATTGAGGTTGCTGTCCAGTGCCACAAGTCCGTTGAAGAGTTGACTTGTCATCCAGATTGTACGCTGATCTCTTGCGTAAGCCGGGTCAAGGGTACTCAGCCCATCCTCCAGATTCATCCGGAATACGTTTTTTTCCTCTTCTTTGGGGAGGCTGCAAGCATTCAGGATTAAGCATAAACCTCCCGTCAGGAGGAATTTAAGAACCGGATTCTGCATTTTTTATCACATCTTTTGGCAAATATATGGGGTTTTACCTGATTATGGACAAAAGAAAGATAAATTTTCCGGAAAATTAATCGTGATTTGCCGTTACCGGTTTAAACGGTTCAATCAGGATACCGTACTTAACTGGTGGTTTTTCAGAGATATCTCCGGAGTGAAGCATCATTCTGAACCGGATTTCGCATTGACCCGTGCTCAAGGCCAGAAACTTAAATGTATGAAGGGTGGAGCTTTCCAGCGGACGTATCTGATCATTCATGAGTCTAATCATTTCCTTATCACTGATTTCGGGAATCCAGCTTACTCCTGTAACGTCACATTCCAGATCTATCATGAAAGACTGTCCTTCTGTAAATACATAAGTTTTTTTCTGATAGCTTTCAATAGCCTCTGAATCACTTAGCTTTGTATATATTTTGGAATATTGAGCAGCGCTTCTGGCACCCATTCCCCGGTAGGCAACTTCTTCACAACCCTGAGCGCCCTCCTGAATGAGAACCGGATATGATTTTTGACCTACACTTTCGGTACTGCCTTCCCAATCTCTGTACAGCTCGAAAAAAAGTATGACTTTACCGGGTTTCTTTAAAGAAAAATCAAAGTTTCTGAAGGTTTTCCCTTCTTTATTAACGATTATTTCAGATATCTTATCCACGGATTCCTGATAGGTACTATCCAGATAGACGTAGTGCCAGTAGTATCCGTGTCCGGTATTTTCTTCCAAAGAAACAGAGATTACTTCTCCAGACTTTGTAAGGTTAAGACTATCAGGGCCAATAAAGTGACTTGTTTGAGCAAAGGATATTTTTAAGCAGGATATAAAAAGGGATAGTATTATTACAGGTAATTTATTTTTCATTTTTTTTTTGAATAATATTAATGCCCATTTGGCTACTGGTTTTTCTGAATTAATTAATATTTATACGTATTTCCAACACTTGAAGTTATAAAGAATGGGCAATACCTTTATCAGATATTACCCATCAAAATTAATTATATTTTTTTAAATATTACCAAAAAATGTACAAAACTACCCGAATTCTACCTTTTACCGAATCATAATTTCATACGAAACAGACTGGGTGACTGAAGGGTCATTGGGGTTAAATAAACGAAAAATAAGCGTAAAAGTACCGGGCTGATTTGCTTTAAACCGAAAACTGTGAATATCCGGTGTACCGGGGGCAATACTGCTACCCCTGATAATCTGGTCATCGTTATAGGTAAAATGAAAAGTATTGAAGTCAAAGACCCAGCTACAATCCGCAGGGATATTATTGTTAAAATCTATGCAAAACTCTTCACCGCTGTTTACCACATTTAATCTGTTTACCGAAAAAGTTTTGGCACCGTTATGAAAACTGGAGTAGGCTTCTTTACCGCTAACCACTTTAGTCGCTTTCTTTTGGGGTTTTGCAGGTGTTTTCAGTTCATTTTTATCACTGAATTTGTCGATTTTATCTTCTTTTGCCGAAATCGGACTTACAGGGCGGACAGGAGAGGCAGGGGTTGGTTTTTCAGGCTTTTCCAGAGAGGATTTAGGGGTAACCATTCTTTTTACTACTTTACTTTCCTGAGTCTGGATTTCCTGCTCATCGCTTTCTGTTTTACGGGATTTAGTCCTGATTTCCGGTTTTTCGGCGAGTTCAGTATTTTTGTTCTTTTTGCTTTTTTCAGGTCTGGCAGATTTTTCCCTGCGATTTTTTTTCTCTTTTATCACAGCCGTTTCTTCATTCGTTACGATTTCTTCCGGCTGGGTTTCAGGGATACTTTCGTCTGAAGGCGTTTCAGTAACTGAATTGACAGGGGTGAGTTTCCTTTGGTTGGGAGCCGGAGGATTGCCTGTGTTTTTGACCTGAGGTTTTATCCGGGTAGCACTTTGACCGGAGGCTTTCTCTTCTGTGGCTTCCGAAGCAGAGGTTTTACTTTTAATGGGTTTACCGGGCGTAGAACCTTCAGCCGATTCAGAGCTGCCGGGGCGCGGAATTGCTACAGGTGCGCTGACCCGGGACTCGGTATAGGACTCACTTCTTTTTACAGCAGGTTTTCCGGGAGTCACTGTCCTTTTGTAGGTGAGCTGCTCCCCGGATTCCGGAGTTGAGTTTTCCGCTACAGTTGCAGAAGCTGGCGGAACCGATGGTTTTATCACTACTGTTTTACTTACGGGTTTTTCCGTTTTCAAAGTTGCGTCATAATAAGCGGAAGCTACAGGTTTGGAAACAGGTCTGTCCGAAATAAGATTTTGATTGTGAACGTCAGAGGGGATGATTACTTTATTGTCCGCAAACTCTGCTTCTCCTTTATTTCTGATTAAAAGTAAAAATTCTTTCCTTTGTTTGGTAGAAGCTTTTCCTAATTTGGGATTATAAATCTCAAAAATAATCCTTACTTCGCCAGGCTCGATTGCTTTAAACACAAAAGTACGCTGTGATTTGTTCTGATATTCTTCATGTTTATAAAGCTTGTTGAAATCAGAAAACTGATAATGCCAGGTAAAATCCTGTGGGAAAGGTTGCTCATCAAGTGTGATGGTGCATTTCTCTCCGTTTTGTAAATAGGTGATTCCGTTAGTATTCAGTGCAATTAAATAATCATCCTGTGCTAAAACTCCTCCTTGAATGATTAACAATAATATCCCTAAAAGAATTAATAGTAATTTTCTTTTCATATACGGTTGACAGATTGGAATAAATTAAACAAAAAAAATATCTTAATTGTAATAATCAAATACAATTAAAGTACCAAATTACAATTTTTTTATAAAAGAATTACTATTATTCTGAAAAATTTTTTAATCAGGCGATTATTTTTGCTTTGTCATTGTATAAAATATACTGAGAAGCAATTTTGTTCTCAGGCTTTTTTACGGTAAGGGAAAGGGTTATCCAAAAGAAGTATTCAAGGGGCTTCATCATGAAATAGATAAGGTCAGAAATCCAGCGGTTTCCGATGATTCTGTAAAGTTTAAGGCTATTGCCCCCGATTTTGTTATATATAATCCTGACCGGTTTGTGAATATAAGGTACTTTCTCTTCCATTAGTTCTTCAAAGGCGTTGGCAATCAGCAACTGACGGTTGACTGTAATGAGATAACCCCTTCTTGCTCCGTTTCTTACCGGTTTCACAACCTCTTTGTGGCCTTTGGCTGCAATTGTACATAAAAAGTGCTGATCGGGGCAGTCGTCTGTACAAATCAACTGAGATAGCCCAAAACCGTAGGTATCCGTAAAAGCAGTAATCAGGCTATCCGGTTTTTGACCGAAGAGTAGCATAAAACCCGTAAAGAGTAATAATAAAGGAAGGCATAAAATCATCAAAAGCGGATATTTCCCCCATACAGGTAAATTCAGCAGCCTGAATCCGGCTTTTACCACCCATTTCTCCGGGTCAAAATAATAAGTTTCTTTTTCTTCTTCAAAAAAACGATAGCTCCTGTACAACTGAAATAAATAAAGCAGCAACAGGGGCAAAAGCGTAAGCGGGATATAGATTATTTTTTCTTTTACATGGAGTGAAACTGCAATAATCAGCCCAAGGCCCGTAATCAGCCCGCAGTTAATCAGCAGCTCCAGAAGGGGAGGGGAGAGGTTTTGCCGGAACGCACTGTAAATAAAAGCTACAGTGCTCAAAATCAATAATGTGTACACTGTAGGCCGGTGAACAGGGGAAAAAAATGCGGAGTCTGACAGACAGCAATCATTGGGCACGTTGAAATCATATATACTTAAAAACAAAACCGGATAACCCATTACAATGATGATTTCCAGAATTTTCAGATTGTAAAACGAAAGAATATCCTCTTTGCGTCTTATAAATCGGAAATACTGAATGAGCACAGACAGATTAATTGCCAGTATCAGGCCTATAATTATTGGAAGCATATCTTTGTAAAGGATTGAAAAAGATGATTTTATAAAGAAAAATACAAAAAATCAATATTTACAGAAAGAGGGATTCAAGATATCCATTCAGAAAAATATTGCCGGAATCCAGCCTTCTTCTGATTTTCAGAAACGATTCCCACATCGGATAATTTTGAGATAAGTACTCACTTTTACAGGTATGAAGCTTGCCCCAGTGTGGCCGTCCGCCATAACGATGATAGATTTGCTCCAGTGCCCCAAAATATTCTTTGTAGGGCATTCCCTGATAAGCGTGTGCTGCAATGTAAGCGCTTTCCCGCTGATAAGCAGGACTTAACCATATATCATCGGATTTTACAAACCGGCACTCCAGCGGAAAATGTACCCTGAAACGGTTTTTTTCGATACATTTTTTTACTTCCCTGAATACTTCCTCAAAATTTTCTGCGGGGATATTGTATTCCATTTCATGAAAACGGACGAGCCTTGCGGTAGGATAAGCGTTATGGCTCCAGCATTTACGCGAAGCCGAACTTGCTCCCAGTCCGGCAAGTTTGCTGATGCCTGTCGTTGTGCCGGGTACATATTTTGAAATTGTGCTCATGATTTGAAACAGCCCGTTTTCCAGCACCATATCCGACAGATAGTTCGCTAAACCGTAAGGCTGAGGTGCTTCCTGTGTTTCATTCATGATTTTGACCTGAGCGATTTCGGTATAGGGAAAATAATAAAATTCAAAATTCCGGTTGTTTTGTTTCAGGGTAGTCAGTTGAGACATACATTCTTTTACGGTAGTTTTAGATGCATGATAATGCAGTTTGTAAGCGGGGACAAGCTGAAGGGTGAAATGAGTAATAATCCCAAGCATTCCCATGGACACCTGGGCAGCTTTAAAGATATCTGCATTAAGGGTTTCGGAGCACTCCAGTGGCTCTCCGCTTGCGGTAATCATCCGTATGCCCCTGATTTGAGTGGCAAGACTACCGAAGGTAATGCCGGAGCCATGCGTGCCCGTAGAAAGCGCACCCGCTACAGACTGCTGATCGATATCCCCCTGATTTTCAAGGGCCATTCCTTCTGCCCAAAGGAGTTTCCCGAGTTCATGGATTTTCGTACCGGCTTTTACCGTAGCCTGAAGTTTCTCTTTATCGACAGACACTACACCCGAAAACCGGTCGAGAGAAACCAGAATGCTATCAGAATGAACCAGTGCGGTGAAAGAATGACCGGAGCCAATAACCCGGATTTTATTTCCTTTCTCTCTTGCAGAATGTACAATTTGTATAATCTCCGCTTCTTCCGCCGGAAATAACCACTCTTTGGGGGATGATTTAACGTCTCCTGACCAGTTTTGAAAAGTTTTCATGCCTGAAAATTGAATATTTGTACGATTATCAAAAGTTAATTCCTTAAATCCGGAAACAAATAAACAAAAAAAGTAGTATATTTGCACGATTTTTCAACGAAGTATGAAAAGTTCCGTATAAGTAGCAAAGTTTTCAAAAAAATGAACGGGTCTGCTTTTCATTGCTTTTGAATGTTTTATACAAAGTGTGTTCATCAATTTTTTTTAATTTCATGAAAATAAATAAAATCATTTTGTTAATGTGTATTGTCACCGGAGTTTCTATTTCTGCCTGTGATAATAAAAAAACAGGAACCGGAGACAATAAGGAAACGGTAACCGCAAACGATTCCAATAAAAAAGAAGAATCTACCACTACTACTACAATCCCTGATGTTGAAGAGGGGAAAACGTCTGAAACTACGATGATTTCTACGCCTGTTCTGGATAATATTGCTGTAGGGAAAGAAAAAATCGGGTATCTGAACTCCGCCCTTTTGCTGGAGGCTGTACCGGAAGCCCGGGCTATCGAAAAAAAATTAGAGGAAATGTATAAAGGAAAAGAAGCGGAGTTTTCGAGTCTGTCCAAAACCGCTCAAACCAAATTGCAGACCTATCAGGAAAACGGCCACCTCTTGAACGAAACAGAAAGAAAATCCCGGGAAGAAGAATTGATGAGCCTAGATCAGCAGCTTCAGAAAATGCAATACGAGTCTTCCAGTGAGATGGAAAAGAAAAGACAGGAAATGCTCGCTCCGCTTTTGAAACGTCTGGATAAGGCGGTAAAACAAGTAGCCAAAGACAATGGATATACTTTTGTGCTCGACCCCAGTTTGGGTGGCGTGGTGTATGCAGATACCACCCGTGACCTGCTTCCTTTGGTAAAAGCAAAATTAGGATTAAAAAAATAAACGAAGGGAAACCTTCTATAAACAAAAAACCGCTTTCTCTTACAGGATAGCGGTTTTTTGTATTTATGTTTGCTGAATAAGTTGCCTGGGCTCAATGATGGGGAGAATGAAATTATTCCTTCTCTTTCTGAAATTTCAGGGAAACAGAATTGATACAGTAGCGCATTTTTGTAGGCTTTGGGCCGTCATTGAACACATGCCCAAGATGACCACCGCATTTGCCGCACATTACCTCTGTTCTCACCATTCCAAAGGAAATATCGGTTTCTTCTTCGACTGCTTCCTTGCTTAAAGGGGCAAAAAAACTCGGCCATCCTGTTCCGGACTCAAATTTGGTTTCTGAATCAAACAACTCCTGACCGCAGGCAGCACAGAGGTACACCCCATCTTCATGATTATTCCAGTAAGCTCCGGTAAAAGCCCTTTCCGTTCCTTTTTCGCGCAGCACCCGGTATTCTTCCGGAGAGAGTTCGTTTTTCCACTCTTCCTCAGATTTTACGATTTTATTTTTCATATTTTCAATACTTTTAGGTTTTTCAGAACTATTTTTTCCGGATTTAAGCTGCGCACACCCTGCGATTACAAGGCATATAAATGCAGAAAATATAATCCATTTCATTTTTTATGTAGAGAATGAAGTGCCACACCCACAGGAGTTTTTGGCGTTGGGATTATTAAAGATAAATCCTCTGTTGTTTAGTCCGTATTGATAATCCAATTCTATTCCATCAAGATACAACTGATGTCTTTTATCAATTATAACCTTGATTCCACTGAGCTCCATTAAATCATCAAAGGCTGATTTTTCCTCAAACTCCAGAATATAACTTAATCCGGAGCAGCCTCCTCCTTTGACCCCGAGCCGTAAAAAACGGGTATCGGGAATGTTTTCTTCCTGAATGATGTTGCGGATTTCGGCTGCCGCACTTTCAGTGATTGCTATTTTGAATATTGTTTCTGTCATTGTGCTTTTTATTGTTTTAAACGAAAAAAAGAGAGAAAATGTTCTTCTGTTGTGAATCTTTCTGTGAAATTTGGGAAATAGAAAAAAAAGAAAGAATTTTGCAAAGTGAAATAATCTTTTTTTCATCAGAAAAAAAATAGCATAACCATGAATTTATTTTCGGAATTTCCGCAGCATACACTGGAAGACTGGTTGAACGTAATTACAAAAGACCTGAAAGGCAAGCCTTTGGAAAGTTTGTTGTGGAATATTGAAAATGGCCTTACCATTGCGCCATGGGCTACAGAGGTTCAGGCTCCGCACGAGCCTTCTGCATTGCCCCTGAGCAGAGCAAACCTTTTTCATACAACGCAGCAGGGTTGGCAGGCTATTCAACCTGTCAATTTGGCAGAAGAAGGGACTTTTTCCCGAATCAGGGAAGATATGGAAGCGGATATTCATGCTTTTTTACTTTTTTCTCCAAATCCTGAGATTTCGGACTATATGCAGGCCATGAGAGAAATTCCTGTGGACAAAAATGCGGTTCATATTCAGTATCCTGAATTATCCGTTGATTTTTTCTCTGCATTGTTTAATTTTCTGGGAGAATCCGGACAGAAAAGTACAAACCTGACCGGTACTTTTACTTCGTCTCTTCAACCTTCTCAGGCAAGCACGATTGCGGCAATCATTCAGAAAAATACCCTTACCTTACCCTATCTGAAAACGTTGGGAATCAATCTGGAAGAATACTCCTGGAGCATTGTTCTCCAGCTTGCAGCGGGATTTGCCCAGGCAGTGGATTGGGTAGAAATCCTGAAAAAAGAAGGGCTTGACAGCAAAACTGTTTTTCATCAATACGCTTTTACTTTTCCCTCAGGCGGTAGTTTCTTCGCAGAAGTAGCCAAACTCAGAGCATTCAGGAAGGGATTCGGGCGGATTGCAGAAATCTATGGGGTGAAGGATTGCAGCCCTTTTCTTATGGCAGGAACTTCTTCACTGAATCTTGCTCATTATGACGCCTATACAAACATTCTCAGGATTACTACGGAGGTGATGTCAGGCATTATGGGCGGGGCAAATGGCGTAATCGCTTCTCCTTTTACTCAAAATATTAAAGAAACCAATGCCTTTTCCCACAGAGTAAGCAGAAATATTCATCACTTATTAAAACATGAATCCTATCTCGACAAAGTAGCGGACGCTGCCGGTGGCGCATATTATATCGAAGCCCTGACTCAGACTCTTGCAGAAAAAAGCTGGGAAATGTTTCAGGAAATAGAACGTCAGGGAGGGTTTTGGGCGGTGAAAGAGTCCGGCTGGCTCAATGAAAAAATCACCCTGTATAAAAATGCGGCAAGAACAGATACTGATAAACGCAAAAAAGTATTTATCGGAGTCAATCAGTATCCGGATACAGGAGAAGTACTTGAGAAAGAGACACTTTCTGCTGAAACTGTTTTTATGGAATTTGAAGCAATCCGAAAAAAAACCGAGAACTACACCCTGAAACAAGGCAAAAGACCTTCCGTACACCTGCTTACTTTTGGGGATATCGGAATGCGGAATGCAAGAGCATTATTTTGCAGAAACCTCATTGGATGTGGTGGCTTTGAAATAACGGAAGGGGAGGAGATAGCGGGAAGTCCGGTTGCTGTCGTATTATGCAGTAGTGACGAAACGTATTTTACAGAGGGAATGCAGCACATTCAGCAATGCCGGGCTTCGTTTCCGGGAATTCCTTTGTATCTTGCCGGAAAACCGGAAAATATGGAGACACTCGGAGTAGATGGAAATTTGTATGCGGGTATTTCTTCGATACAGTTTCTCAGTGCATTTCAGATTGCTACAGGAATCCATTAGTTCGGAAAGGTTTATCCGCCCTGAGTGGCCGAAATAATCGTAATCATGTCGTTTTCCTGAAGGGTATATTCATTCCATTTGGAACGGGGAATTACCCTCTGATTTACCGCAACGGCGATTCCTGAAAGCTGAGCCTTGCCCAGTTCAGTCATTAATTGCCCCAGAAACTGAACACTGGTCTGAACCGGAATTTTGTTTACGAAAAGATTCATGACAAAAACATATATTATAAATGAAAAAGGTCATTTTCTGTTGAGAAATGACCTTTTTCCGGTTGAATTATTATACGAGTAAAGCGGTATGTTCTTCTTCTTCAAAAGGTCTTTTTCCAATCAGTCTTTCCAGATCCTCCCGGAAAATCACTTCTTTCTGAAGCAATTCCTGCGCTACCGCTTCGAGTTGTTCTTTCTTTTCAATCAGTAGATTACGGGTTCTCATGTAAGCATTATCAATGATAGATTTTACTTCCTGATCTATAATCTGAGCCGTAGCGTCGGAATAAGGTTTGGTGAAATTGTACTCCCCGTTTTCCTGAAAAGATACATTTCCCACAGTTTTATTCATTCCCCATACAGTAACCATTGCATAGGCCATTTTGGTTACTTTATCCAAATCATCCGAGGCTCCGTTGGTAATTTCCCCGAAGGTTAAGTCTTCAGCAGCCCTTCCGCCCAGGGTAGAACACATGAAGTCCAGTAGTTTTCCGGTAGAGTACAGATTGTGTTCTTTGGGGAGATACTGAGCATATCCCAAAGCCCCGATTCCTCTTGGAATGATAGATACCTTAACGAGGGGACTTGCATGTTTGAGAAACCATGAAACCACAGCGTGTCCGGCTTCGTGATAGGCAATAATTTTCTTTTCTTCGGGAGAAATAATTTTACTTTTTCTTTCCAGTCCGAGAATTACACGGTCAATTGCATACTGGAAATCCACCATTTCCACGCTCTCTTTATTTCTTCTTGCAGCAATCAGGGCTGCCTCATTACATACATTCATGATATCTGCCCCTACAAAACCCGGGGTTTGCTCTGCTAATCTTTCTACGCTTACGTCCTTACCCAGCGCGATTTTTCCTAAATGCACTTTGAAAATCGCTTCTCTTGCTTTGATATCCGGCTTATCCACTGCAATTTGTCTGTCAAAACGACCTGCACGCAATAAGGCACTGTCGAGCACGTCCGGGCGGTTTGTCGCAGCCATAATGATTACACCAGAGTCAGTATCAAAGCCGTCCATTTCTACGAGTAACTGATTCAGGGTATTTTCCCTTTCGTCGTTTGCGCCGGTAAAATTGCCTTTGCCGCGGCTTCTTCCGACAGCATCAATTTCATCTATAAAAATGATACAGGGAGCTTTTTCTTTTGCCTGTTTGAATAAATCCCTTACCCTTGCCGCTCCTACTCCCACAAACATCTCAACGAAATCAGAACCGCTCAGAGAGAAAAAAGGCACTTTTGCTTCCCCTGCAACCGCTTTGGCAAGCAGGGTTTTTCCGGTACCCGGAGGGCCTACGAGAAGTACACCTTTAGGGATATGACCACCCAGTTTGGTGAATTTGCCCGGGTTTTTCAGAAATTCTACTACTTCCTGTACTTCTTCTTTTGCCTCTTCTATGCCCGCTACGTCGTTAAAAGTAACATTTACTTTATTTTCCTTGTCATACAAAGAAGCCCGGCTTTTGCCGATATTAAAAATCTGGCCTCCGCCTCCGCCCATTCTTCTCATAAATACTACCCATAAAACCACGAGTATAATAATCGGAAGAAGGAAGTTCAGAATATATCCGAATTCAATTTCTTTACGGGTTTCATATACCACTCCTTTATCAATCAGTTGCTTTTCGTACACAGAAGGGTCACCTACTTCCGTACTCACTTTCCCTAATTTATCCAGAATTGCATAATCATTTTTATCCACAATGCCTTTCATATAGGCTTTGCCTTTATCATTCAGCATCGCTTCAACCTTGTTTGCATTCTGGTATATCAATACTTTGTCCACCATTTCGTTGGAGTAAAGGTATTGTAAATTGGTCGGGGTTATCCTCAGGGTTTGTCCGGGCTCCTTCATGAATATGGCTACAAAAATTACTACGGCCAATATCAGAATGTATATCCAGTAAATATTATTATTTCCGGATTTATTGGATTTATTGTTATCAAAATCTTGAAAATCTGCCATTTTTTACTATTTAGGATTCGTTTTTTTTTATTTTTTTTTGATTAGCACTCTTTTTTATATCACTTATACTCAAAACCGGCTAAATTGTTTTAACTTTTAATCCCTAAGAATAATGCCAGTCCTCATACAAATGGACAAAGTTACCTGTTTTTGTCAAATGTATGACAAAAATACACAAATTTGCTGACTCTAAGGAATAAAATTGAAAAGAGCAAACTTGTGAAAGGAGTTTTGGAAAAGCAAAAGTGCAGGATTCACTAATAGTTTACCCCCATATTATGCAATACAAATGCCCACACATCGGCCCATTCCTCGATTTGTTTTGTAGTGGATTTTCCGCTACCATGACCTGCAGAGGTTTCAATTCTGATAAGAACCGGGTTTTCACCTTTGTGATTATGCTGAAGATTTGCAGCAAATTTAAAGGAATGAGCTGGTACAACCCTGTCATCATGGTCTGCCGTAGTGACCATAGTGGCCGGATAGTGCGTATCTTTTTTAAGGTTATGATATGGAGAATACTTATAGAGTGTTTCAAACTGCTTTACGGAAGAGTCTGCACAGCCGTACTCTACTGTCCAGGCATGTCCAATCGTAAACCGGTGGAAACGAAGCATATCCATTACGCCAACTGCCGGCAGAGCTACGCCAAACAAATCGGGTCTTTGGGTCATACATGCACCTACGAGCAAGCCCCCGTTGGAGCGGCCGGAAATACATAATTTTTTGTTTGAGGTATATTTCTCTTTAATCAGGAATTCTGCTGCTCCGATAAAGTCATCAAATACATTTTGTTTTTTATCCCTCATACCTGCAGCGTGCCATTCTTCTCCATATTCTCCGCCGCCTCTCAGTGTCACAACCGCATAGACTCCGCCTTTTTCCAGAAAAGGAAGCATATGAGTAGCATAAGAAGGTAAAATGCTGATATTGAAGCCACCGTAACCGTAGAGGTAGGTTGGGTTATCGCCGTTAAGGGTAATTCCTTTTTTATGAGTGATAAACATCGGGATTTTTGTTCCGTCTTTACTTTGATAGAATACCTGTTTGGTTTCATACTCGGAAGAAGCGAATTTGGTTTCAGGTTTCCAGTGAAGGGAAGAAGTATTCCGGAGGATATTGTATTTATAGATTGCAGTAGGCTGAGTGAAGGAAGTAAAAGTAAAATAAGTAACAGTGTCTTCTCTTTTTCCGGTAAACCCTCCCACTGAGCCGATTCCGGGAATCTGTACATCATAGCTTTCATTTCCTTTCATGGAAAATACCTTAATCTGATGTTTTGCGTCCACCATCATGGTACAGAAGAGTTTATCTCCAAATATTTTTGCGGACTGAATTGTGTTTTCCTGTTCAGGAACGATTACTTTCCAGTTTTTTTCGTCAGGTTTTGCCGGATTTATAAGGATGATTCTTCTTTTGGGAGCCCCTTTGTCGGTAAGGAATATCATGTTGTCTCCGTCATTGCCCAGAAAATTGTAAGCGTTGTCATAATTGCTAATCAGCGGCTGCAGTTTTGTGTCTTTTTTGGTGAGGTTTTTATAGTAAATCGCGGAATTATCGGAAGCACCTTTACTCAAATCTACAAAAAGGTACTTTTCATCCTCGCTTGTACTTGCACCTAATCCGATGAGCGGGTCCTGAGGATATTCAAAGACAAGGCTGTCCTGAGATTGAGGTGTGCCTGCTTTGTGATAGTAAATTCTGGAATTGGTATTGGAAGCGGAAAGGGCAGTGCCTTTTTTGGGTTCCGGAAAACGGGTATAGAAAAATCCATTGCCCCACCAGGCAGCACCGGAAAATTTCACCCATTCGAGTTTTTCGGGATTGTCTTTGCCGGTAGCAATGTCTCTTACAAAAAATTCATTCCAGTCGGAGCCTGCTTTGGAAAGTCCGTATGCAAACCATTTTCCGTCTTTGGATACACTCGTTGTAGTAATGGATGTCGTTCCATCCTTTGATAAGGCGTTGGGATCCAGAAATACTTCGGGTTTTCCGCTTTCGCCTTTCTGAATATAAAGTACGCTTTGATTCTGAAGTCCGTCATTTTTATAGAAGAAATAATTTTCTCCTTCTTTATTGGGAGCCGTTTGACGGGTATAGTTCCAAAGGGTTTTTAGTCTTTCTGCAAGGTTTGGACGAAAGGGGATTTGATTAAGATAGTTTTGAGTTATTGCGTTCTCATCATCTATCCATTTTTTTACTTCCTCATTGTTTTCGTATTCAAGCCACCGGTAGGGGTCTTCCACCATTTTTCCAAAGTACTGGTCAGCTACTGTGCCACGATGGCTTGCGGGGTAGTTTATACTTTCTGCACTTTCACTTTTGCAACCGGTAAAAGCCACTACTACTGCGAGAATCAAAACAGAGAAATACAGATTATTCATGTTTATCGAACGGATGAAATTTATGTTTTACAATTCGCCGCAAAGTTAATCATTTTTATGGAATGATTTTCGTTTTCACTTATTATAAAGGAAAGTTTGTGATAAGTCAATGATTTATGTCCGGCAGGAGCTGAATTTTGGGATTGAAAACGTTGGATAAGGTGAGTTTTGCTCAGAAAAAAAGCCGGAAAATCAATTTTTGTGCATGATTTCGATTTTAAGAATAGTGCGGGTGTGTTGTGTGATTGCCACAGAGTCCGAAATCCTAAAGTCCGACAGAGCAATGATTTTTTCATTTTTATCCGCAAAAACGAGAAGGTTTTGTTTTTGGGCAGGAGTAAATTTCTCATCGGTGATAATGTCACTCAGTTTTTTTTCTCCTTTCATCCCAAAGGGAGTCATCGTATCTCCTGTTTTTTTTCTGCGGATTATCATTGGATAACCAATTTTTTCAGCATCAAGGTAAAATACATTTTTTCTTCCGAAAACAGGGGTTTCATTGCAGGGATTTGTAATTATAATCCTGTGATTGTCAATGAGGATGATTTTTTCTCCACTGAATCCGGATACAGAAACATGCGTTTCAAAGGAGAGATTTTCTTCTATCAGCGACAATCCCGTCCGGCTTCTTACTATTTTTCTGTAACCATCCAACGGAACAAATTTCCCGGTTTCCTTGTCTGCAAGTTCGGTAATCTGGGTTGTAATCTGCCCGTAAATATGATGTTTTTCCAGAAAATTCTGTATCAGTAAAGGCAAAAATTCAGCACCAAAACCGGTGAGAAAACGGACGAAATTCAGCTCCTTCCCCTCGTTTAAGTAAGGAGATAAAACAGAACGGATGAGTTTTGTCTGAAGCTGATACTGAGTCAGTTTGTTTTCAAGGGTTTGCCCTACTGAAGGGTTGAGTTCGGTTAAATGCGGGAAAACACTGTTTCTCAGTTTGTTTCTGTAATAATCTTCTTTCAGGTTGGAGCTGTCAATACAATACGGCTGATTTTTCTCTTTTAAGGCATTCTCAATTTCAATACGGGTTGTTTTCAATAAAGGACGGATATACCGCTCTCTTTTCCAGGGTATTCCTTTGATGATTTCCGGTGAAAACCCTTTGACAAAAGACATCAGAATCGTTTCCGCCTGGTCATTCTGATGATGGGCAGTAGCGCACACATGGAAATTCTCAGCGTCCATAATCCGTTCAAAAAAATCGTATCTTAGATTACGGGCAACTACCTGCAAGGAATCACCACTTGCTTCTGTATGCGACCGGGTTTGAAATTCAATGTTATAAAAAGGAACGGAAAGGGATTCCGCAAAGGATTTTACAAAAAACGCTTCTCTGTCAGATTCTTCCCCTCTGAGCTGATAATTACAGTGGGCAATTCCGTGAAGAACTCCTAACTCATTCATTACCAATGCCATCAATACAGAGTCAGCCCCACCGCTTACGGCAGCCAGCACCCGGCAGTTTTCGGGAATCATTTGAAATTCTCCGAGCGTTTTTTGTACAACCGATGTAATATGACGAAAAGCATTCATGGCTTTTTTCTGCTGAAATCCAAAAATGTTATACAATGGCAGCCAGAAGTTCGGCTTCATTTTCTACCCTGAGGTTTTCGATGATAAACTTTTGTCTGTCAGGAGTATTTTTGCCCATATAATATCCCAGTAACTGTTCGATAGAAGTGGACATCTGTATCATAACCGGTTGTAAACGAATATCATCTCCTATAAACATTCCAAATTCTTCCGGAGAGATTTCCCCCAGTCCCTTGAATCGCGTGATTTCTGGTTTCCCTCCCAGCGCAGTCATTGCCTTTTGCTTTTCATCCTCAGAATAACAGTAATAGGTTTTTTGTTTGTTTCGTACCCGGAAAAGCGGAGTTTCGAGGATATAGAGGTGTCCGGCTCTTACGAGGTCAGGGAAAAACTGTAAAAAAAACGTCAGTAAAAGCAGGCGGATGTGCATTCCGTCCACGTCGGCATCCGTAGCGATGACTACATTATTATAACGGAGGCCTTCCATACCGTCTTCGATATTCAGCGCATGCTGAAGCAGATTAAATTCTTCGTTTTCGTAAACGATTTTTTTGGTAAGCCCAAAGCAGTTCAGCGGTTTTCCCCTTAAACTAAATACTGCCTGAGATTCTACCCTTCTGGATTTCGTAATTGACCCACTTGCAGAGTCGCCCTCAGTAATAAATAAGGTGGAGGCAAGTCTTTGTTCCTCAGTGACTTTCTTTTCTTCATTATTAAAATGCAATCTGCAGTCCCTGAGTTTTTTATTATGGAGATTCGCTTTTTTTGCCCTTTCGTTTGCCAGTTTTTTTATTCCTGCGATTTCTTTCCTTTCTCTTTCAGACTGCTGAATTCTTTTGAGAATTTCTTTTACAGTTTCCGGATTTTTGTGGAGATAGTCATCCAGTTCTTTCTTTAGAAAATCTGTGACAAAGGAGCGGATAGAAGTAGAATTCGGATCAGGAGAAATAGTATTGGAACCGAGTTTGGTTTTGGTCTGCGACTCAAAAACGGGTTCCTGAATCCTTACAGAAACTGCGGCAATGACAGCAGAACGGATATCTGCCACATCAAAACTTTTATCAAAAAACTCTCTTATTACTTTTACAAATGCTTCCCGGAAAGCCTGTAAGTGAGTCCCACCCTGAGATGTATATTGACCATTGACAAAGGAATAATACTCTTCTCCATACCGGTTGGAGTGAGTAATTGCCACTTCGATATCATGGCCTTTGAGATGAATAATCGGGTAACGGAGATTTTCGGATTCTGTTTTGCGGGTTAATAAATCCAGCAGCCCGTTTTTGGATACGAATTTTTCGTTATTGAAGTGAATGGTGAGTCCGGCATTCAGATAAGCGTAATACCATATCTGATTATGAAGGTATTCAGGGATGAAGTGATAGTTTTTAAAAATGGTACTATCCGGCCTGAAGGTAACGGTTACTCCGTTTGCTTCTGTGGTTTTCGTTACAGGATAGTCCTGAATGAGCAAACCCTTCTCAAATTCGGCTACCTTTTTTTCTCCTTCCCTTACGGATTCTACCCGGAAATGACTGGAAAGCGCATTCACTGCTTTTGTACCTACCCCGTTTAATCCAACCGATTTTTTGAAAGCTTCGGAATCATATTTCCCCCCCGTATTGATTTTTGATACGCAATCAATTACTTTTCCCAGAGGAATTCCGCGTCCGTAATCTTTGACCACTACTTCTCCGCCGGCAATACGGATTTCGATTTTACTGCCATTTCCCATGACATACTCATCAATAGAGTTGTCAATCACCTCTTTGACCAGTACATAAATACCATCATCCACTGAGGACCCATCCCCGAGCTTTCCGATATACATCCCCGGACGCAGGCGGATATGTTCTCTCCAGTCAAGGGATTTTATACTATCCTCATTATAAACAGGTTGCTTTTCTGCCATACACTTCGTTGCTTTTTAAAGCACAAAGATAGAATAAAAAAATAATAAAAACAAGGGTTTGTAAATAAAATGAGTAATTATTTAATTTTTTGTACAAAAATACCTGTAAAATGCGTTTATTTTTATCAAATTGTTTGCTTTTAGTGTAAAATGCATATATTTGTGTAAATGCATGTCATTCACTCAAAGAGAACCATAAAAAAAGGAAACCGTTTTGGGTTTCCTTTTTTATTATAATATAAATAACAGACCGGAAAAGACCGGAATTATTTTATAGATTTAGACTCCAGCAGTTCTTTCGGTTTAACAGGGGTTTTGGACAAAGCATCTTTGGCGGCGTCTCCCATTTTACAGTTTCCTGTAAATAAAGCCCCTAACTGAATGACTAATTTTGAGGTGAAGATATCTCCGGTGATTTTGCCGGTTTTATCAATCTGAAGCACCTCTCTTGCGACAACGTTTCCTTTGATTTCTCCCTCAACAATGGCATTTTTTGCGTCAATTGTTCCTTCTATATAGCCTGAAGCACTGACCACCAATCGGGAAGAGCAGGTTACGGTTCCGATAATTTTTCCTTCCACCCTCATATCTCCCTCGGCATTAATCGTACCGACAATCACTGTTCCGTTAGAAATAGTATTAAGTCCCCCTCCTGAGCTGCTGTTTTGTTGAACGCTTGGTTTACCTGTAGAATTTTCGTTTTTCGTTCCGAACATATATTAAAATGATAATTAATTAATTATTTGTAATTTAAATAATCTTTGGGATTAAGAGGCTCTCCATTGTACCAGATTTCAAAATGAAGATGGTGACCACTGGAATTTTCCCCTGTATTGCCAACCTTTGCAATCGGCTCGCCTGTATGCACATAACTTCCTTTTTTCTTGAGAAGCATGCTGTTGTGTTTATAGATTGTCGTTACTCCTGAAGGATTGGTGATGGCAATCATGTATCCGTCCGCTTCGGTGTAGTCAGAAATCTGAACATATCCCTCAGTAGCGGCAAGTACGGTTTCTCCTTCATTGGTAGCGATATCAATACCGTAATGTCCTTTGGACGGGCTGAATCCTTCTCTGATGTATCCGATTACCGGTCTGAGAATTGTTTTGATTTTTAGCTCTACCTTAACGCCCTTTTTGGTATTGGAAGGAGCATCTCCTGTGACCGGTTGTACTACCTGCGGACTTACTTCCTGTGCTTTCTGATTCGTTCCGGCAGTTTCTTTTTTATCTTCCTGTTTTACAGGAGTAAGTTCTTTTTTATTTTCTTCTTTGGAAGAAGGAATCGCAGGAATACTTCCCGTTTTGAGTACATTCTGCAGCGATTTAATATACTCATCCTTGTTTTTTACCTCAGATTCAAGGTTTTCAATCTGATCTTTCATACTAATCAGCTGAGTAGTATTTTCAGGATTGGTATAGCCCGGAATTTTTTCACGAATCGAGGGCGTGTACCATATAGTAGAGGCGGTACCGCCAATGATACTTAGCAAAAGCAAAACTCCTCCGGAAACCCAAAGGATAGGGCGAAAAGCAAACTGACGGGAGGAGGACAAGGTTTCTTCATCGATAAACTCCAGTCTGTATTGTCTTTTTAGACTGTGTATAATTTTTTGGATAAACTTTTTTATCATATCCTTACAGATGTTTCAAAATAAATAACTAACTTTGCATTCAGACCGTAAAATTACATAAAATAAAATAAAAACAAAGAAAATGTTAAGAAATTCAAAAAATAAAATATTTTTCATCAATTTTTAGTTTCTTCTTTGATTGATTTATTTTCTACAACTTCACTCATTAAAATATATACGAAAACCACATAAATATGTTTTCAGTTCACAAAGCAAGTAAATATTTTTTTATAATCCTAATCTTTTCACTATTTTCCTGTAATAAAAATAGTAAAAACCCTTTCGCAAGGCTTTATCACAATACTACGGCCTATTTTAACTACTATTATAATGCCGATAAACTGTATAAAGAGAAGCTGGATGAAATCAACAAAAACTATCAGTTTCCCTCAACCGGTTTTATCGAAATTTATCATGTAGGGAATGAGGAAGAAATGAAAACGTATGAGGCGGATCTGGATAAAATCATCAAAAAAAATGAAGTTCTGATTTATAAACACCCGAATTCCCGGTGGGTGGATAATGCAAGACATCTGGAAGGAAAGGCTTTTTTCTACAAAGGGCAATATGACAGAGGGCTTCGCAATTATGAAGAAATCATTGCGAAATACGCCGCTTCCAAAATCACCAATGATGTATATTTATGGCTGGCCAAAACTTATTTCTATATGGATAATAAGGAAATGACCTATACCATTATGAAGGAACATCTTGTGGAAAAACCGGAAGAAAAAATAAAGTTTAAAAAGAAATTTAAAGGAGAACTCGCTATCTTTCAGAGTACTGTAAGTATCGAAGAGAAAAACTATACCAAAGCTACGGTTTCTCTCGAAGACAACCTGAAATATATAAAAGGGAAAAACAAAGTTGCCAAAACACATTATTTACTGGGTCAACTATACGAAACCCAAAATAATTTCCCCATGGCAATTTCTCATTATAATAAAACGGAAAAACTGAGCGATGAATATTCCATCGTGTTTAAATCCAAACTGCAAAAAGCCAGAATGATGATTCAGATGAAGCCGGACGCCGGGTATGCTTCGGTATTTGATTATATGTATAAACTGGAAAAGGATTTGAAAAATAAAGAATATCTGGATCAGATTTATTATGAACTTTCGACCCTTGAACAAAAACAAAATAACCTCAATGGCGCAATGGGTTACCTGAAAAAATCTGTGGCTGCCAGTACCAGTAATACACGCCAAAAAGCACTTTCCTATTATCGACTCGGACAGATATACTTCTATAATAAAAAGAATTACGATAAAGCAGGCGCCTATTTTGACAGTGCTTCTCAGGCGATTGATATTGCTGCGGCGGAATACAAGGAGATTAAAATGGTACAATCTACCCTCAAGGATTATGTAACCTACAAAAAGACAATTGCCTATCAGGACAGTATGCTTTCTCTGGCGGATATGCCCAAGGAGAAATTAGATAAAATCGTGGATAATGCGATTGCAGCGGAAGAAAAACGTAAAAAAGAAGCCGCAGAAAAGGCCGAAAGTATCGAAAATCAGTCAATCCTTAACCTGCCCGGTGCCAACCCCAATTCAGGGATGACCTGGGCTTTTGATGACCCTGCACAACTTTCAGAAGGGAAGCTCCGGTTTCAGCAGGTGTGGGGAAACCGTAAGAATGAGGATAACTGGAGGCGCAAAAATAAGCAGACGGTAGTAGAAGAGGAGGTAATAGTGGAAAATGATACTACTCCGGTGGATTCTGCTTTGCTCAAAGCTTTTGGTGACCGGTATAAATATTTTAAGGAGATTCCTTTTGAAGAAAAAGATAAAGTAATTGCCCGCGAAAAAATAGAAACTGCTTTGTACCGTCTGGGGAATATCTTTGACCAGAAACTCAATCAGGCCGATTCCGCTATCGCTACTTTTGAAGTTCTTTTAAGAAGATTTCCGGAAACTGAGTATATTTTACCGGCCAAATATTCGCTCTATCGTTTATGGAAAAGTAAAAATAATCCTGCTTCCGAGAAACCCAAAAATTTCATTCTGAAAGAGTACCCCAAAAGTATTTATGCAATGCTGATTATGGGCGTTTCTCCGGAAGAAATAGCCGAATTGACCCGGGATTTTGATTTTGCCTATAACGGTCTGTATCGTTCCTACAGAAACAAAGAATACGAAACGGCACTCGGATTCAGCAGTTATCTGCTTTCTGCCTATGCCGATCATAATGATGTGGATATCGCTCAGGTATATTATCTCAGGGCTATGTGTTTCGGATTTATGGGTGATACTGATTCTCTGAGAAGCGGGCTTACTTTTGTGGTCAAAAACTTTCCGGAATCTGCAGTTAAACCCCTTGCCCAAAGAACCCTTGACGCACTCAATGGGAAAGCAGGTACCGGTGCTCCGCCCGTTCCCGGATTGCCTGGAAACCCTTTGCCACCAGGGTCTTCTGAGGACGTAAACACTCAGGATGGGGTTTCAGGTACTCCGCCTGTGGTAAACACCCGCCCAAAAGTGGACCCAAATGACCCGAGAATCAAGGACTTCAACAAAGACCCAAGGCCCAACAGCCCGTTTTATGTATTACTGTTTCTGGACAGGAACGGAGTCAATGATACGGAAAGTAATACTACCCTCACAAACTTTAATAAAGAGAAGTTCAAAGATAAAAAGGTGTTTACCTTTAATTATGAGAATACCAAAAAAGAAAAATTTCAGATTTTATATGTAACCCGCTTTAATAATGAATTTGAAGCTTCGGAATATATCTATCAGCTTTCCGAGGCTCAGTTAATTGATAAGCTGATTCTTGGCCCTGCGGACCGTATTCTCTTTATCACTCAGGATAATTTTACCACTGCTTACGGAAAAAAACGGATGGAAGATTATCTGTTCTTTTATGATAATGTAATCACTTTTTAAGGAGAGTGGCTGAAAGGGAGAAATACAATCCCATACATTAATAAAATTTATTATAAAATAACGACAGGAGCCGGATCAGGGATAATTTTATCGCAGGTCCGGTTTTTTATTTCCGGAATAATTGATAGTCATTTGCCCCAGGGTGAAATGAGTAATGAACGGACTTGATTTGAATTTCTGACTAAAACCCGGGGTTCCCCGCTGTGATTAAGATAATATTATACACTAATTAAACAGATTATGTTTATTGTCTTTTTTACTCCGGATTGCCAATTTCCTGACATTCATTGTATATTTGCATTTGAAGCATTTTTTTTAAACGAAATGGAATTATTTTTCGTTGATTTGTAAGTATTATGATTTAGAAAATATGCGATATTTCTCTCTGTTGTTTTTGCATTTACTTTTCATGGCCGTTTTTGCTCAGAACAAAAGTGGTATTTTGCTGAAGGTTCCTTCCGGAGTAAACACACATGTGATTACAATTACCGAAAGCGGAAACCTGATTTCCTTGTCAGGCAGTGAATCCGGTACGGTTTATCTGAATGTTTTTGATGCTGAGGGAGTCAGTTTGCTGTATAGCAGAACGCTGAACCCCGGTTTCAGCTTTGTACCGACTGCGCTTGTGGCTAAAGAGGGGTATTTTTATGTAGGAGGAAAAGGAGTGGTTAAGCCGGAAAATAATATAGACGGTATTTTACTCAAGCTCGATGAGAAAGGAGAAATACTTGGTAAGGCGGTATTCGGAGGCGAAAAATATGATGCAATCGAAAAAATTATTATTGCTGACGATGGGGCTCTGGTATTCGGCGGAACAAGTGAAAATGAAACCAAAGGGAGTGATGCCTGGGCGGGAATGACGGATTTGTCGCTGAATGCTTTGTGGCAATCCCGTTTTGGGTGGGAAAAAGAAGAAAACGCCTTTGATATAATTCAAAGAAAAGACGGGACGTTCCTGATGGGAGGCTCAACCGCTTCCAAAGGTGCAGGACTGAAAGATATGATTTTGTATAATATTGATAAAGAAGGATTAATGCTTTGGGCAAGGGTATATGGAAAACCCGACGCAAGCGAAATAATATATAAAATCTGCGAGATGGAGGACAGCACACTTATTCTTGCCGGTACTGTACAAAGGGAAAACCTGAATGGAATGATATACAAAACCAATACTCAGGGGACGGTGGAGTGGTCTTTGGATACGGGAAGCAGTAAGGCCGAAAAACTGAGCGGTATAGCAGCAGGCGATGCCAAATCGGGGATTCGGGTGTATGGAAATTCCGGTACAGGGAAAAATGAAAATCCTTCCGGTTGGATGTTGCTGATTGATAAAAATGGCTCGCTTGTACAGCAGACACTGGAAGAAGAAGGCATTTTATACTCAGATTGTTTGAATGTAAACCCGGTTAAAATTGCCGGAATTGACCTCAGAAAAGGGTTTCCGTTTGTGGC
>JAIBAH010000056.1 GCA_019695295.1 Bacteroidia bacterium | reverse complement strand
ATTAATAAATATTTTGTTTCGTTTTTTGTAAATAACTGATATAAAAAAGATTATTTTTCCGGAGCATACATTTGTCTGAGCTCCCCTTTGACAGACTGAATCTTCAGGCGGGCAGAAAGATACTCATACTTCGCAGCCAGAAGATTTTGGAGGGCTTCTTTTACCGCCACTTCTGCATTATTCACCTCCAGACTTGAGCCTACTCCTTCTTTGTACTTCAGCTGGGCTTTTTCAAATACGCTCCTGGCTAACTGTACGTTTTCTTCCTGAAATTTGTAAGTGTCCCTGCTGTTTTTCAGGGTAGCGATTGCATTGTTCATCTCAAGACTAAGCCCGTTTTCAAGCATTTCCTTTGCAAGCGATATTTTCTTGAGATTGACATCCGATTGCTGTACTTTTGCCCGGGTCTGAAAACCATCAAAAATAGGGATATTGATTTTCAGTCCCGCTGCGGAAGAGCTGAAAGTACCGGTTTCTGCAAAAGTAAAAATCGGTTCTCCCTGCATATTGAACTGATAATACGCAAAACCATATATATTCGGATATAAATTGGCAAGCATTTGTTTTCTGTTGTAACTTTCCAGTAAAGCCTGCTGTTTCATAATCGAAAACTCCCTGCGTTTACTGAAATCAGGATTCGTAAGACTGCTCAGGTCTTCATTTCTGACATCCAGCTCCGGAAATTCTTCCTCAAGCGTAAGCGTATTGTTCACTGGCATTCCCATCTGAAATTTGAGTACATCCACACTCAGCATAAGCATTCGTCCGAATTTCACTTTTTCAGTTTCTATATTATTGATAGAAATCTGAATTCTTTCAATGTCCATCTTTTCTACCAGCCCGTTTTTATACAATGCATCGGTATCTTTGAGGAGTTTTTGAAGTCTTTCCAGATTAATATCGAGCAGTTTGCCGCCTTCTTTTGCCGTAAGCGCATTGTAATAAGCCGTTACTACCTGATTGATTACCTCGTCTTCGGTTCTTTTGGTATTCATTTCGGAAAGCGTGCCGTAAGCCTTGGTAGCATCCAGCCCAATGAAAAAGCGCCAGTCGAAAATCAGCTGACTTAAATTTACCCCTGCTGTGTGTTGCCAGGGCTGTCCTACAGGAACCTTCTGAGCCGGCTGACCCGGAACAAAAGAAAAGATGAACTGAGGACGCTGAATATTGCCCTGAAGATTGATACTACCGGAAACCTGAGGATAAGCGGCAGACATCAACTCATCCATTTTTTTCTCTGCAATGTACTCGTCAAAACGACTCATCTTTATGTCATTCTGATGCTCGAGTGCATAATTTACACACTCCTGAATCGTAAATGTGTAGGAAGATGTACTTTGTGCGATGCTTTTCAGGCTCAGCAATACAAGTATTCCCGACAGAATCATCCCTTGTTTTAATTTAAACCTCATAAAAACGTAAGTTATAGTTATCTTTTAATATATTTTTGTACATAATTATTCCATTTTAGTTCTGTCAGAATTTTATATTCAACCCTGAGAGTACTTCCCTGCCTTTATCTGTCAGTAATCCGTGAATATAAAACCGGGATATTTCTATCATTACTTCATTCTGATTAAAACTATCATGCGGAAACAGTCTCGTATCCAGCATTACCTCCAGCATTCCAAGCCGGAAGCGGGCGATTTCCTCTACTTTAATCTCAGCCCTGAACAACCCTTCTTCTACCCCCTGCTTCAGGTTTCTGCGGATTTGGGGTAAATGATATTCATCTTCTGCTTTACGAAAATATTGCCAGGATTCAGGATAATATTTTTTGATTTCATAAATCAACAAAGGCGAAGCCATCTTGAGCGTTTTTGCAATATACTGAAGTACTCCCACCAATTCTTCCAGCGCATTCCCTGAATTTTTCTGGATAGAGTCCATCTCGCATTTTTCGGTAAGATTATGGGCTTCCATTACGGCATGCACAATCTCAGCCTTATCCTGAAATGTCTGATATATGGTTTTTTTGGAAATACCCAACTCTTTGGCGATATCGTCCATTGATACATTACGAATGCCGTAACGCATAAAAAGTACCTGAGCCTGTTGTAATATTCTGTTTTTTGTTTCCATTCTGAATTTATACCGAAAACTTTTTCTCTTTTTTCATTTTCCCGAAGGAAACTTTGGCTTTATTAAAAGTTTTCAACGTTTTATTAGTATTCAAATTTTTCAAAACATTAACAGAGATTGCAAAAAAAAGTTTGTATTTCTTTTATTTTTATAAAAATTCCCTCGGCATGGAAAAAAAAATTGTTGCTCTTCGAAAATTAAGGAAATTCTTTCTGTGATATTATTAGCTTTGCAGAGAAATTCATAATTAACAGAAAATCATGCAAACAGCACTTACTGAATTATTGGGATGCCGTTATCCGGTGATTCTTGCACCTATGTTTTTGGTGTCTAATGCTAAAATGTGTATTGCTGCCTTAAAAGCGGGGATTTCGCCCTGTCTTCCTGCACATAATTACCGCACAGACGAGGAGTTCCGGAAAGCAATTCAGGAAATAAAATCGGCGGCAAGTGGCCCGTTGGGAATCAATCTGATTACCAATAAATCGAATTTGTATTATGAATCCCAGCTAAAAACCTGCGTGGAACTAAAAGTGGATTATATCATTACCTCTCTGGGAAGCCCTGAAAAAGTAATCAGGGCCTGTAAGCCGGCCGGGATAAAAGTAATTTGTGATGTAATTGATGAGCAATATGCTAAAAAAGTAGAGTTGATGGGGGCGGACGCACTCATCGCTGTCAATAATCTCGCCGGAGGACATGCCGGCAAGCTACCTCCTGAAGTATTGATTCCGCTATTGCTCAAAAATTGTAAACTTCCGGTAATATCAGCCGGTGGAGTAGGTAATCATGCACAAATGAAAGCGATTATGGATATGGGTGCTTGTGGGGTATCAGTAGGAAGTCCCTATATCGCTACGGTTGAAGCCCCTGTAAATCATGAATATAAGCAGGCTTTGGTGGACTATGGAGAAGAAGACATTGTCATGACCACCAAGATATCCGGCACTCCCTGTGCGGTAATCAATACGCCTTACGTCCAAAAAATTGGGACAAAGCAAAATTGGCTGGAAAGAGTATTAAATAATAATAAACGCCTGAAAAAATGGGCCAAGGTACTTACTTTTTACAAAGGAATGAAAGCTCTGGAAAAAGCCGCTTTTGGGGCGACTTATCAGACTGTTTGGTGTGCCGGAAAATCCATTGAGCATGTACACAGTATCCGAACCATCGAACAGGTAACAAAAGAACTGATGGGCGAATAATATACTCATCCGTTCTTTTGCTGACTGCTTTAAACGTTAATTTTATTTTTCAAAAACGATTTTTTCGATGTATTGCTTTTCGCCGGAAGTCATTTTCAGGATGTAAATTCCCTGATGAGATAATTCCGGGCGAATAACAAATTCTGATTCATGCTGAGGCAAAGCAGATTCCCATACTTTTTTGCCACTGATATCCCATATTTCCACTTTAGCATTCTCAAATTCCTGACCTGAAAGAGTAAGGGTGAGGCTTTGCTCAAAGGGATTGGGTGCCACACTGAAGTTATCTGACTGATAAAAAGGAGGCAATATGGAGGTTGAAGGAGTGATGTTAATCAGGCTATCCGTTAAATCGCCTTCTACCCAAACGCCAAAACTGCGGGGCGGGACCTGAAGATACACGCCATAAGTCTGCCCTACTATATTGGTAGGATAGGGAGATACTCCGAAAATATCCGTTATCGTATCACCGGGATGTAGATTCGTTCCGTTAATATTATGGTCTAATTTAAGTGTATCCCCTGCAAAATTGATACAAACAAGTACATCTCTCCCGGAAATCGTATTGCTTAACTGATAAAGCAAAGTTGTGTTGGGATAACCGGAGATAAAGTTTTCGTAATAAGGTGTATTTACCCGGCTGAGATAATCCACCCACTCGGCTCCGTATATATATTTCTGATGTACTTTCATCAGGGCATTAATCTCTGAACGGATATTATTGGCGGTATCTGTGGGCGGTCCGTAATAGTTTTTTTCAAATACACAGGGAGTCCCAAGCTGATTATTGGTCAGAATATAGGCATAAGCCAGTTTGGGGTCATTTTCTACGAGATGGTTTTCATTATCGAAATCATGATTCTCCACAAAGGTAATCACATCAAATCCGGACACGCCCGCTTTGTCTCTCAGACTTTCATTGAATACATTTCTCACATCATACCCAAACTGATCGCAGGCTGATTTCAGGGCGTTCCGCAGCGGAAAATCAAATATCTGAGGGTGAATTGCCTGTTTAGTGTCGGCATCCATCGCATTCAGCACAGCATCAATCCAGCCTTTCAGGGTAAAAGCATTATAATCAAAATATTCCCCTACAAAAATCCTGGGATCAATATTATTGTCATGAAGATAATCCAGTAAATCACCGATAAAATCAGGGGGGAAATGCTTGATTGCATCCACTCTCATTCCCCGGGTGCCTACATCCTGCCACATCCACTTGGTCCATTCAAACAAAGTATCCCGGGTAGATTGCTGATTTTGGTCATAATCATAAAAAAACCACATTCCATCATAGTCTCCGCACAGGCTCGTAGGGGCTCCGTTGGGTTTGAAATTCCAGTAATGCATTCCTCCCCTTCCGCTCGGCATAGTTGAAAAATCGGTATAGGTTTGATAATAAAGACTGTCCACGATATTTCCACTTGCAGCAGCAGACCACACCCCGTATATCCGGTGGTCAGTGTAATACCCCAAATTCAGGGTTGTGTTTGGCATTATAATAAATAGTGTGTCTCCTGTACTGTGAAAATCTGCTGTATCCAGACGGATTAAGATTTCATCCGTTCCGCAAACGCCGGTGGCATTCTCAATGGTCAGTTCTATTTTTTGTCCTACGTTCAGTGTATCAAAAGGCTGAGCACAATCTCCTCCGCCGTTCGGCTCGATTTCTGTTTTTGAAGAACCATCAATGGGTTTTTTATTGGTCCACGCGGTTACATTATACGTTCTGCCGTCAAAAGCCGGATTTGCGGAAGCCGAACTAAATTTGAAATAATAATCCCCTGCACCGTTTCCGGAATTTCCGCCCAAAGGGAGAATACACCGAAAATTACCGGAAGGATAAGGACAATCCCCGTTATTGGAAAAGTTACGAATCCAGCCTTCTACGGCTCCGTTGTTTTCGGGCTTACCTTTATCCCGGTGATTAAAAACCATATCCGCCACTACTTCTATATTATTCACCGTAAAGGAATCCACCATTGCATCAATTTGTGAACGGCTTCCGGCACGAACCATGCCCGCATGTTCTCCTAAATCATATAAGTCCGAAATATCATAGCCCATACTTCCACTTCCTCCGCTCCCTCTCGACAAAGGCGGCACCCAAATATGCGTAAATCCTGCTTTCCCCAAATCCCGGGCTTTTGCTCCGATTCTCTGAGAATATCTTTGTCCATTATAAAGGATGGGATATTGCCACGTCCACCCCTGAAACATCACGTTTTGTGCTATATCCGTAAGGGGCATAAGCACACAAAACAGAAAAATTGTAAAATATTTTTTCATTCCTTAAAATTTTATTTTCACCATAAAACAATTACAGAAACGAGAATGAATATCCTAAGGTTTACAGAATCGGATAATAGTTTGGGGAAAGAAAAATATAAAATGAAAATAAAAACCGGGGTAAGCAAAATTGTCCTGTTTTACATAGGATTCACCCACTTATTTTTGAGTGCTTTAACCACCGCTTCCGACTGAGAATGTACCTGTATTTTCTCATATATTTTTTTAATATGGGAATTTACGGTATGATAACTGATAAAACATTTATCTGCAATCATCTTATAGCTCAGCCCCTGAACGAGGTATTGCAGGATTTCTTTTTCCCGGTCTGAAAGAAGGAGTTCCTCTCCGGAAACCGGTTTTTGCTGTTCCCGCATTCTTTCCAGTATTTTCCGGGCTACAACCGGAGTCATGGGAGAGCCTCCGTCCATAACGTCCCGGATGGCTTCTACTATTTTTTCTGCATTGGTTTTTTTGAGTAAATACCCCGAAGCACCGGCAAGCATTGCGTCAAACACCTTTTCGTCATCTTCAAAAACCGTTTGCATGATAATTTTTACTTCTTTGTCTTTTTCCCGAATCAACTTTACTGCCTCTATTCCGTTTACCTCGGGCATCTCTATATCCATGAGGATTACATCCGGGCGGGTTTCCTCCAACACCTTTATCACATTCCTGCAATCCTCATAGCTGCCCGCAACCTGAAAATCTTCATACGTCTCCAGTAAAAAAGTCAGGCTTTCTCTTCGCTCAAAATTATCATCAAAAATAACGATGTGTATTTTTTTCATTTTTATATCTATCTTTGCAGGCGTAAAAATAATACTTTTTTTTGAACAAATATCCCCTAATATTAGGGGTTTTTGAGCAAATCCTTTTGATACAATCTTAATAATAATAATATGAGTAAACCGGTAGTACTGATAACAGGGGCAACCGCAGGAATCGGAGAAGCAACCGCTGAACTTTTTGCCCGAAACGGTTATCGCCTGATTCTTACAGGGAGAAGACAGGAACGACTCGAGGCTTTGAAAAACAAGCTCAAAACTGACGTACTCACCTTATGCTTTGATGTGAGAAACCGGAATGAAGTAGAAGAAAACCTCGGAAGCTTACCCGAAGGCTGGAAAGAAGTGGATATTTTGATTAATAATGCCGGACTTGCCGCCGGACTTTCTGGTATTCAGAACGGAGATATAGACGATTGGGAAAGAATGATTGATACCAATCTGAAGGGACTTCTGTACGTAACCCGAACCATTGTACCGGGAATGATAGAGCGAAAAAAGGGAGGTCATATTATCAATGTATCTTCCATCGCCGGAAAAGAAGTATATCCGAATGGAAATGTATATTGTGCCTCCAAGCACGGAGTGGACGCACTCTCTAAAGCCATGCGCATTGATTTGGTTTCGTATGGTATAAAAGTAACGAATATTGCTCCCGGAATGGCAGAAACCGAGTTTTCCATTGTTCGTTTTGGAGGAGATACCGAAAAAGCAGAGAAAGTATATTCAGGACTAACCCCTTTGTATGCTGAAGACATTGCTGATGTCATTTATTTTGCGGTAACCCGTCCGCCACACGTAACCCTTAATGATATCATCATTATGCCTACTGCTCAGGCAAGTGCCGCGATTGTGAACCGCAAATAATGTCCGGACGAAATGCAAGCCGGTTCCATCTTTTTATAATACCTGAATGATCAAGACTGTTTTTGTATTGCTGAGCCTGATTTTTCCGCTTTTTCTATCCGCTCAAACGCAGTATTACTGTTTTTTTCAGCAAGGGAAAACGCTGAGAATTCACCCCCGTTACCCCGAAATGGATTTTGCTGCCAAAGGCCTGGAAGCAGGAATATTCCGGTATGGAAACGGAAAAGCACCCTGGCATACCGTTTTCAAAAACGCCGGTGCGGGAATCGCTTTTAGTTACTGGAATCCCGGAAGCCCTCAGGTTTTGGGGAAAATCTATAGTGTCACTCCCTGTTTCGGCCAAATCCTGCTCAGAAAAAGCAGATGGAAATGGGATTATGAAACAGGGTTTTCGCTCGCATGGTTTTCTAAACCCTACAACCGAACCACAAACCCCGGAAATATCGCGGTCGGTTCGCATGTGAGCAGTATTTCCTTTTTGAGAACCAAAATCCGGTATTCCGTTTTCCCTTCAGTTGCCTTGTCGCTCGGTGCCGGTATTACGCACAGCTCCAACGGAAGCACCACCTCTCCTAATCTGGGGGTAAATATCCCTTCATTCCTCGTTGGGGTTTCTTATGAAATTCCGGGGAAGAAAAGCCCTGAACTGACAAAAAACCCACTTCCCGACTGGAAAAACGAGTATTTCTACGGGATTCGTACCGGAATCGGTATTACAGAAAACCTTGTGCCTGATGGCCCTAAATACCCCGTTTTTACCACTAATGTATTCTGGGGAAAAGAAGCAAGTCCCTGGTTTAGCTGGAGAACGGGCGCAGAAGTATTTTATTCCCAAAAATCCCGCGAAGCAATCCTTGAAGGCGAACTCATCCCCAAAGGCCTCAATCACCGTTCAACAGGAGTAGTAATTTATGGAGGAGGAGAAATTACAGCAGGACATATCAGTCTGCTGGCGCAGGCGGGGCCTTATCTCATTAATCCTTTTCTGATGGAAAAATACCGGATTTACACTAAGTTCGGGTTTCAGTTTTATCCTTTTGACAAACAGCTCAAAAAAGACAAACAACTTTATATGGGGGTTTACGTGCACGCACACTCCGGGGAAGCAGATTTTGCAGAAACCGGAATCGGATATTTATTCTGACTTTTTTTCTTTGAGTTTTTGAGCCTCATCCGGGCTTAATAATCCAAAGTGGTAAATGAGATTATCCCTGTCGGTTTCACTGTAATCATAGACTTTAGTCATTGTCAGGCACTCCGTAGGGCAAACCGTAGTACATAATCCACAAAAGCAGCATTTTGCCATATCAATATCAAATACCGGCAGATGAATTCTTTTTTTGGAGCCATCCGAAGTAACTCCCAGTGTTTCCCCGGCTTTTATTCCTTCAATCGTAATACAATCTACCGGACAAATCCTTGCACATTTATCACACACAATACAATCATCCGCTTCCATATGCAGGCGGTATCTTCCGTTATCCGGAACGGGAATATTCTCCAGCGGATAGCGAACGGTCACTGCAAGGTTGGTATCTTGAAAATAATTTTTAGTATCAATATTCCGCTCCTGCTTTACTCTTCCCAGATTAATCAGATGTGGAAAAGTCACTTTGAGTCCATCCCAAAGCGTAGCAGCAGCATTTTTTATTTCTCCGAAATAGGAATTCATGGTTTACTTCTTTAATTTATCCTTGAATACTTTTTCAAATTTTTCCACTTTGGGTTTTATAATAAAAGAACAATAAGGCTGACCGCCATTATCGTTGAAGTAATTCTGATGATAGTCTTCCGCCGGATAAAAAATAGTAAAAGGGCTTATTTCTGTAACGATTGGGTTTTTAAAAGCACCAGACTCGTCAAGTTCTTTTTTGTATTTTTCTGCAAGGGTTTTCTGATTCTCATCATGATAAAACACAACCGAACGATACTGAGTACCCACATCCGCTCCCTGACGGTTCAGGGTAGTCGGGTCATGGGTTTGCCAGAATGCAGCAAGCAGCGATTCAAACCCGATTACCTTCGGGTCATAAGTAATCTGACAGACCTCAGCGTGTCCTGTAAGCCCTGAGCAAATCTCCTTGTAGGTAGGGTTTTTGATACTCCCTCCGGAATATCCTGATTTTACACTATGAACCCCCCCGAGCCGCTGGAAAATGGCTTCTACACACCAAAAGCAACCCGCACCAAAAGTAGCGGTATCCAAATTTGAAGTATTAAAATCCGGCATAGTTTGTTTGTTTTGATTTAAAACGATTTCTGAGGTTTTGTCAATTGATTGTTTTTGAGAAAATCCCGATAAAAACATCAAAAACCCGTAAATGACAAAAACAATAATTCGTATATCCATAATGAATCCATTCATTATCAATAACGGAAGTAGGACAATAAGAGTTTAGGATTTTTATAAATAAAAAAAGGGCAAGTACTATATCGAACGATCAACCCGTTGCCGTTGCTACCTTCCGGTCCTGGCGGAGTTCACGGGGATCAGGACACATAGCCTTTACCCGCCGCAAAATTACTGCTATATTTAGAATTTGCAAACTTTTTTTACCGTTTATGTTTTTTTTTATGCCGTTCAGCAACAAAATTTCGTTAGATATGTTAATTATCAGTAATTTGGCAGCTCAATTTATTTTTAAAAAATTAAATTAATATTAATAATATGAAAAAAGGTTTATTGCTTATTTTAATGTTTAGCGGTATTTGTTTTGCAGCCTCTGCCCAAAGCACTGCGAATAACAGCACTCAGGTTGTATCCAAAGGAAATGTAGCCCGCGGTATTTTTACCATTGACAATTTTGACCAGGAAAGATTTGATATCATAAAGCCTGCACTCGAAAAAACAGAAGGCGTAACTTTCGTAAATGTTTCCCCGGCTTACAGACAGATTGTTTTTGTTTATGACTACAACCGTACTTCTGCCGCAAAAATTCAGGCTGTACTTATATCTTTAGGTCAGGAAGCCAGCCTTACCAAAACGACCGAGCCATCTAAATCCACCAAATAAACAGATTGAAAAGGATTGAGACAAAACCCTGCTGATAAACAAAAATTTATCAGCAGGGTTTTTATGAATAGCCTGATTCGTTTCAGGCAAAGTAATCCCTTTGGGACTTTCGTCCGTTAATAAGGAGGAATACTGCATCATTTTACCTTCATAAATTAAAATATATAATGATTAAACCGATTCTACTTGCCGGATTTCTGCTCCTCTTCGCCGGAGGGAATGCTCTTTTTGCTCAGTCCGGATACTGGGTGTTTTTCAAGGACAAAAATACAGAATCCGCCTTGCCGGCATTATCGCCTGACGCACTGGAAAACCGTTTATGGCAAAACATCGCCCTGGATGAAAGAGATTTTCCGGTAAATCAGGCTTATCTCTCTGATTTGAACCAATCCGGAATCCGTGTGAAGCACCCTTCCCGGTGGCTCAACGCCGCCTCTGTAGTCATGACTCCTGAGCAGGCAAAAGCGATTGAGAACCGGCCGTACGTAAAATCCATTCATAAAATCATGCCGCTGATGACTGCCAATCTTGAACAAAGGGCGGATTCTACCTTAGACAGCGTAATGGTAAACCGCTATGACTGGCAACTCAAAATGCTGGGGCTGGATTTGCTTCACGATGCCGGATACACCGGGAAAGGAGTAAAAATGGCAGTTTTTGACAATGGTTTTAAATTTGTGGACCAGCTTTCCGGATTTTCGCATGTTTTTCAGGAAAACCGGGTTCATTATACTTATGATTATGTAGATAATGACCAGAATGTATTTGAAGAGTGTGCCTCCGGAGGGTATTGCAGGCACGGGAGCTGGGTTTTTTCCATTATTGCAGGGATAGTCCCCGGACAGTTGCAGGGAAGTGCACCCGGCGCCGATTATTTTTTATTCCGTACAGAAAACGATGCATCCGAAACCCATCAGGAAGAAGACAACTGGGTAAGGGCCGCAGAAGTAGCGGATAGTTTGGGGGCACAGATTTTTTCTACTTCTCTGGGGTATTTTCTGATGGATACTACCGATGTGAGTTATCAGCCTTCTGATTTGGATGGGGATAAGGCGATAATCACCCGGGCTGCCGATATTGCCGCTTCCAAAGGAATCATTGTAGTAAACAGCGCCGGAAATGAAGGAGGCTCAAACTGGAGAACCATTATTGCTCCCGCAGACGGCGACTCCGTAATCGCAGTAGGAGCCGTAAATCCCTACCTCATCAGAGCGTCTTTCAGTTCGCAGGGAAACTCAGCCGATGGCAGAATCAAACCCGACATCATGGCCTTAGGACAGGCAACTTATATTCAGGACCTTACAGGAACTGTAGTAAGAGGAAACGGAACTTCTTTTTCCTGCCCGGTTTTATCCGGAATGATGACCTGCGTACGTCAGGCACGACCCAATATTCCGGCCTATGATTTATATAAGGCAATGATTGCTTCTGCTGACCGGTTTCAGAATCCGGACTCCCTTTATGGCTACGGAATCCCCAATGCCGGAAAAATATTGCTGGAGACTTCTTCTCTGACTACAAGCCTGGAAATTGCCCCTAACCCCAACAGTGGTGTTTTTTATACCATCATTCAGAACAACAATGCCGCTTATAATGGAGAGATTCAGATTTTTGATGCTCAGGGAAAAAATATTGTACAGAAAAATCAATTTCTTCCTTCGGGAAAACAAGTCAATGGGATGGATATTACCCTCGAACCCGGTATTTATATTATGAGACTTTGGAATAAAGATAAAAAACAGGTAGAGGCAGTAAAAAAATGGATTGTAAAATAACCGTTCACGTACCAACGGTTTTTCATTTGCTAACGTAATGGAGGAAAAGGCCGGATTAACGCCTTTTTTATAATTTCCAATTCACTTTTTATTCATTTCAGTTATGAGAAGAATTCAGATTGTATTGTTTTCAGCACTTTTTCTTGCTTTGGCCTCTTCTTTTATTCCCTCCGGAATGCCACTCAGAAACGAACCCGTCAATCCGGTAATCGGAGACGCCGGTTATATTCATTATTACGGCGAAAAACCTTCGGGTTCTGCGGATGAATTTCAGCGCGTACAGTCTCATCTTCGTTATGCTGAAGAGTTACTGCGAAACAAAGATATTTCCCATTTATCTCCATCACAGAAAGAAAAACGTCTGAATATGCTGGACTTGCTGAATGAGTACTGGAACAGAGGTGCTTTCCCGGTAAATTACGACAGAGCAGAAAGAAGACCCTGTTTCATTGATAAGGATAATGTCATTTGTGCGGTAGGATATCTGATTCAGCAAACCAAAGGACAGGCCGTGGCAGAGGAGATTAACAGGGATTTCAAATACAGTAGAATCATGGAAATGAATACCCCCGTTATTGGAAAATGGGCAAATGAGTTTGGTTTTACAATGGAAGAACTTGCCACAATCCAACCGCAATATATAAGCCCCAATCCTCCCTCTTATATTCATCCTGCATACGGTGCGTGGTCCGGGATTCTGGGAGGCTTTAATATCGGAGTGAATACGATTAATCTCACAAACATCAGCCGAAGCCGGGGAAATTCGGTTTTGCCGATAGTAGGAATCTTTAGTGGCCTTGGGTCAGTAACGATGGGCTCAGTGAAACTTGCCTCTGATGATGGCGGTTTTAACCAAAATACCGCTGGTGAAAACAGTCTGGCTTTTGCCAATATTGGGTTGGGTACGCTCACCACTACCCTGAGTATCTACGCCTTGTGTACCAATCGAAAAAAAGACCGCAGAACGAGCTTTCATCTTTATCAGCCCCCTTCCGGGAATAATGTCCTTGCAATGGGTATGGGTATCCGTCACCGGTTCTGATTTTTCCGCGAAATTAAAAAAAACATAGAAGAAGTAATATAGTTTATGGTAAAATAACTATATTGCTTCTTTATTTATAATTCAATCAATAAAAGTCTATCATGTCTATTCTTTTTAATAGCTTCAGTGAATGGAAAAACCACATTGAAACACACAATGTCCCTGTATGGCAACCGGTGCTGGAATACGAAATCGAGCAGAAGGGCAGAACAGAAAATGAAATCTGGCTAAAACTCGATCAGGCTTATGCGGTAATGAAGGACGCCGTAAAAACCGGGCTGGAAAAAGACATGACTTCTATCAGTGGGATGATAAACAACGGAGCAAAAAAAGTAAGAGACTGTAAAGTATCTGTACTGGGTGAAAACTTTCAGAAACTACTCTACTATACACTGGCCGCCAAAGAGTTGAATTCCTGTATGGGAAGAATTGTAGCTGCGCCCACTGCGGGTGCTTCCGGGATTATGCCCGGGGTGCTCACCACTTTGTCTGAAATCCACCCGGATATTCCCAAGCAAAAAATACTGGAAGGCATGCTCGTATCTGCCGGTATTGCGCTAATCATTGAAAAAAGGGCTTCTATCTCAGGAGCCGTTGGCGGGTGTCAGGCAGAAACCGGAACCGCTGCCGCTATGGGAGCCGGCGCAATCGTGTATTGCCTTGGCGGAGACCTCGGGCAAATCTTCGAATCCGTAGCGATTACCATCATGAATATGCTGGGACTGATTTGTGACCCGGTGGCCGGACTTGTGGAGGTGCCTTGTGTAAAAAGAAATGCGTCCGCTTCTGTCATTGCGTTTGCTTCCGCTCAGATTGCCCTTGCAGGAGACTCTGCAGTTATTCCTGTGGATGAGGTAATAGATGCAATGGGAGAAGTAGGGGCTTCGATGGAAACTCAGTACAAAGAAACTGCTTTAGGCGGAATTGCGAATACACCTACGGCAAGGGAAATCGAAAAAAATGTACTGGTTCAGGTAGTGGAAGAAGTAGAGGAAGGCGAAGTATGAAAATAGCAGAAAGTATCATTGAATGGTATCATCTTAACGGCCGGCCCCTCCCCTGGAGAGAAACCAGAGACTCTTACAAAATCTGGATTTCGGAAGTAATCCTTCAGCAAACCCGGATTGCACAGGGAACTGCTTATTATCAGCGGTTCATAGAACGATTCCCCGATATTGAATCGCTCGCCGGTGCCTCAATCGATGAAGTAATGAAATACTGGGAAGGATTGGGGTATTACAGCAGAGCCAGAAATCTTCATGCAGCGGCAATTCAGCTGATGACGCTCTATAATGGAAACTTTCCGGAAGACTACCGGGAAATCATAAAATTAAAAGGATTGGGAAGGTATAGCGCAAGGGCGGTTGGTTCATTTGCTTTTGATAATCCGGTAGGAGTGATTGATGGAAATGTACTGAGGGTAATGAGCAGAGTCCTTAATGATTTTTCTCCGGTGGATATTACCGCAACCCTGAACCGGTATCAGGAAATCATAGATGAATGGGTAAAAAATGTACCTTCTGCTCCCTTTAATCATGGAATCATGGATATAGGCTCTACGATTTGTACCCCCACAAAACCTGCCTGTATTCTTTGCCCGCTGGAAAAGGATTGTCTTTCTGTGAAAGCAGGAAGTCAGGCTTTTTTGCCGGTTAAATCCAAAAAACTACAAAGAGAAACCCGGTATTTTCATTTTTACTGGGTAGAAAAAAACGGTAGCATTGCCATTTTGCGTCGTCCGGAAAAGGGAATATGGGGCGGATTGTACGAGATTCCCAACGAAGAAGTAAGACACGAAAACTGGGAGGCCGGCATTTGTCGTTATCCGGATTCAGAGAAAAAGTTTGAGTTTAAACACGTTTTTACCCATTTTGATATGCACCTCAGGGTATTCAGTATAAAAAGCGGGATAGATACTGATTCCGTTTTATGTATTCCTGCAAATGAACTGAAGAAGTACGCTTTTCCAAAAGCCGTAAACAAAATCATTCAAAGAATGCAATAAAAGCTGAGGCTATTTTAGTTTTTTATAGTGGGTTTTTAATTTTGATATCTTTTTACTATCGCTGAGTTGCTTAAAAACCCGGATTACCCGGAGTTTTTTTTCATCACAAATAAAAGAAACCCCCAGTTTAAGATAAATATAATCCCCGTCATAGTTTCCGTAAATGTGATTGATGTCTTCTTTTCCGTAACGTTCAAAAATATCTTCTTCCGAGTCACCGAATGATATTCCCTTTTCTGTTTCTATCTGCCGGCAGTAATTATAGTCAAAGACATCCGTTCCATAGGAGGAAATAATCATAAATACAGCGGCATTATCCTTAAAGTACACCTTAAAAACAGGATAAGCGGGATTGTCATCCTCCTGAAAAATCAGAAGTTTATCAAACTCCAGCAAGAATTGCAGGTAATGCTCCGGAACATAACCGTAATCATTAAATATTTTATACTCTGTTTCATAATCCGATAATACCCCCGGGCTTTTCATTGCAGCCACAACCTTTTCGGGGCTATCTCCGATTTTTACGTCTCCAATCCCTACGCCACTGATAATCACCGGAGGAATAAGCGTGGAGGCTTTTGGTTCTATGCTCATAATCAACTATCTATTCTAATTCTGCTAATTTTACAAATAACTCTTCCAGCCTTTTTTTCATGGCAGAAGCACTATCATTGTAATTATTTGCAAATATAGTAAAAGAATATCTTTTTCCGGATTTTGTCGTTACATATCCTGCATAAGTCCTTACCCTGCTCATATATCCGCTTTTGGCGTGTATTTTTCCTTCGGCGGGTGTATCCTTCGTCATTGAAGAAAGGGTTCCTGATTTTCCGGATACGGGTAATGACGAAAATAAAGCCGGAAACCAGGGTTCGCCTGAAATTTTATGCAGCACACTCGTCATCTGATAGGCCGTAACGGCATTATTGGGAGAAAGTCCGCTGCCATCCTGCAAAAACATTCCTTCTGAAGCAATTCCTTTTTGTTCCCAGAATTTCCATACCTCTTCAATCCCTTTTTTTGTGGTAGCCACGCCGGTTTTCATCAGGGCAATTGTACTGAGCAAACACTCAGCGAATAAGTTTACGCTTTTTTGGTTTGTCCAGTAAACGATTTCTTTCAAGGGGGGAGAAAGATGCGTATAAATCGGATTTCTCTGAAGGGAAGAAACCCCTCCTTCCACCTGCAGTTTCAGCATGCTACCAGTTCCGCTTGTAGTAGGAATACCCATTTCGGCCAGTTTGTCGCACAGCATTTCGGCGGCAAAGCCTTCGGGGTCGGGTACGCTACCTTTTATGACAAAATCCTCATGACCCGGCGGCAGCGTTCCTCTGATATACCGGAGGGTAGTATAAGGTGCGCCAAAAATAAAAGAATTATCTCCTGAACCAGCCTTACCCGTCGTCAGCTCATTGATAAACTGAAGGTTTTTCATATTTTCATCCCAATACAGAAGCTGAACCGGATCTCCTTCCCTGTTTCCTGTTTTCAGATGAATTTTATACATATTTTCATTCAGACATAAACCGGAAGCCCCTGTTCCATAGTAATTTCCGATATCTGCCCAAACCCAGTTGTCGGGAATCGTCTGAGACGAAAAAAGAGTGGCATCTCCGATTACTTTTCCCTTGATTTTCAGAATACCGGCCTTGCGGATTTCTTCTCCCCATTTCCTCAGTACATTTTCCATACTATGCTCATTCCCAAAGCGGTCACTTCCTGTACTCGGGTCGCCCGTCCCCCTTATGTAAACATTTCCGTTCAGAACTCCGTTTTGGATTTCTCCGTCGTACTCAATGAAAGTTTTGTAGCGGTAGCCCTCTCCCAAAACAGCAAGAGCAGTGGCCGTTGTGATGACTTTCATCGTAGAAGCCGTCAAAAGGCTACGGTTCATATCATGCTGTGCAAGCAGGCTGCCTTTTTCGTCCATCAGGCAAAATCCATAGGAAGCATTGGTCATTCCTTCCATATTTTGCAGGGAAGAAACGTATTGCTTTAGCTCTGTCAGTGCAGATTTCTGCGAGAGTGTCGGCTGGTTGATTATAAGTGTAGCAATAATGAGCAGAATATATCGTTTGAACATATACTTTTGTTGACTTTTTGCGTATAATGGAAGATATTAAGAAAGCGGGTTTCGTCAATCATTACAAAGATAGATAAAAACCTGATTTTTTATACGTTTTTAATCATAAATTTTTTTAAAACCATATTTTTTAAAACATTCACAATTGTCATGAAACAGATTATTTATTTTCTCTCACTCGTTGTTTTCACAGGATTTATTTCTTTGTCGGCTCAGGCTCAGAAAAAAATGCCTGCTTTTACTTTTGAAGACTTAAATGCCAGGCCTTTTACCAACACCAACATCAAACAAGGCTTATCCACCATTGTTTTTTTCTATGACCCCTACTGTGAGCATTGTGCGCAGCAGGCAGACTGGATTCGTGAATCCGAAGCCGCTTTCAAAAACATCAACCTTGTTTGGGTATCTACAGAAGATTTACAACCCATTCAGGAATTTAAAGCGGCTCATTTCGGTGGAACCACACTCGATAAATTATATTTTGTAAGGGATACCAAGTGGAAATTTGATACTTACTTTGGTTATACTGTAGCTCCCGGAGTTTACCTTTATAATAAAGACAATATCCTCCTCAAAAGCTACAGCAAAGAAACCCCAGCAATTGATTTCCTCAAGGCACTTAGCGGAAAATAATTTTTTCCGGCAGATACACGAAAAAGCAGCAGCGTCTTTCATTGACCTGCTGCTTTTTTATTTATTGCTGATATTATTCAAATGCTTTCTCTTCCAGTACAAATAAATCGCCCTGTTCTCCGGGCTGTAATTTTACCAAACCCGCCCTTACAAGAGCAACCATCGTAATGGCAGTGGGTTTCCGGGGTAGTTTCAGCAGCTCCTGCGCCTGAGAAAGCGACAAAGAAGCGTGGTCAGACAAATACCGGACGATGGTTTCCTCTCTTTTGCCGTAATAAAATTTCCAGTCTCTTTTGTCTTTCTCATAGCGAAGTACGATTTCCATCTCTGTACTTGCGACAATACTCATATCTGCCACTCTTACGTAAGCGTTTTTTTTCTTTTCCTCCAAAACGTCTTTCAGAAAAACCGGTTTCGTTGTGTGTTCTTTTACATGCAGGGCAATGACTTCCCGCTTATTGCTCACCGGAATCCGCTCAAGATGAAAAACGAGGTCAGGACAATATGCTTCAAAGTGCCGGGTAATCACATAAATTTCTTCTTCCGGATATTTACAGCCCGCAATCGTTTTATTATCTTCTACCCCAATGAGCAGAACGCCTCCTTTGGTATTGGCAAATGCCACCAATTCCCTTGCAATTTTTTCGGGATTGGAAGCCTTGGTTTTAAATTCCAAAAACAAACTTTCTCCCTTCCCGACCAGCTTCTTTAATGTATTTAAATCCATCTTACCCTACAAACGAAATAGTAAATCGGGCAAAGCACCCGGGAGAAATCTTTACCTCAGTCCTCTTTTATTCCAAATAATAACGCAATCCGGCGTCACTTGTTTCTTTTTCAGATAAAAATCTGTCTGTTTTTTCCGGATTGGATTCCGGCTGCGAAAACAAAAAAGGGATGAGCCTGATAGTGAAGTTCAATACCCAAAACCCGTCAGGAAAAATATAAAGACTTTTTACCCGGGATTTTTTATACGTTTTTACTTGTCAGCTATTTTTTCAAATCCGGCATCTCCCCAAAGGGCTTCAATCCGGTAAAACTCTCTTTTATCCTGCAGGAAAATATGAACAATCACATCTACAAAATCCAGCAAAATCCATTCTCCCCGTAAATAGCCTTCTACGCTTACCGGCCGGGACTTGGTTTTATCTTTCATGAATTCTCTTACAGAATCTGCAAGCGCCTGAGCATGCTTATCCGAAGTAGCAGTACAGATTACAAAATAATCCGTTATCGCGCTTTCCAGCCCCTTCAAATCCATTCTTACAATCTCCTGCCCTTTCTTTTCCTGAAGTCCCTTTATCACAACCTCCGACTGCACATGCGCGTCCAAAATGTCCTTTCTTACCATATTTTATAATTTAAATCTGTATTTTTATTGGTCTGTTAAAAGTAAAAGCTATTTTTGCAGTGCCGCAATTTATTTGCATTTTTCAGTAAATGCTTTTACCTTGCTTAAAAAGTAGTGCAAAGATAATGCTTAAAAATCTTAATACCGTATTTTTGGGACATAATTTCATATCATTGTCTGAAATAGACTCTACAAACCGCTTTTTGTCTCAATTGTTGTCCGAAAATCCTCCTGACGGAACGGTCATTATGGCAGAAAAGCAAAAAAACGGAAAAGGACAGATGGGTACATCCTGGTTTTCGGAGAGTGGTAAAAACCTTACTTTCAGCATGCTTCTTCATCCTTCTTTTTTGCAGGCCGACCAAATGTTCATCCTGAGTAAAATGGCAGCGGTAGCGTTAAGGGAAGCGGTACAGTTTTTTTTGCCCAATGCCCCCGTCATGATTAAATGGCCCAATGATATCCTCGTCGAAAAGAAAAAAGTAGCCGGGATTCTTATTGAAAATCAACTGGAAGGAAATTTCCTCAAACACACCATTATCGGGATTGGGCTCAATATTAATCAGCTAATGTTTCCTCCTGAGATTCAGCATACTGCAATTTCAATGAAACTATACAGTGGGATTGATTTTTCTGTCTCCGTAATTCTCGAAAAAATTCTGGAAAAAACAGAATACTTTTATCATTTGCTGAAAGAAGGAAAAACGGCAGAAATTGAAAATGAGTACCTCCGCTTTCTCTATGGTTATCAGGAAGTTGTTTTGCTGGAAATCAATCAGAAACGCGTCGAATCCTATGTGGTAGGGGTCGAAAAAAACGGGCAACTTTGTGTTCAGGCTGAAAACAAAATGCAAAAATTTGATATAAAGGCGATAAAATGGTGTTTCGATTAGGATTTTGTTTAAATTTGCCCTTGCTTTAAATTTTATTTTCATTTCATATATAATCAGGTTTCGATAAGTATGATTCCTCACTGGATGTCAAGAACAAATCTCCTTTTAGGAGAGGAGAAAATAGAAAAATTAATGAATGCCAACGTTCTCGTGGTTGGATTAGGCGGTGTAGGTGCTATTGCAGCTGAGATGATTGCGAGGTCCGGAGTCGGTAAAATGACAATTGTAGATGCCGATACGGTGGAAGCAAGCAACCGGAACCGTCAGATTCCCGCTTTGACCTCTACCGAAAATAGGTTGAAATCAGAAGTACTGGGGCAAAGACTGAAAGATATAAACCCGGAACTGGACCTTACCATTATTTCCGAATACCTGAGAGACGACAGAATGTTTGAGGTACTTGATACCGGAGACTATTCCTATGTGCTGGACTGTATCGACACCCTCTCCCCCAAAACCTATCTTATTAAAGGCTGCTATGACCGTAAAATTCCTTTTGTGAGCTCTATGGGTGCCGGCGGAAAGGTGGACCCTACTTTGGTACAGGTAACGGATATTTCCAAAACCTATAACGACCACCTCGCCAAATACGTAAGGAAAAGACTTCACAGAATGGGCATTTACCGGAGAGTAAAGGTAGTTTTTTCTTCTGAAATCGCCGATCAGTCCAGAGTTGTCCCTACGCCTAACGACACCAAGAAAAAATCGGTAATCGGTACTATTTCCTATATGCCCGCAATTTTTGGGTGTACCTGTGCTGCGGTTGCTATCAGGGATATTTATAATAATAATAAGAAAAAAAGATAAATCAATTTAACTATATGCTAAAAGCATTAATCGTCGAAGATGAAAAAAACAGTCAGCAATTGCTTAAATCCCTTGTAGAAGAATATTGCGAGGGAGTAAAAATTGTGGCTATCGCAGGCTCTGTCAAAGAAGCACTTCTGGCTATCGAGGAGCATCAGCCGGATTTGGTATTCGAGGATATAGAATTGCCCGACGGGGACGGATTTCAGGTGCTGGAAAAATGCGCAAACATCAATTTTGATGTGATTTTTACCACTGCCTACGATCAGTATGCCGTTAAAGCATTTAAATTTTCCGCTACGGATTATTTACTCAAACCCATTGATATTGAGGAACTTCAACAAGCAGTGGAAAGAGTGGTTGAAAAACGAAAATCCGGAGAATCCGTATCTTTCCCAACCAAAGAAAGTGTAGAGGTACTCGTACAGCAGGCCCGTAATCCCCATCAAACCCTGAAAAGAATTGTACTTCCAACGGCTTCCGGTTTTACGGTAGTGAATCCCGAAGAGATTATCCGCTGCGAATCAGACCGGAATTACACCTATATTTTTCTTGCCGATAAACGCCGGATTCTTGTGTCAAAAACCATCAAGGAGTACGAAGAATTGCTGGAAGAATATAATTTTTTCAGAATCCATCAGTCGCACCTCATCAATCTGCTTTTTCTCAAAAACTATATCCGGGGAAGAGGAGGCAGCGTAGAGTTAACCGACGGAACGATTGTGGATGTATCTGCAAGGAGAAAAGCTGATTTTATGCGCCGATTAAATATGAATCCGGAAGATTAATTTATTTATTATGTTAAAAAAATACGCATTTTTGTGTCTCTGTTTTCTGACAGGAAAATCCCTGATGGCTCAGGATTCTGAAATCCTTCTCAATCACGATTTATACCATTATATTGACCGTCTGGATATCCGGAACTACACCGGTCAAACCATTCATACCGATATCAAGCCCTATGGAAGACAGGCTGTTTCCGAAATCTTTGCCGCTACAGACTCTTCCGGTATGGGTTGCTACGAATTGAGATGGCACCGGAAAATGCGTCACCTTGCAGACGATGAATACGCACAAAAAACCAAAGAAAAAGGGTTAATCCGGGGACTTCTCTATAAAAACAAAAGAGATTTTTATAGTCATACAGACGACAAATTCCGGATTTATGTAAACCCGGCCATGCAATTTTTTGGAGGAGGGGAGTATTATTCCGGACAAAATCTGGAGATGCTTTCCATCAACTCCAGAGGGATACAGGTACGGGGAGACTTTAACCGTAAAATCGGTTTTTTTACGGAGGTATATGACAACGTAATGCGTGTACCTCAGTTTGTAATGCAAAAAGCCGACCCCGACGGAGTGGTAGTCAGAGATGAAAGACTCAATCTTCCGGGAGAAGCCTATGTGAAACGCTTTGCAAGAAACAATAACAGTCTGGATTTTTTTAGCTCAAGGGCTTATATTACTTACTCCCCCTTCAAACAAATGCGGATGAAGTTCGGGTACGACCGTGCTTTTTGGGGAAATGGAAGTCAGAGTATGTTTCTCTCCGACAATCCGGCCAATTGCCTTGCGCTGGACATCAATACCCGCGTATGGAAACTGGAATACTCCAATCGTTTTGCGCAAATGATAGATTATTTCAAAGGGAAAAACGATAGCGAAGGAGCTTTCCCCAGAAAATACGCAGTTTTTCATCAGCTTTCCTTCAAACCCAACCGGAATATTTCCATCAGCGCATTTGAATCTATCGTTTATAATCCGGTTTTACCCAACGGCAGAAGAGGCTTCGAACTGCAATACGTGAATCCGATTATTTTTTACCGCTCTATCGAACAGGCAATCGGAAGCTCCGACAATGGATTTATCGGATTTTCAGCAAAATACAATTTCCTCAATCATTTTCAGGCTTACGGACAATTCCTCATTGATGATTTCAGATTTTCTGATTTCAAAAATGGATTTCTGGAAGAAAAACGTCCGCCGGGTTCAAGGTATGCAAAAACAGCCTATCAGGCAGGACTCAAATACATTGATATGTTTAATATTCCTACGCTGGACATGCAGGTGGAGTTCAATAACGCCCGCCCTTATCTTTATCAGCATTATAACGCGTCCTCCAACTATACACATTACGGTCAGTCTTTAGGATACGGACTGGGTGGAAACGCCCGGGATTTAAGCATGACTTTCCGGTATCATCCTTTGCCGCAGTGGAATTTTGAGGCAGGCGGAATGTATGGCGTAAAAGGGAACGATAAAAACGGAGACAATTACGGTGGAGATGTAACGCATGTCTATAATGAAAATCTACCCTCTACCGGAGCCGGAAACTGGCATTACTACGTAGGAATCGGCAATAAAGTAAACATCCTTCAGGCTTACGGCAGAATTACCTATCAGATACTGGATACCGATACGTTTGTAGAGATGGAAGGAAGATATCGTCAGGAAAACACTTTCAAATCGGCCGGCGTGTGGGGGGGATTGAGAATGAATCTTGCCCCGAGAAGGTTCCGGTATTAAAATAAGGCTATTCCGTACCGGTTTCCTTTTCCTTCGTGTATAACATCCTTGTATTTTTTTCGTTAAATAGAGTGATATAAAACTAATATTTTTAATAAAAATGAAAAAAAATCTGTTTTTGCTTTTCTGGATTTGTACGGGGCTTACCCTGAATGCCCAGCAAATTACAGGAGAAGACGTTTTTCCAATCAAAGACTACAGCGTATTTGAATACGGATATCCATTGATGGTAGCACCGGGAGGAGGAGATGAGTTTGTGTATATCGAATACTGGCCCGAAAATATCGCCGGAAGGCAGGAAGAAAATTATTATCTCCAGAAGTACCGTATTACTGATTATTCCGAAATATGGTTCAAACCCCTTACTTACATCGGCTACGATCAGATTCCGGAGGTTACGCATTTATATAAACTGGACAAAAAATACGTTGTCATCGGACATCAGTACAGTGCAAAGGAAAAAAGAACGATTTCCGTTGCCCGTTTCTGGGATTTTGACGGAAAATCTCCTGATCTCGATGTCACCGTTCTCTCTAAATACGGAAAGAATGCACCCAAAAAAGACATGAATGAAAGTATCATTCTTTCTCCTGCGGATAAATGTCTGATGTGGTTTTCCACAAATGGCACTAAAAATTATGCTACGGCCTGGTCAAGTATCGGAGAAAATCTATGGGAACAGGAAATTTCTTTCCCGATGAGTGATAAGTATTCTATCAAAGATGCGGTCATTGACGACAAAGGAAACCCTACATTTCTGCTCACGGCGTCCAAACTCACTTATAGTATCAAAGATACCATTACTCCGCCGGTGATTATGTACTTCAATACCAAAACCGGTAAAGCAGTATATGAAAAAGTAAAATTAGACAGCGCACAGTATATGGTCAATAGTTTTCTGAAATTATCCTCCAGCGAAGACGCAATAGTGGCCGGCATGATTTCTACTTTTGACCCTAAGCTCAATGCAAAACCGATGGGCTCCAAAAATGGAATACGCCAGGGACAACAAAATGAGTACTGGACCCATCTTTACTGCGGTAAATATAAAATTGCCGGAGATTCGGTAAAATTGGTAAGGGATTCTGTATCCGAAATTCCGGATACCTGGATGACAAAATATAAGGACGGAAGCAGTTTCTCCAATTTTCAGATGGTACTTGACCCCGGAGTAATTACCAAGGGCATTGAACCTTCTGCCACCATTATATTTGAAGAAGAATACAAGGACAACGACAAAATTTTCTACGGCGATATCGGATATATGAGCTTTAAACTGAATCATACAGGGCTGAATTTTGCCGGCAATATCTCCAAAAAACAACGGGATAATGTAAAAGGAAACTATGTACAGTATCTCTCTTATTCTCTCGGAAAAACCAAAGGAAAAATCCATTTTGTGTATCTGACAGAGGCAGGAGCCGCCGGTAAACTGATGTGTCAGGGTGTCGATTTAAAAACGGGTATCCGTACAGATAAAGTGCTTGCCAACAATGATCAGTCTATGAACTACTTTTTCCCTGCCCGCTCCCGTATGGTAAGCGCCAATCAGATGATTCTCATCGGGGTCGGAAATCCTTCTCAGAATAACTACAAACTTATGACCATTACTTTTTAGGGAATCGTCACACAGTTTCTGTTAATACAAAACCGGAGTGTATTCTTTTAGAGAGATACTCCGGTTTTACTTTTCCGGGATTACAAACCGGCTACTCCTTTTTTTCGTTATATCCCCAAACAGATTCTCCTCAGATTAAATTTCAAAATGAATAAATTTCTCCTTTCCTTTTTTTTCTGCATTCTTTCCTCTTCCCTTTTTGCCCAGTACTGGATTAATCCCGAACCCGGCGAAATATTTTCAGATACGCAAATCCCTGAAATCAACATTCTGATTCATCCTGACTCCCTCGAAGCGATTTATGCAGATGTTTGGAGCGATAAGGAATATTCCGCAACCTTTATTTTTGACAACGGTACAATCCGGGATACAATCCTGAATACCGGCTTCCGGCTGAGGGGAAATACTTCCCGCAATGCGTTCAAAAAATCTTTTAAAATCTCTTTTAATTCTTTTGTTCCCGGAAGAAGGTATTACGGCCTCGAAAAAATGAACCTGAACGGAGAGCACAATGACCCTTGTGTGATTCGGGCTAAAACCGGATGGGACTTGCTCAGCAATGCAGGCGTAGCATCTCCCCGTGCCAATCATGTTCGGGTTTTTATCAACGGGATTTATTACGGCCTCTATATCAACGTGGAGCATATTGACGACCGTTTTGTCAAAAGCCGGTTTGGAGACAATGACGGAAACCTGTTCAAATGCCTTTATCCGGCGGATTTGGATTATCTGGGCGCAAACCCCGATTTGTACAAGGCCGAATATAACGGAAGACAAGCTTATGACCTGAAAATCAATGAATCCCAGGACGATTATTCTGAACTCGCCCTTTTCATCGGTGTGTTAAACAATACTCCGCTTCAGGATTTACCCTGTGAACTCGAAAAAGTATTCAATGTAAATGATTACCTTCAGTACATGGCATTTGATATTCTTACCGGAAACTGGGACGGATATATTTATAATAAAAATAATTTTTATCTCTATCATAATCTCCTGACCGGTCAGTTTGAATACATTCCTTATGATATTGACAATACACTGGGCATAGACTGGCTGGGAAAAGACTGGGGAAACCGGAATATTTACAGCTGGAATCCTTCTTCTTCTTCCGAAAAACGACCTTTATATACCCGAATCCTCTCCGTTCCCGAATACCGTAACCGTTTTTCGTATTATATAAACCAATGGATTCAAGGAAATTTTAAAGAAGTTGCCCTTTTCCCGGAAATTGATTCGATAAAAAACCGGATTGCCCCTTTCGCCGCGGCGGATTCTTTCCGGACGCTGGATTATGGGTTTACGTATAATGATTTCACCAACGCTTATACTCAGTCTTTGGGAGGACATGTGGATTACGGACTAAAACCGTATATCACTACCCGAAGAAATAATGCAATCCAGCAACTTCAACTGGTGGACGTTGCACCCTTTTTCCATCAGCCCAAACTCAAACAGGGTAACGACACTTTGTATTTTATGATAAAAGCCGAAGACGAGCAAAACGCTTCCCTTACCGTTGAAATGGAATTCAGCCTGAACGGAGGAAGCCCTCAGACCATGAACCTTTACGATGACGGCCAACATAATGATTATTTAGCCAACGACGGAATCTGGGGCAATTACACCCTCATTCCGTCCGCTGTATTCCAAGGGCTATCGTATTACCTCTCCGGAACCGATATCACCGGCAAGACAGGATACTACCCCGAATGCGGCTCCGCCCTCTTTCCCGTTACCGGACTTCCCGACTTCAGCCTCGATACAATCCGGGTTTACCCCAACCCCGTAACCGATAACCTGTACATCGCCCTTCCCCCCGAGTCCACCCATACTTCCATCACCGTACTGAACGCACTCGGACAAACCGTAGATTTCCAAAAAGGGCAGGATTTCCTGACAATCCCCACTCACGCATGGGAAAAAGGACTGTATTTTATCGTAATTCAATGGGCTGATAAACAGGAAGTAAGGAGAGTAGTGAAGTAAGGATTGAGGACTTCTGTTTTTTTGGGGAGAAGTAACCGGAATCAACCTCCGGAGAACTCAGCATTGTCTTTTAAAATCAAAATCGCATTCCGGATT
>JAIBAH010000055.1 GCA_019695295.1 Bacteroidia bacterium | reverse complement strand
CTTAACCGTAACTGACAACGCAAACGGATGTACCTCCACTGACGCAGTAGTAGTGAACCAAAACATCACTCCTCCAACTGCAGACGCAGGCCCAGACCAGACGTTAACCTGTTCAGTAACGAGCGTAACGATAGGCACAGCAGCAGTATCAGGTAACAGCTACAGCTGGAATACAGGTGCAACGACAGCACAAATCAGTGTAACTACTCCAGGCACTTATACCTTAACGGTAACTGACAACGCAAACGGATGTACCTCCACTGACGCAGTAGTAGTGAATCAAAACATCACTCCTCCAACTGCAGACGCAGGAGCAGATCAGGTTATCTGTAATGGTGGTAGTATTCAGTTAAACGGTACTTCCAACGGAGTATCTTATAGCTGGAGCCCTGCAACCGGATTAAGTGCTACCAATATCCTTAATCCAGTAGCTAACCCGGTAGTGACCACTGCCTATACTTTGACTACTACAGGTGCTAACGGATGTGTTAATTCAGATAACGTAACAGTAACGGTTAATTCTACACCGGACCTTAGTGCAACCATTCCTGGTCAGACATACTGCCTGGGTAATGTGTTCAACTTATCACTGATTTCAGTAGTGGATGCAAATAATACAGGTGGAACAATTACATTCCATACTGACACGCCTCCTACAGTAGCAAATCAGGTATCCGGTTCAATTATCCTTAATGATACAACGACTATTTATGTACTGAGTACTACTTCAAATAACTGTTTCGATATTACTTCCATAACCATTAATCCGGAGCCTTGTAAAGCGTTCCTCGGAGACAGAGTATGGAATGATACAGATAAAGATGGTATTCAGGATGCAACAGAAGTGGGTGTATCGGGAGTAACAGTTACTCTTTACAAAGACAATGGAAGCGGAACATATCTGCCGGTAGCAACTACACTTACTGATGCTTTTGGTAACTACCTGTTCGCAATAGGTCAGCCAGGAAGCTATAAAGTTGGATTTACTTTACCGACAGACTATGTATTCTCTCCGAAAGATGCAACAACAGACGCAAATGACAGTGACCCGAATACATTAACAGGTTTAACCGATGCAATTGCAATCAATTACGGAGATGATATCCGTACAGTGGATGCCGGTGTTTATTATACCACTCCGAATAATGCTTCAATCGGAGATTATGTATGGCTTGATCAGGACAGTGATGGAATTCAGGATGCAACTGAACCCGGCTTTGCAAATGTTACTGTAACTTTATACAATGCTGCCAATCAGCCTGTAGCAACAACAGTAACCAACTCAGACGGATATTATCAGTTTACGAATCTTCCTGCAGGAAACTATACAGTTGGAGTAAGCTTACCAGCGGGTTATGCATTCTCTCCAGTAGATGCTACTGCTGATAATCTTGACAGTGACATTAATCCTACTACTGGTAAAACTGCTACCATTACTTTGGCAGCGGGTGAGGTGAAAACCACAGTAGATGCAGGAATTAAACCAGCTAACAGCGGTACAGCAAGTGTAGGAGACTTCGTGTGGAATGACCTTAACCAGAATGGTATTCAGGATGCCGGTGAGCCGGGAGTTGGAGGAATTACTGCTCAGCTGTTCAATTTCTCAAACGTACTTGTTGCTTCAACGGTAACCAATGAATTTGGATACTATATGTTTACAAATGTAAATCCAGGTTCATACTATGTTAAATTTATCACGCCTGCCGGCTATTCTGTAAGTCCTCAGGATGCAGGAGATGACAATGCAGACAGTGATATCTTCCCGGGTACCAAACAAACCAACTTCTTTGGCTTATCAGCAGGTGAAGTTCTTACCACTATTGACGCAGGTATATATCTTACAACCCCTCCGGGTACTGCAAGTGCAGGTGATTATGTGTGGTATGACTTAAATGAAAACGGTGTTCAGGATGCAAATGAAACAGGCGTACCGGGAGTAACCGTAACTTTATACAATGCTACAACCAATGCAGTAGTGAAAACAACTGCTACAGACGACGACGGCTTCTACCGCTTCACAGGCTTACCTGCTGGAAGTTATTATGTAGGATTCAGTAATCTTCCTTTAGATTATCAGTTTACTACTCAGACTACAGGTACTGCAAATGGAAGTGATGCCAATACCTCCAGCGGTCTTACTCCTTCATTTACACTCGTTGCGGCTCAATACAACTCAGATCTTGATGCAGGTATTATCCGCAGACCAGTTGAAGGTGGAAAAGCTTCTTTGGGTAACTTCGTTTGGAACGACTTAAATAATAATGGTGTACAGGATGCAGGAGAACCAGGTGTTCCTAATGTAACCGTTACACTGTATCAGGCAGATGGCGTTACAGTAATCAAAACCACCACTACTGACGGACAAGGCGAATATATCTTTAATGATTTAGCTGCTGGTCAGTATGTAGTTGGCTTCGGATTGCCTTCCGGATTCGGATTCGCTCCTGCGAATGCAACCGCTGACGACAAAGACAGTGACGCAAATACAGGAACAGGAAAAACCGGCGTTATCGCACTTGCAAACGGAGAAGCTAATCTTACTGTAGATGCGGGAATCTTTAACCCTGCTGCAACAGGAATTATCGGTGACTTCGTTTGGAATGATGTAAACGGAAACGGTGTACAGGATCCAGGTGAGCCAGGAATCCCCGGTGTAACCGTAACCTTATACGATGCAACTACTGACACTCCTGTAGGAGTAGCAGTAACAGATGATAATGGTATCTATCAAATCATTGGTGTACCGAACGGAACTTACTATGTAGTATTCTCCAATCAGCCGGATGGATTTACCTTCACCACTCAGGGGAATGGTACTCCCTCTACTGACAGTGACCCTGATTCTGACGGAAGAACTCCTATCTTTACCTTCTCTGGCGGTACCAAAAACGATGTGGATGCCGGATTACAGTCTGCAAGAGCTGCGATAGGAAACTACGTATGGTTCGATACAGACAGAGACGGAGTTCAGGATTCAGGGGAAGAAGGCGTTACAGGCGTAACGGTTACCCTGTTTGATAATACGAATACTGCTATTGCCAATGCAGTAACAGATGCAAACGGTTACTACTACTTCCTGAATATTAATCCGGGTACTTACACCTTAGGTTTCTCTACGCTTCCTTCCAATGTAGTGTTTACTGCTAAAGACAGTCCTTCTGGTACTGACGCAACGGATAGTGATGTAAACCCTTCGACCGGACTTACAGATGCCTTTACGGTAAATGCCGGAGATGTGAACTATACATTTGACGCAGGTATTTATACTAAGATTGTCAGCTCACTTGAAGGAGTTGCATGGTCAGATGTGGACAGAGATGGTCAGAGAGATCCGAATGAACTGCCTGTTGCCGGAGTTACTGTGATTCTTTATGATGGCGGTATCCCTGTAGCAGCTACAGTAACAGACGGAAACGGAGGGTATGTATTTAATGATATTGCTCCGGGCAATAACTATACAGTAGGATTCTCAACGCTTCCTCCCAATACTACAATTTCACCACAAAATCAAGGTAGTGACCTGACCGATAGTGATCCTAATCCTTCAACAGGTATTACCAACCCGATTATTGTTCCGGAAGGAGTGAGCGTGAAAAACAATGATATTGGTATCATGCCTCCTGCAGGTGCTATCGGAAACTATGTATGGATTGATACTGACGGAAACGGAATCCAGAATGAGGCTGCTACAAACGGAATCAATGGAGTAACCGTACAACTCTGGAATCCGGGAGGAGACTTATTCTCCGGTACAGCTGATGACGAACTCATTACTTCAACCGTGACTGCCAATGACGGAAGTGGTAACCCTGGTTACTATCTGTTTGATGGTTTATATTTCGGATATTACTATGTAAGATTCCCGGTTGTAAACAGTATCGGTGGCTTAACAGTGGCAGATCAGGGAGCGAACGATGGTCTTGATTCTGACCCTAACCGATTCACCGGTAATACAGAAGTGGTCGTTATCAGTCCGGACAGCACAGGTATCAAACGTTTTAACCTCACTTTAGACGCAGGATTTAAACCTTCTGCTCCGCTTTGTCCGGGTATTTGTTTTGAGCAGGATACTCTGGTATATGCTGATACACTTTCCCGTCGTCTTTTCGACATTGGAAGTGAGCCAATGGTTCTTCCTCAGTTTGACCCAAGTCTTGGTACATTATCTTATGCTGAAATTGAAGCGGAGATAAGAGTTAACCTTGATTATACACTGGAAAATCTGGGTTCATTGCCTCGTATCATTAAGATTCAGACAGACGGAAGTATCGTGGTGACCGGTCCTGGTTTATCCTCCGGATTAAACAATACCTACAATGTGATTCAGACTGTGGATACACTTGCCAAAACAGATGGAGTATTTGGTTCAGGACCAGACTACACCTCTGCGGATAGTGTTCCGGTAAGACAAACCTACAAAGACGCAATTCTTGCAAGCCTTGCTCCATTCATCGGAACAGGAGAATTGAATTACACTGTGGATGGTATAGCGAACTCTACCGTTATCGGTTCAGGTACACTCAGTTCATTAATCCTGACTTACGGTGAAGTGGTATTACGGGTTCGTTATGTATATTGCCGTACAGTTTGTGGTAAAGTAGGGGATTATGTATGGAATGATGAGAATACAAACGGTATTCAGGATCAGACTGAAACCGGAGTAGCGGGAGTTACGGTAACGCTTTACAATAATGTAAATCAGCCGGTTGCTTCTACTTCTTCAGATGCTCAGGGTGCTTATGCATTCAACAACGTATTCCCTGGCAATTATTCAGTAGGCATTACATTACCGGCTACTTATGCCTTCACTTTGGCTGATCAGGGTGGTAATGATAATACTGACAGTGACATTAACCCTGCTTCAGGAAGAAGTGCTGTATTTGCTGTGAATGCACTGCAGGATGTAAGTAATGTGGATGCGGGTATCTACGTAAGCCAAAGCCCAAGAATTACTATCGGTAACAGAATTTGGAACGATGTGAATTCTGATGGTTTACAAGGTACTACTGAAACAGGACTTGCCAATGTAGTTGTTGAATTATATGATAATAGTGGAAACCTACAGAGATGTACTTCTACTGACGCTAACGGTAACTACGAGTTCGCTGATGTAAATCCGGGAACTTACAGAATGAGAGTGGCTTGTCCGGTAGGATATATTTATACTGCTGCCAACGTAGGTTCAAATGAAGCTCTGGATAATGATGTGGAAACTTCCACAGGATTTACTCAGCCGTTTACTGCAACCTCAGGACAAAGCATTCTGGATTGTGACGCAGGACTCAGATTACAGGCTGCCAACAGAGGTAGTATAGGAGACCTCGTTTGGAATGACCTCAATAAGGACGGTATTTATGCAAGTTCTGAGCCGGGAATGTCAGGCGTGAGCGTAACGCTTCTTGACCTGAATAATAACGTACTGTCTCAGACTTCAACAGACATTTTCGGTAAATATATCTTTAATGACCTTGCAGGAGGTTCTTACAGAGTGAGAGTTACTCCTCCGACAGGTTATGCGATGTCGCCAAAAACTACCACTGCCAATGCAAATCAGGATAATGACTTCAACGCAACCGGATTAAGTGATATCGTCATTCTCGCAAGCGGAAACAAACGTATCACAATCGACGCAGCAATGAACAACCTTAATCCTGCAGGAACAGCAAAAGTAGGTAACTATGTATGGAATGACCTGAATCAGAATGGTGTACAGGAAACCGGAGAGTCAGGAGTTGCTGGGGTAATGGTTTCTATTCTGAATGCAACCAACGACGCAGTGGTTCAGACTACAATGACCAAGAGCAATGGTACTTATCAGTTCGTTGAACTTGCAGCGGGCTCTTACAAAGTGAAGTTCTTCAATATTCCTGTAACCAAACAGTTTACTGTAATGGGTGTAGGATCTGCAGGTGCAAACAGCGATGCAAATCCGGCTACAGGTATCACCAGTGCATTCACACTGAATTCCGGACAAACCAATAATGCAATTGACGCAGGATTGATTCCGACAACAGGACGTGCTTCTACCATTACTATGGGTGACTATGTTTGGAATGACCTGAATAATAACGGTATCCAGGAGTACGGCGAGCCGGGAATGGGTAACGTTCAGGTAAATCTGACAAGCACTGACGGAGTGATTACCAAGCAAACTGCTACTGACGCTACCGGGCATTATATCTTTAATGACTTACAGCAAGGAAATTATATCCTGACCTTCTCTAACCTGCCTTCCGGTTACAGCTTCGTAGCCAAGAACCAGACAGACGTGAACAGAGACAGCGATGTAAACCCTGCTACCGGTCAAACAGATGAAATCGCATTGAGCAACGGTCAGTCTGCACTTCATGTGGATGCAGGGGTGTTCAATCCTACCGCAACTGCTACTATCGGTAATACCGTTTGGAATGATAAAGACCGTAACGGTGTACAGGACGGAACCGAAATCGGATTGCCAGGTATTACAGTGACGCTGTACAATACTGCCAACCAACCGGTTCAAAGTACTGTATCTGATGTGGATGGTAAGTATCTCCTTGTTGGGGTTCCTGAAGGGGCTTACAAAGTAGAGTTCTCCAATATTCCGGAAGGCTTCTTCTTCACCGACAAAAATATCGGAAATGATATTCTGGACAGTGATGCGGATGTAACCTCTGGTATGACAGAAGTATTCTATCTGGTGAGTGGACAAGGAAAATCTGACCTCGATGCAGGTATCTATACTGACCGTGCTGCTATTGGTAACTATGTATGGGCTGACGCAAATAATAACGGCCTGCAGGATGTAAATGAAACCGGATTCGCAGGAATCACTGTGAAACTGCTCAATGATGTAAACGAAGCGGTATCTACTGCTGTAACAGATGCTAACGGACGTTATCAGTTCGTAAATATTCTGCCAGGTCAGTACAAAGTATGCTTCTCTAATCTGCCGGGTGGTGCTCAGTTTGCTAATCCGGATGCAAACAACAACCTGAATGACCTCGAGGACAGTGATGTAAATCCTGAAACAGGCCTTACTCCTTTCTTCACAGTAGCGTTGGGTGATGTGGCTTACAACTGGGATGCCGGTATTTATGTACAGCCTAAAGGTGAATTGGTTGGTAACGTTTGGGTAGATACGAATAATGACGGATTACAAACCGACGGCGAATCAGGGGTAGCAGGAGTAGCAGTAAATCTGTACAATATGATGCAGGAACTCGTTACTACCTCTATTACCAATGAAGAAGGTATTTACCTCTTCTCTGAGCTGACTTCCGGTGACTATGAAGTAATTTTCACTAATCTCCCTGAAGGTGCAACCTACACACAATCCAATGTGAACGGAAATGCAAACGACTCTACTGACAGTGATATCCTCGATGTAATCACAGGTAGCGCAGGTATTGTAACGATTGGTGCAGGGGAAGCAAAAGACGGACCTGACGCAGGTCTTATCACTCCGGCAGGTATCTCCGGTATTGCATTCTCCGATGACAACAACAATGGTATCAGAGACGCAGGCGAAACAGGAATTGCAAATGTAATTGTAAGTCTTTATGACGCTTCCGGTCAGGTTGTGGGAACTACTGAAACAGATGGTGATGGTAATTATGCTATCAATACCATCGAAATAGGGGCTACTTATCAACTTGGATTCTCTGAAATTCCATTGCGTGACTTTACCGCAATGAATGCAGGTAACGATGATATGATTGACAGCGATGTGGCTGATAAGACTGCAGGAAATACCGTAAAAGGAAGAACGCTCATGATGACACCGTTTGTAATCGGTGAGATGAGAACCAACCTTGACGCAGGTTACCTCCGCGCAGGTCAGTCTTTACCGGATGAAACCGTTGTGCTTTCTGCTGAACTCGTGAATAATGACGGATTACTGAACTGGATTACCAACATTGAATGGAATGGAGATTATTTCGAAGTTCAGCGTTCTCTGGATGGCTCTAACTTCACCGAGATTATCAACACGAAAGATGCCGTAGGCTATTCTATGACTCCGACCGAATACACTGATACAGATGCAGCGGTTGGTTCATTAGGCGTAAGCAAAGTGTACTACCGTATCAAAATGCTTGACACTGACGGTACATTCAAATACAGTAATGTAGCTGAACTTCCGCTGAATCAGGAGGCTTCCGATGTGTATATGAATGTGTATCCGATTCCTGCTACCAATGACATTTTCGTAGATTATCAGTTGTTGGGTGCTACCGTAGCTTCTATCAGAATTGTGAATCCTTTGGGGCAAGTACTGTATGAAGAAGATTTGGATCCGAACGTTCCTTCCAGACAATTACACTACGATGTAAGAGAATGGGCTAAAGGAGTATATTACTTCGAAATTTACACTGAAACCAGTAAGGTTACTCAAAAAGTAGTCGTACAATAATCAGAATAATTTCTATCACGCAAAGGCTGACCCTCAAAAGTCAGCCTTTGCTGTTTTTTACAGGAATTGTTGTTGGAGGGTTTCAGTTTGTTTGCTAATTTTGTGAGATTATTCAGTGGTAAATAAGGTATTATTTCTTTTACCGTTTCTTTATTCATTTTATATGGAATTATACTATCAGGAGTTTGGAATTGAAAACGAAAAGAGTATTTTATTTATTCATGGTGCCGGTATGCCCGGGTGGTTCTGGGAAAAACAGGTTACGTTTTTTTCAAAGGAGTATCATTGTATTGTAGTGGACCTTCCGGATCATGGCAAGAGTGCTTCGACTCCTTTTACAACGATAGAAGCAGTAGCCGGTCAGCTTCTGGCACTCATCAAAAAAGCCGGCCATAATGAAAGAGCTATTGTAGTGGGTCATTCTTTGGGAGCTAAAATCGCTGCATGTATGGTAAGTATGAATACCGGGAAGATTGATAAAGCGGTATTTGCCAGTGCGCTTTTCCATAAATCATTGTTAACAGACTGGATGACCAGTAAAACGATTATAAGATGGAGTGTGTTTCTGATACAAACATTTCCGGTGCTGTTAAAATGGCAGGCAAAACTCTTTCATTTTGAAGAAGAAGAGATGGAAAAAGCATATATTTCTGAATCTCTTTCTATGAACACAGAAGCAATGATGAGATACATGACGGCTTTTAATTCCATGACATCTGTTCCTGATTCTTTATCTCCCGTTCCCGTCCTTATTCTGACAGGCAGTAAAGAACCTCCATCCATGAAAAAATCTGCTATGAGCCTGCTCGGAACCTTCAGGAATGCGATATATCTGAACCTGAAAAACTGCAACCACGTTTATCCTGTAAACGATGTGGGTTTATTTAATTCTGTTCTCAGTCAGTGGTTTAAAAATACCAGAGTACAAACGGATGAAAGACTGACTGTCGTATCCCTCAATAAAAATGGTAAGGTATAAATTCCCCCATTTTTAATATAAATCCTTTAAAACTTTTCTTTAAAGTATGAAAACCGTTAACGCATATATTGATCAATGTAGCCCGGTACATCAGGAAAAACTGATTCGCATACAGCAAATCATTCTATCCTGTTCGCCCGTTATCGAAGAAAAAATCCGGTATAAAATCCCTTTTTATGATTATTATGGCAGAATGCTTTGCTATCTCAATCCCCTCAAAAACGGAAACATTGATTTAGGATTTTGTCAGGGAAACCTGATGTCGGATTATCATAAAGTGCTGGAAGTAAAAAACAGGTCTCAAATCCGTAGCATTGAAATAACGGAGGACTTTCCGGACGATGCAATTCTGAGAGAGACACTTCATGAGGCTTTGCTGATTAATGAATTTTTGTATCAGGAAAAAAAGAAAAGGAAAAAATAGTATTAAGTGAAATTTTCTACTACTTTTGTCTTTAAATCAGAAAAAAATATTCCTTTTTCTGAAGAACTTAATACTTAAAACACTCGTTATCATTCATGCCTCACACATCGAAATACACGTTAGTACAGTCTATTGAAGAATGGGCAATCCTGAAGCTTTCTGACAGAAGGGAAGAGGTGGTAAATGAAGTAATCCGGAAAGCACTCCGAAAAATAATTCAGGATAGTGCAGTCAGCCGGACTACTATCGAAGACCAGGTTGCCAAAACGATGTATATGGAAAGAATCCGGATGAAGGATGAGCCATGGGATATTGACCCTAAGGACGAAAGGGATTTCTGGAGGCAAATCAAAAAAAGGCTGATCCGCAATGAGCAGCAAAGTATAGACTCCAAAGAAGTGGACAGGCTCAATATGGAACTCCTCCGGGAGATTGTCCATCGCTATACGGAAGAAATTATCGGAAATTTTCATATTCCGACCTTTAAATTTGCAAGAACCGTTCTCCCTTTTCTGTTTTCCAGAATACTGAATGCCGTTTCTGCAAAAGGGCTTGCCCGGATTTTTAACCCGAGTCATCACATGAAGGACAAGTTTCACCTGACCGGAGAAATAGAGTCATTGCGTGCGCTTGCTCAAAAAGGTACAGTGATTTTGTTGCCCACACACTCCAGTAATCTGGATTCCATTCTCATCGGATGGGCGATTGATTATCTGGGATTACCGCCATTTATATATGGTGCCGGACTTAATTTGTTTAACAGCCGGATTTTTGGGTTTTTTATGAATCGCCTTGGAGCCTATAAGGTGGACAGAAGAAAGAAAAACCTGATATATAATGAAACCCTGAAAACGTTTTCTACGATTGCGATTCAAAGCGGCTGTCATAGCCTGTTTTTCCCCGGAGGAACCCGCTCACGCTCCGGTGCACTGGAAAGCAAACTCAAACTCGGCTTGGTCGGTACTGCTCTGGAAGCCCAGCGGCTGAATTTCATGACCGATCCGCATGATTCCAGAGGCAAGATATTTGTAGTTCCCTTAGTATTGAACTATCACTTTGTACTCGAAGCGCCTTCTTTGATTCTTCAGCACCTGAACAATATGGGACAGGATAAATTTTTTGTGGAAGACGAATCCAGTAGTTACTGGCAGGTCGTAAAATTCCTCTGGAAACTCTTCTCCAAAGGATCCGAAATGGAACTTTCCTTCGGTAAACCGATGGATGTGTTTGGAAATTTTGTGGACAATGAAGGGGTAAGTTACGATAAATACAACAGAAAAATAGATACGATTGCCTATTTCAGGAGTAAGGGAGAAATCACGGAAGACCTGCAAAGGGACGCAGAATATACCCGGATGCTGGGAGAAAAAGTGGCAGAAAGATTCAAGGCGGAAAATGTGGTGTTTTCAAGCCATATCGTAGCGTTTGTAGGCTTTAATCTTATCCGTAAGCGGTATAAATCCTACGGAATTGACCTTTACAGCTTGCTGAGAATACCGAAAGATGACCGTGGTGTTCACGTCAGGGATATGATTGAGGGAATCAGCCGCTTTCTGGAAGTACTTAAGGAAAAAGAATCCAAAGGAGAAATCCGCCTTGCTGAGCACCTTAAAAATAAAAGGGCATCTCAGATTCTCCGGCATGGCGTGAATCACCTGGGGCTTTATAATGAGCGTATGCCATTGTATTTTCAGGGAGAAGGTCATTTACATTCCCAAAGCATCAATCTGTTGTTTTTTTATCATAACCGGCTTACCGGATATGGATTTGAGGAGATATTCTGATTTTTTTAGAAGGGCAAAAAAAATGGAAATACATCCAACCCTTCAGCCTAAAGAGGTATCTTAGAATTATATATAAAGCAAAAAAGTATATGGAAGACAAAATTCATTCAAGCAAAGCCCCTGAGCCGGTCGGGCTTTATCCGCATGCCCGAAAAGTAGGGAATCTGTTGTTTCTTTCCGGTGTGGGTCCAAGGGAAAGGGGTACCAAAAAAATTCCCGGTGTTGAACTCGACGAAAATGGGAAAATCATAAGCTATGATATTGCAGCACAATGCCATTCCGTTTTCAGAAATATACAGTATATTCTGGAAGACGCAGGCTCTTCATGGGATAAAATTGTGGATGTAACGGTTTTTCTTACCAATATGAAAGACGATTTCCCTGTGTATAATCAGTTGTATGCGGAGTACTTCAAGGATAATCAGCCTTGCAGAACCACGCTTGAAATCAACTGTCTCCCTACACCAATTGCGATTGAGCTCAAGGTAATAGCCACGATTGATTAACAGAAAAGTATTTTTTACCCTCTTTTTAAGCGTATAATGATGAAAATCAAGGAAAATCTGCTTTTTATGGGATGCTTACTTTTTGCTTTTTCCACGCTGATGAGCCAGGATGAAATTGTCGGTGTCTGGGATAAATCCGATGGAAAGGGCAAAATGGAAATCTATAAATCTTCGGATGGAAAATATTTTGGAAGAATACTCACCGTAAGTGAGCGGTTTTATAAAAATGGGCAGCCTCCGGTGGACCATCTTAACCCCAGTACAAAACTACAGACAAGACCCGTCATCGGAATCACCTGCCTTACGAATGTCTGCTATACTCAATCCAATCAGTGGACCAAAGGCACGATTTATAATCCCGAAAAGGGGAAATATTTTCCCTGTGAGTTCTGGCTTGCCGATAATGGCAAAACCCTGAAAATGAAAGGATACTGGGGCGTTTTGTATGAAACCCATCAGTGGGGCCGGGTAAACTGAAATTTTTTTTTCCAAAAAATCAGTAAATCCTGAAACTCTGTGCTGAGAGTTACGTAAAACACACAAAAATTATATCACAATGATTTTACCGGTTATTCAATATACTCAGTTTTCGTTTTTTAGCTGCTCACACAGTAAGCGGAACCGGTATGTTTTATAACTAATCATAAAATATTCAGTTCAAAAACCGCTTACATTCGTGTGAGCGGTTTTTGTTTTATAACTATTTTCCGGACAAAAGGGAGTGTAGCTGAGTAGGTCCGAGCGTCTGCCTGAAGAGCAGAAGACACAGGTTCGATTCCTGTCATTCCCACAGATTTTTTATTCTCAGACAAAGGGAGTGTAGCTGAGTTGGTCCGAGCGTCTGCCTGAAGAGCAGAAGACACAGGTTCGATTCCTGTCATTCCCACAGATACATACAGGGGTTTTAGCGGGAAACTTCCATAAAAGCGGGTAAAAAATAACAATTTTCCCGCTTTGGTTGTTTTTTGAAAAATATCAATAAATCATGAATACGGAAGAGTTATTATCGCGTGCGCTCAGGCTTGAATTCCTTACTCAGGAAGAAGGGATTTTTCTTTATCATCATGCAACGACAGCGGAATTGATGTTTGTCGCAGATGAAATCCGAAAACAAAAGAAAAAAGATACTTTGGGTATCGTTACCTGGCAGATTGACAGGAATGTAAATACGACCAATGTATGCGTAGCCAATTGTAAATTTTGTAACTTCTTCGTACCACCGGGAGCTAAATTTGCACATAAAGCCTATATCACCGATGATGAAACCTATAAAGTAAAAATCGAAGAGACTTTTGCGCTTGGCGGGGACCAGCTTCTGCTTCAGGGCGGACATCATCCCGATTTGGGCGTGGATTATTACGAAACCACATTCCGTAAACTCAAAAACTGGTATCCAGAACTGAAGCTTCACGCACTCGGGCCCCCTGAGGTTGTACATATTTCGGGTTTGTCCAAACTTTCCTATACCGAAACCCTTCAGCGGCTCATGGCTGCCGGAATGGATTCTATGCCGGGCGCAGGGGCCGAAATTCTCAATGACAGGGTCAGACATATTATCTCCAATGGAAAATGCACCGGAAAAGAATGGCTGGATGTCATGCGTGCCGCTCATCAATTAGGGATGGTAACGAGTGCTACGATGATGTTTGGACATATTGAAAGCATCGAAGAGCGGTTTGAACATCTTGTATGGATTCGGGAAGTACAGTCTGAAAAACCAGCAGATGCTGTGGGGTTTTCCGCTTTTATCCCCTGGCCTTATCAGGATGATGGCACGTTACTGAACCGCGTAAAGGGAGTCAGAAACACGGTAAGTGCCGATGAATATATCCGAATGATAGCCTTAAGCCGGATTATGTTGCCGAATATCAACAACATTCAGGCTTCCTGGCTTACTGTTGGTCCCAAAGTCGCACAGGTTTGCCTGTATGCAGGTGCCAATGACCTCGGGTCTATCATGATTGAAGAAAATGTAGTCTCTGCTGCCGGTGCTCCCTATCGTTTGTCTGCAAACGAGATTCAGGAAGTAATCATGGAGGCCGGATTTACGCCTCGCCTCAGGGATCAGATGTATCGCTTCCGGGAAATGCCGGATGTCCTTCAGGACGAGCGTGTAGGGGTATAATCAAGCGGGTGAGGCGGGTTGAGTCCATGTAAAGAAAGAGGAAGAGCCCGCCGTACCTGAAATACTGTTTAATACGAATTGGATTGAGTAATAAATTGAGTTTTTTCTTTCTGCTGCTTACACTACTGGCAGAAATACTGGGCACAATCGGCGGATTTGGTTCGTCAGTGTTTTTTGTGCCTTTTGCCAATCTGTTTTTTGATTTTCATACGGTACTGGGACTTACAGCCGTTTTTCACCTTTCGAGCAATGTCTCCAAAATCATACTGTTTCGTCAGGCATTAGATAAAAATCTGCTGATTTACATCGGAGTTCCTTCCGTCATGTTTGTCATCATTGGCGGCCTGATGAGTAAGGTGCTGGATTCCAGGCTTTTGGAAATTTCTCTGGGTTTTTTTCTGATTTCCCTCAGTCTTTTGTTTCTGATAAAAAAAAACCTGATTATTCCGCCCGGAAAAAGAAACAATATTATCGGAGGTACCATTTCCGGGTTTGCAGCAGGGCTTTTGGGGACAGGAGGCGCAATTCGCGGGGTTACAATGGCTGCATTCAATCTTGAAAAATCCCTTTTCATTGCTACTTCTGCTGCCATTGACTTTGGGATAGATTTTACAAGAACCATCGTCTATTTTTTTAACGGATATATTGCCCGGGAAATACTGATTTACATTCCTTTTTTGCTCATTATAGGATTTATCGGTACTTATGCCGGAAAATTCCTGCTGAAATATATTTCTCAGGAAAACTTCAGAGCGATTTCCCTGATTCTGATTTTAATTATCGGAGTGCTGAGCGTAGGAAAGATGTTTTATTTTGGGGATTGAAGGAAATTTTTTAACGCAGTATTTTGTATTTTTCAGAATAAGTTTATAACTTTGTGATACAGGTTTTTTTAAGAAAACCCTCTGTCGCCGAATTTTATCTTTTAAGAAAGTGAATTTTATGAAAAAACAACTTTACTTTATCCTGCTTCTTTTGGGGTTACTACTTCACTCTACTCAGATATATGCCCAGAATGTAAACATCCCCGACCCGAATTTTAAAGCGGCTTTGATAGCTTTTGGCGTAGATACCAATGGCGATGGGGAGATTCAGGTGAGTGAGGCTCAGGGGGTGGATTCTTTGGATGTGAGTTTCAGCAATATCTCCGATATGATAGGAATCGAGGGTTTTACAAACTTAATCTTCTTGAATTGTGGAAGTAATCAACTCACAAGTCTTGATATTTCCAATAATATTAATTTAATCAAATTATACTGTCATAATAATCAACTCATCAGTTTAGATGTTTCCAATAATATCAACTTAACCAGATTGGATTGTAGGATTAATCAACTCACAAGTTTAGATGTTTCCAATAATATCAACTTAACCGACTTGTATTGTTTATATAATCAGCTTACAATCTTAGACTTTTCCAATAATATTAATTTAAATAGTTTGATTTGTGGAAATAATCAACTAACTAATGTAGATGTTTCCAATTGTACCAGCTTAACCAATTTTAAATGTGTTTATACTCCGCTTACAAGTTTGGATATTTCCAATAACCTTAACTTAACATACTTAGACTGTTCGGATAATCAATTCACCAATTTAGATATTTCTAATAACGTCAACTTAATAACCTTGAACTGTAGTGGTAATCCGCTTACAAGTTTAGATATATCTAATTGCACCAACTTAACTCATTTGAGTTGTTTTCACAATCAACTTTCAAGTCTGAATGTTTTCAGTAATATCAACTTAACTCATTTGGAATGTTATTACAACTCGCTCACAGTTTTAGATTTATCCAGTAATATCAACTTAACCGATTTGAATTGTCAGTTTAATCCTCTTTCAGGTTTAGATTTATCCAATAATATCCACTTAACTGATTTGAATTGTCAGTTTAGCAATCTCACAAGTATAAATATTTCCAATAATATTAACCTGACTGACTTGAAATGCGGAAGTAATCAACTCACAGGTTTAGATTTATCCAATAATATTCACCTAACCGACTTGTATTGTGAGTTTAATGAACTCACAAGTTTAGATGTTTCCGATAATATTCTTTTAAGTCATTTAGACTGTAGTAGTAATCAACTTACATCCTTAAATATTAAAAATGGAAATACTTGTTTAGCTTGGGATTATATTAATTTTTATAATAACCCCAACCTTCAATATATCTGTGCTGATAGTATGGAAATAGGGTATATTCAAAACCGTATTCAAGAATATGGAATGACTAATGTCGCAGTAAATACCCTTTGTACTTCGGTAAGTATTGCTCCATCCAAACAAACCCTTTATTTCCGCTGCTTCCCCAATCCCGCTCAAAATACCTTAACGATAGAATCGAAAATCCCTCAGAATCTGATAATCCTGAATTCTATCGGAGAGGTAATACGGGAGATTTCGGTTTTGGATAAGCAGGAAGTTGATATTTCGGCTTTGCCTGAGGGAATGTATTTCCTGAAAAATGAAACCGGTGGGATGAGTTTTGTGAAGGAGTGATGGTAGGGGAAAAGAAAAAGGAAGGTTGGCGATACCAAAACCTTCCTTTTTCCTTTCTTTCTTTATCCGCCCTTATTCGTCTGTCCAGGCTTTTTTGATACTGAAACGAACCATAAGCATTTCTCCATCGCTTTCTGCGGCGATACGGATTTCATTTGCTTCAAAATCCAGAAAATACAGATATTCATTTCCTACATCACTGGTAACAGAAAGCATCCATACTCCGGTTTCGGGGTCCTGTACTTTCTCTTTGATAAAATAAGCGGAAGACATTTCAGGAGTAGTATGCTCAAACATCGTTTCAGCAGCGTTGATCTTAAACAAAGAATATTCATCATATCCTTCGCAGTCGTCAAAATCTTTTGTAGATTCATTCCAAAGACATACATCTCTGTGAAAGCAGCTGATGTTTGTCTGAGCCATTAGTGCATTTCCAAAGAACGCAGCAAGAAATAATAAAAGGAATCCGAATTTTTTCATACAGGAATAATTAATACTGTTTTTTGAAATAAAATATAGATAAAATAAACTGATAAATATTTTCAAAGGGTTCTCCGTTTATACGGGTAGTCTTTAAAAAAAAGAACCAGAGATAATATTTATACAAATATATAAAGAATAATAGAATTTCAGACCAAAAGATACAATAATCCGCACATTTTATATATTTTTGTTGAATAATTCAATATAAAAAATGGGTATGAAAAACAGAATGAGGGTTTTAGTATTTAGTCTGCTCACCTGGATGTATGGGTTTTCGCTTCAGGCTCAGACAGAACTTAATGTTAAAATTAACTCAGACCATAGTTCTCTGATTTCATTTTTCAAAACGCATCAAAACCCTCAGTTATTGTCAGCAGAGAGAAATAACCTTAAAACGGCTTATCCTTTCATAGAAAAGGTGCAGGCTGTCAGGGCTTTGACAAACGCTGCCAAACCTACCGCCGTCTCACAGATTTTTACCCTGAAATTTGATTCACAAAACGAATACGAACTGCTGCAGTCCTTGTTGCAAACGGGTGTTTTTGAATTTGCAGAACCCAATAATACAGTAAAAGTAGATGCGGTAAAGGAAATCCCGAATGACGACTCTCTGAATGTGCAGTGGCATCATCCGTTAATCAATACTTTTGCTGCCTGGGACATTACCAAAGGAAGTGCTTCGGTAAAAATCGGGGTGATTGATACAGGACTGGACTACAATCATCCGGAATATACCGGACAGTTATACATCAATATGCCCGAAGACCGGAATCAGAACGGAACATTTGAGCCCTGGGATAAAGATGAAATCCGGGACGGCAAATCCGGTGATTTTGACGGAACAGATCAGGACGGAAACGGATATGAAGATGATGTAATCGGATATGATTTTACGGATACTCCCCGTGCACCCAAAGCCGGAGATTATCTTTTCCCGGACGCAGACCCGCAGGATGAGCAGTTCCATGGCACTTTCGTGAGCGGAATTATCTCAGCCAGAGAAAACAATCAAATCGGGGGAGCCGGAATTGCACCGGGCTGCAAACTGCTTACCTTAAAAGCGTTTGGCTCTGACGGAAGCGGAGAAGATGATGATATTGCAAGGGCAATCGTTTATGCCGCAGAAAATAATGTAAATGTATTGAATCTGAGTTTTGGAGACGCTTATCCTTCGATGATTATGCGGGAAGCGATTCGCTATGCCAACAGTAAAGGCGTAATTATTGTGGCATCTGCCGGCAATGGCACCGGAGACGACCTGCATTACCCTTCCGGTTTTGATGAGGTAATCTCTGTATCTGCCACTACGGAGAATGACGGAGACGAATACCTCTGGCAACTCAGCAGTTATGGATGGACCGTAGCACTTGCCGCCCCGGGAAGCGGGATTTTTTCCACCACTCTCAGGGACACCGTAGAGGGCGTATGGACAGAATACATTACTGCATCCGGTACAAGTGCTTCTGCTCCTATGGTTTCGGCTGCTGCGGCTTTGCTGCTTTCCCAGCGTCCTTTTCTTTCCCCTCAGCATGTAAGGGGAATTCTCTGTAACGGAGCCGATGATATTATGAATGCGGGATGGGACCATTATACCGGAGCCGGAAGGCTGAATATCCTGCAAAGCCTGAAAACGGTGGGAAGTACCAACGTGCAAATCCATTCACCGGGGAATGATGAAGGCAGCAATCAGGACGAAGTCTATATTACCGGTACTGTACTTGAGCCGGAAATGAAGCAATATTCGCTGGAGTATCAGCAGGGAACAGAAGGGGAAGGTGACTGGATAACGATTACAGAGAATCAGAATTTTCAGGTTGCCGGAGATACACTCGCTAAGTGGAACCTTACCGGACTTGCTGAGGGAGATTATACGCTCAGGCTGAAAGTAGAAAAAACCAATGGGTTTACAATTGAAGACAGGGTTCGTTTTGTAAGGGATAAATCTGCTCCCGAAATCAGTATCAATGCCGCTTCTCCCATTCTGGATAATCAGGAAAGAAAATACTTTATCGCATTTCGCTCCTCCGACCGGGGATTACACACCCTGTATTTCCGGAAAGCCGGTGCTGTTCAGTATCAGCAGCTAAAGGCCGATAAATATACCCGAAGCGGGGAGTTTCTGATTGGTAAACCGCTGATAGAAGCCGGAAATTATGAATATTATATTGCTACAGTCAATGAAGCCGGACTTTTGGGGCAATCGACCCTGATGTCTTTTCAGCACGAGCCGGAACTGATAGAAATGTCGGGCATAAAACAATTGAAATACAGCCTTCCAATGGGCGGATTTCTCCCTGATCCAACTGATTTTGACGGAGATGGACTCAAAGAAGCTGTTCTCAGTGTGTATGATGACCGTCTTTCCTATGGAAAAATTCATTTTTATGAATACTCCCTTTCGGGTTTTGTCGATACAGATTCTCTTACTTTTAAAAATATCCTCATCCCCAAATCCTTGTCCGATTCCGATAATGACGGATTACTGGATTTGCTTTGCAGCGTAAACGATACTTCTTATATCGTAAGTCAGTCCGGAGCCAACAGCTTTCCGGCTCAGGTAACCTGGACTCAGAATGGAGGAGGAAAATATGCCTCAAGGTTTGCCGATTTGAATAATGATGGGACAGATGAATTATTGATGAAAGATTTCAAGGATTATTATGCCCTGAAAAGAAACGGCAATCAATTCAATCTTTGGGCGGAACTGGCAGATAATACCCCTGATTATGAAGGCTCAATTGCGCCACGCGCGCTTGTGTGGGATTTTGACGGGGACGGGAAAAAAGAAATAGTTTTTGGGGATTATGACGGGGATTTTGTAATCTATGAATTTAATGGAATTGATGGATTTGCACAGGTGTATGCGGATTCCCTCGAGTGGCTTTTTAAGTCCGGTGAATACCTCGCTCAGGGAGATTTTGACGGTGACGGACAGCAGGAGTTTTTTGTAGCAACACATCCTTTACCCGGATTAAGAAATGCAGACAATGAATATGACCCGCTTGTCACCCATCTCCGGATATTTAAATCCACAGCAGATAATACCTGGGAAAAGGTCTGGGAGGATTATCTGTATGATATTGATACCGATCAGTATAATGCTGCTACCGCAGGCAATATTGACTCAGACGCTGCCGATGAACTGATTTTTACTACTTTCCCCCGTACTTATTTACTGGAATACAAGGACGGAAAGTATCAGTTTACCTGGTTTTATTATGGCTCACTGGCTACGCATCATATTATCGGGGACTTCAACAATAACGGCGTTGCAGAATTTGGGGTTGGCAGGGGTGATTCTACGCTTATGTTTGAAAAAGACTTCCTTTATACGGGCCCTCAGCAGGTTACGACACTGGAGGGAATCGTATCAGGTCCGGATAAAACCCATCTTACCTGGCAGCAGGTTCCGGACGCAGCCTCATACGATATTTACCGTCAGGAATATGGTACAGGCGGAAATGCAGTGAAAATAGGAAATACTACTCAAGCATTTTTTACAGACAATACCGTTACCAGTAATCAATGGTATCTGTACGGAATTCTTTCCGTAAATCCGGTGCTCACCCCCTCCGAAAGCGGTTTCAGTAATATTGTTGCTCTGAGGCCGCATCCCAAAAACAGAATAGACAGCGTCAAAGTCATTATCAGTAATCAGTTGCAGGTATTCTTTTCTGAAAAAATGACAGACAGACCTGAAGATATTCCGTTTTTTGTGCTGGACGGACAAAATGCCCCGGTAAGTATTGCCGCTACAAACGGAAATACCCTCGTGCTTGCCTTTAATCAGGATTTTGAAAACGGACAGCACGTTTTAAGGATAGATACAGCCTTACTGGACATGGATTCCGGCAGACTGAATCCGGCTGATACTGTTCAGACTTTCGTTTTTCTGCAGGAGGACGACCGAACGGTATATCTGACACACTGGGAGGTCAGTAACGAAAAACAGGGAGTCCTGTATTTTAACCTTCCCATGAAGCCGGAGGTACTGGATGTAAATCATTATCAGGTATTTCCCTTTGGAGAAATAGAAAAACTGGAATGGGAGGGAATCGATGGAAAAGGGGTAAGATTTACTTTGACCGAACCCGTTCTGGGGCCTGTGGGATATTCTCTTTCGGTTACGGTTACGGGGGTTTCTGCTACGGACAATACCGCAATCAGGGAAGGGGAGGGGAATACCGCCACCTTCAGCAAAAACGCTGTGGATATGTCCGGGATTTATGTGTATCCCAATCCAAAAGTGATTTCTGCCAATACGATGTATGAAGGAATTTACTTTGCAGGGCTTCCTCAAACCGCTCAGATTACGATTTATACTTTATCCGGCAGAAAAGTCAATGTCATCGAAGAAACCGATGGAAACGGAGGCGTTCACTGGGATTTGAAGGATGAAACCGGCAGCCGCATTCCATCCGGTGTTTATCTGTACAAGGCAGAATCCGGAAGCGGGTCGTTTACCGGCAAATTTTCAGTGGTTGATTAACCGCAGTAAGTAAATGCCGGGGGGATAAATTCGTTAGAACAGAGGGTTAGGAAGGCTCTTCGTTTTTGCGCTTAAATCTCAGCACCAAACCATACACCGTAAGGAGCAAAGTCAAAAGGAGTGCGATTTTGCCGATATAATCTCCGTATTGTACATAGAAGGTTTTTCCTTCATACAACCGGATTTTTTTATCGATGCTGGTTCTTACCCAGTATTCAGTTTTATGGGAAAGATTTCCTTTTACATCCGCAAACAGCGAAATTCCGGTATTGGCAGAGCGTGCAATTTCTCTTCGGTTTTCAATCGCCCGAAGGGTGGTAAACTGAGCGTGCTGAAGATGTCCTGAGGTTTTTTTCCACCATCCGTCGTTGGTGATAATCGCCAGAAAATTAGCTCCTTTTGCCGTAAGTTTGCGGATATAATCTCCATAGCCCGATTCAAAACAAATCATGGAACCCACCTTTGCCTTATCATTTACTTTCATGGGAAAAATAGAGTCAGGTCTGGCATATCCTCCGTATCCCCCCCCGATTTCTACCATCAGATTGCGTAAAAAGGGAAAAGTTTCAATAAAAGGAGTCCTTTCCACAAACGGCACAAACAGCCCTTTTTCAAATGTTTGAACGGGAAAAGAGGGAGATAAAAGCGCAGCGGCATTATACATATCATAAAATCCGTCTCCGTATTTCCGGGCGGTTACTGTCGGAGGTTCAGGGGTGTGATATTGTCTTGCCTCTACCAAACCCGTCAGAATGGCTTTCTTTTGAGAATCTGCAATGACTTTCAGGGGCTGAATCAGTTTCGCGGTTTCGATTTCGTTTCTCCAGAAAAACCGGGGAACCGCCGTTTCCGGCATTACCACCAAATCAATACTGTCTATTCCGGGCTTTTTAATCATTTCTGTAAACATTTTGACCTGCTCTTCAGGGGTCAGTACATCAAATTTCAAAAAAGGGTCAATATTCGGTTGTAAAACTCTGACATTCAGGGTTCCGGAAGATTTATAAACAGAACGGGACGGAATCAGCAGCAGAAAACCAACACCCGCAGGTACCAGAATCATAACCAAAGCCGCAGCAATCCATTTTTTTGCGCTCCATTCAGTAAGGTTGGATTTTCTTCTCCATATTTCATAAAGGATTACATTCAGGAGTAAAATATGGGCTGACCCACCCAGAACTCCAGTCAGTTCGTAATACTGAATCAGGGTCTTATGATAGCTGAGGGCATGTCCGAGTGTGTACCATGACCACGATAAATCCCAGTGAAAATGAATGTATTCAAACATTATCCAGAAACCAATGAGGCTGGTGTAGGAAAGAATAAGCTGCAACCGTACTGAGAGACCGCTTTTGGCAATCACTCTTCTGAACCGGGCATAACCCGCAAAAGGCAGGGTCATCAAAAAGGCATTGGCAAAATTAGCGAGAATACCGGTAGTGAATGCCATTAACTGCTCGTCTTTTTCCACCCCGAATCCGGTAAATCCAATCCAGTATCCGCAGCCCCAGTTCCAGAGTAAAAACGCAGTATAGATATATCCAAAAACGGGTTTTCGGGTATCTGCAATCATGAGTAAGGGAAGAAATGCAAAAAACGCCAGTATTCCGGAAGGAAACGGAGGAAAAGAAAGTATAAGTAAAACTGCTGATATCAGTACAGCAAGATAAGGGCGTTTACTTAGCTTGTAATACCAGGACAAATTCTCCTTTAATAGTTCCATTTTTAAAATGATTTATGGTTTCTTTGATAGTGCCTCTTACAATTTCCTCATGAAGTTTGGTTAGTTCTCTGCATACACAGATTCGCCTTTCCTCCCCGAAAGCCTCCGCAAATTCCTCAAGGGTTTTGAGGATTCTGTAAGGGGATTCATAAAATACGATGGTTCGGGTTTCCTCTTTCAGAAGATTGAGGCGGGTTTGCCGTCCTTTTTTTACAGGCAAAAAACCCTCAAAAACGAAAGAATCACAGGGAAAGCCGCTGTTTACCAAAGCCGGAACAAAAGCTGTAGGCCCGGGAAGTGTTTCGACCGGAATCCCCCTTTGAATCGCTTCTCTCACGATCAGAAATCCGGGGTCACTGATACCGGGAGTGCCGGCGTCGGAAATTACAGCCAGATTCAATTGCTCGTTTTGTACTCTGTCAAGCAGGTGTTTTACCTTTGCGTGCTCATTATGGGCATGGAGCGAAGTCATAGGTGCTTTAATGTCATAATGAGAGAGTAATTTAGCAGAAGTTCGGGTGTCTTCTGCCGCAATAAGCGAGGCCTCCCTGAGGATTCTGAGTGCTCTGAGTGTAATATCTTCCAGATTACCAATCGGCGTTGCCACGAGCGTAATGCGCATATTCCGGTTATTTTTTTGCAAAGATAAAAGAAAAGTAACGGAATTATTGAGTTTTTTTTTAAGTATTCTTAATGGTATCCGGAAAATGCGTAATTTTGCGCCCGGTTTAAAAAAATACGTTAAATAAAAAATCAGAATAAAAACATGTCAGGTAAAATCACATTCACTATTATCAAACCGGATGCAGTTGGTAAAGGCCATACCGGAAAAATCATTGATCAGATTATTCAGGCCGGATTTAAAGTAAAAGCGGCTAAATTAGTGTACTTGGACGAAAGAACCGCCGGAGGCTTTTATGATATTCATCGTGAAAGGCCTTTCTTCAAAGACCTCGTTGCATTTATGACAAGCGGCCCCTGTATGCCAATGGTTTTGGAAGGAGAGAACGCAGTTGCAAGTTTCAGAGAACTCATCGGCGCCACCGACCCTAAAAAAGCGGCTCCCGGTACTATCAGAAATTTATTTGCTGACTCTATTGACGCAAACGCAATCCACGGTTCAGACTCCGACGAGAATGCACTCCGTGAGTCTTCCTATTTCTTTGCTGCAACTGAGATTTTTTAATCCAACGGTAAGCATACCAAAATATAAAACCCCTGTAAAACCAAAAGTTTTACAGGGGTTTTATATTATAATAATTTTGGTAAAACCTCGTTTCGGAAAGGGTAAGCACAGCATCACTTTCCGAAAACTATAAAATGAGCCTCATGACTTCATTAGAAATCCCCCAATACCGGCGGAGGCGGGGTTTGAGATTCATTCTTAATTTCAGGCTGAGTATTTTCAGTTTCCGGTTTTACCTCCGGTTTGTCCTCAATCAGTCCCATTTGTTTTTTCATTTCCAGAATCAGTTGCTGAGCTGCAAGCTTCTCGAGCTCTACCTGATGCTCCATGCTCTCAAGTTGTTTTTTTTGCTCTTCCTGAAGGGTGAGTGCGAGTTCCGTTTTGGCCTCCATAAAAGCGGTTTCCTCATTCAGTTTATTTACCCAGTCTTCCGAATCATCTTCCGGTTTCATGTTTTCAATCGCATTCATCAGGGTTTGCTGCTTTTTGAGCTGATCTACTTTGTCCAGGAATTGTTTTTTCTCGCGGAGTTCTTTTTTATACTGCTCTTTGAGCATATTGCGGTATTCTTCTGAAGTCATATTTTTGGAAAAAATTAATAAGTTTATCGTATATTTTAAGTACTTACGCAAAAACAAAAGACTCGGTTACAAATAGAGTAGCCGAATCTTTAAATTATAGAAAAAGAGCATTAATAACCGTGGATTGTAATATTAAAACAAGAGCAATATATCAACCCGTTTTGAAAATTTCTGGCACTAATCTCGCTTTCTCCGAAAGTGTTCTTCATAGCAGGAAGCAGGACCTTGCCTTTTTATTTATTTCAAAACTACGGATAATTAATTCATTTATTTTAGAGGACTTAATGAATCCCCTGATTCTTATAACGAAAGTATTGTTTGAGTTAATGAGCCTTTTTTATGGAATAAGAGGGACGCTGTCTTCCTGCCGCTGTCTGTATTTCACAGCCACTGAATGGGTTTTTACAGAAGGTAAATTCATCCTTTCATCCGATGGCTGAGTCCGGGTTTGGGGTATAAAAAAATAACCCTCATCATCGAGGGCTATTTTTTTGAAAAGCAATTGGGTAGTAACTGATTCTGTTTTTTGCTGTAAGTACTTGATTTTCTTAAACTGGTGTCTTTGTTTTGTTGTAATGTCGTTCAGTGTTTCTCCAAGATTTAATTCTCTATATAATTTTTTCTTTGAAATTATTTATGTCAAAATAATGGAAAAAATAATTAACGAAATCATCCTACTTAATGAATCAGTATAAATTCAGTATGAAAAGGGCCTTTCATTTAACGAACGATATTTGCCGGAAAAAAAATAAGAAGAATTCAGCCAGTGAAAGCTGCAAAATGCAAAAAACCTGCCCGGATTTTTCGGGAAGGTCTGAAAGGAGGATATCTTTCTAAGGAAATAAGCCTGAATGACTATTTTGAGGGGAGAGAATCCAGCCCCATATCACATTCAATTTTTGAAATCAGCCATTTTCCGTTTTCTTTTTTCAGTTCAAAATTCTGTTCGAAAGAGGCTTCGGCCTGAATCCCATACAAAGTTGCTGCTACTTTATCGGCATTAATGGGTTTAATCCGGACAGGCGATTTCGTCCAGTAATTGATATCCCAGTCCTGAGCGCAAAAATATTTGTCTGCGTCCATACCGGTCGGGACTTCTTCGGACGACTCCTTTGCCCAGAATTTTTCGCACTTTTGATAAAAAGCTCTGTCACTGTTCAGAAATTCATCGGAGACGAATCCGCTGGATTTGATTTGGGCTAAGTACTTTTCAAGCATAGGCATATCCAGCGTCAGGTGATTGTTCACTACTTTAGTGAAGTCAACTGCCTGATTGGGATTCTCGGCATAAGTACCGTACCACTGATAAAATCCGTGAATTACACCGGCTATTTCAGCAGAATCGGGTTTCGTTTGTTTGGAGTCAGAATTGCTCTGAGCTTGTTTCTGACAGGAAGAAAGTACAAGAATCAATGCGAAAATTACGAATAAATGTCTCATGTCCGGGATTAATTAAAAGGTGATAGAATAAAAAAGGAGCCTTCTGACTGATTTTCAATCGTGTTTCCGTATATTTTATTGTCAGTGTAAAGGACATAAATACAAATGTAGTCCTCTCTATTGAAACCGGCAAATATTTTTTTCTTTTACTTTCTGAAAAAAGGAATAATCCGGAAAAAAGTTAGCCGAAACAGACCAGTATTATTTTTTTACAAGCCGGATAAAATCTCCTGAATATTTTAACAAGTAAATTCCTGAGGGTAAGTGGGTGAAATCCTGCTTCTCAATCTCATAGCCGGAATAAACAGATTGTCCTGCTTCATTCATCAGTTCGGCCCACTCCTGGGGTCTGTCAGAGGTTACCGAAATATGAGACTGAAAAGGGTTGGGAAATGCCGGATGATTAAAGAGAGTATGCTCATCAATCCGGATAATGATATTGCAGTAATTGGTATTTCCCAATAAAGTATTCATTTCACCGCAAAGGTAGTTATAGTTGAGGGTTTCATTGGCGGTAAGAGCACCATCGAGTAAATCGTCGGATTCTGAAGGGTCTGTTGCCAGATGATAAAATTCCTCCCTTCCGTCATCAAATTT
>JAIBAH010000193.1 GCA_019695295.1 Bacteroidia bacterium | reverse complement strand
AATATTCTGAATATTTGGCGTAATTGATTTGCATATCTTATTGTTTCTTTCTAAATTTGTCCGCAACTTAAGTCTTTTCGATTTATTAACAAATAATTATTTCCCCCAAATGCGTAAGTCCTAAGTTTGTTTTTTCCTTTTTCCAAATACAAAAACCACAACAAACAAGAAGTAGTAGTAAAAAGTATGAGCAAAGCGTCATAGTCTCCCGTTCTTGTGACGTGAATGTGGATATAGCCCCAGGAAGTAACCAATACCAGTACCGAAATAAATCCATACCAAAAACTCCCGAGGTAACGAACACAAAATATCATGAGTACAATACACGTCAAAAAACCCGCAATTGCGGAAGGTAAACGAATCGCAAGTTCTCCAAATCCCAAAAGATGACTAAAGAATACTTGTAACCAAATCAACAAAGGCGGCTTAGTTTGCCACATTTCAGGCTTTCCCTCAAAATGCGTTACCCAATACTGATGATTTTTGTACATTTCATAGGCATTCATTGCAGGTCTTGCTTCATCCCATATTCTAAAAGGAAGCGTATCCAAATGCCCGAAAATGGGAATGGAAATTAAAATCGTTAAAAGTAAATACGGCAATATGGCTGTAAATTTTATTTTCATAATTTTACGAGAAAACCGGTCTTTTGAGGGATTATCGAATATTTTAGATACTCTTCCTGATTACTTAACGAACATTCCATTTTTGTGGTTGTTTTTTACCCTAAACCCCGATAAGAAAAAGGAGATTTCCCATTTTCTTATCGAAGTTTGAAATGAGTTATTTTTTCTTTTTTATCCGGTCTATGTCGTATATGGTTTTATCCATAATTTATTTGTGACTAAGACCTATAAGGTTTTTAAAACCTTATAGGTCTTATCAATAAGTGAATCCCGCCTTATTTCTGTCCGCCTTTTCCTCCGGATTTTACATCGTCATTGGTGATGCCTTTTTTACGGGATACGTTTTCCTTCAATTCTCCGAAACGATAACTAAATAAAAAACGGATAGCCCGGTTGGGGGTTTGGGAAATGCTTTGTTTAGCAGCGTTTTATCTAATTGTCCTTGTTTCAAATACGCCCTCTGTAAACCGAATCGTATCATTTTCATTCCCTTCAAAGTTGAGCATTACCTCGAATCTTCCAGCGATGCAATTTCTTCTTACCTTTGTAACTTCTATAAAATTATCAAAAGCAGTAGAATCTTTGGTTTCATACCTTTTCAGTAATACGTCACAATCGAGTGTATGGTATATTGCTGTTGGGATATGAATACCCGTGGCACTGGGATTATAGACTAACGGATAGACACCTACTTGGTTGGGTATATCATGAATCGACAATTGCGCCAAAATACAAGCCTCCACTTCTTTGGTAAGTGCTACATTAAATCTATCGTTTTCTTTATCCGCCCATATCTTTACCTTCCATGGAATATCATCCTTGAGTACACTTACTTCGCCTTTATTCGGGGATTGTTCGCTACATCCTGCAAGCCAAAACAGACTAATCAGGCATATTATTAGTTGATTTTTCATGATTATTCTACTATGATTAGTGGGGTGTACTTCTCTTCGTCTAAATATACAACAAAAGTAAAAGTTCCCTTTCCGAGTATGGATTTATTCAGCGTCATTTTATTTAGTCCTTTTTGGAGTATTTGCTTTTCCTCCGTGTTTAATACTATCAACGCAAGAAAACGCTCTGACGTTGTTTTTAAGACAATCCCTTCAGGGTAATCATTTTATTAAATTCTTTGCCTGAAGGGATTGATATTTTTATTGTTTTTTCTTTTTTATCCGGTCTATGTCGTATATAGTTTTATCCATAATTTATTTGTGACTAAGACCTATAAGGTTTTAAAAACCTTATAGGTCTTATCAATAAGTGAATCCCGCCTTACTTTTGTTCTCCTTTTCCTCCGGATTTTACATCGTCATTAGAAATTCCTTTTTTACGAGATACATTTTCCTTCAACTCTCCGAAACGATAACTAAAGGAAAAACGGATAGCTCGGTTCGGGGTTTGGGAGATGCTTTCATAATAGAATGAGGGGTCTTCTGTAAAATTCCGGTAGCGGATATATCTTTGCAGGAAATTTTGTGCACTGAGGGTAAAACTGAGTTTTTGGCTGAAGAACGTCCTTCTGACACCCAATGAGTAACCGTACCAGGTGTTGGAGCGTCCCTGAAGCTGTACATTTCCTCCCCAAAAATTCCCTTCTGTACTGATTGACCAGTTTTTGCCGATTTTATACTGAAATGAGCAATAAGCATTTCCGGTAAACCCACTGTTCCGGTAGGTAGTGGCACCCTGAGTACTGCTAAGGATACGGTAGGAAACCGAGCCGCTGAGGTAACCTGAGAGTTTTTGCTTAAATTCTCCATTATAATAACTGTTTAGTGAGGTGACAGCACTTCTTCCAATATTAAAATTATTGGAAACAGAAACTCCCTGTTCGGGATTGAAGGTAGTAAAACCATCAATTCCTGCGCTTACAAAAGACTGACTCAAAGAAACGTTTATACTCCCAAAGCCCCCAAAACGATTGTATCCCAAGGATACATTATGGGTAACCGCAGGTTTCAGATAAGGATTTCCGGTATTCCAGAAATAGGGATTCTGTTTATTGACAAAAGGATTAAGTTCGCTGATAGAGGGTCGTTGTATTCGTTTGTTGTATCCCAATCTCACAGACTGACCCATCTTAGGCTTAAAGTTTACACTTACAGAAGGAATAATGTTGGTAAATTGATTGCGGATTAAGGAGTCAACGGAGTAAAAATTCCCCTGTATTTCGGTATGCTCTACCCTTAAGCCGGATTTGAATGTCCATTTTTTCAGATTCAGGGTATAATCTCCGTATCCGGCATAAATATCCTGACGATAGTCAAACCGGTTACTTTGCTCAAGTTGTACCTGATATTGCTGAATTATACTATCTCGTTCAAGGTATTCATAATCCGCACTCATGTTCCTGAAAATGGTTTTGACGCCGGTTTGGAAACTATGCTTTTCCTTAAATGGCAGGGTGTAATCTATATTTCCGGTAATCTCTCTGTTTTTTTCCTGATTGTCGTTTCTGTAAAAAATATCCTGTCCGGGCTCCAGAAGGGATTGTACATCGGCAAAAGTATTATTTCTCCCCTGCCCTATCAGAAAGGAAAGGGTCAGTTCATGGTCTGAGTCAGATTTTCCGAATTTACGGATGAGATCCATCCCAACTTCTGAATCGAAATCTTTGCCGTCATTCTTGTTTTGAAAATCATTGGTTTTCTGAATCTCATTGTTTTCTCCCTGCTGTATCAGATGATTTTCGGAGAATCCATTACTGGCTCCTGTACTGGTATTATTGTACATACTCATACTCGTAAGACTGTCAAAATCATAGGCAAGCTCTATATTTCCATAGATACCTGTCCATACACTCTGACTCTGTCCGGTATAGTTTTGGGTATATAGATTAGCAGGGATAAAACTCTGACGAAAGGAAGAGAAGGTTCCCAAAGGACTTGTCCAGTTATTCAATCCCAAATAAGCAGAAACTCCCAGTTTGTTTTTTTTGAGATTCAGATAGCCGCCGCCCCATCCTTGTTTCAGGGTATTGATACTGCCGTAAACATTGGCATTATAGCCAGAGATTTGTTTTTTGGTAATGATATTCAGGATAGCACTTGCGCCTTCTGCGTCATATTTTGCGCCGGGCTGAGTGATTACCTCTACTTTTTTGATGGCACTTGCCGGAAAAGCCCTGAGAGCTTCGGAGGGATTACGGGAAATGACCCCTGTACTTTTGCCATTTACCAGTACCTTAAAGGAAGTTTGACCCTGCACCCGGATTTTATCCTCTTGATCTACCGTTACAAAAGGGACTTTTTTCAAGACCTCAATTGCAACACTGCTCTGAGCCATCAAATCATTTTCTACATTATAGATAATTTTATCGTCTTTCATCTCCATAATGGGCTTCTGAGCGGTAATGATTACTTCCGCTGCAGTTTCTTCCTGGGGTGTCATCTGTATTTCGCCCATGTCAATTTCCGGCTGAAGGGAATCTACTCTGATTTTGTCTTTGATTACAGGTCTGTACCCCAGCATTGCGATTTCCATCCGGTAAGTCCCGGCAGGAACTTCCCTGAGGATAAAACTCCCGTTATCTGTCGTAAAATCTGCCTGAACGGGAACTGAACTTGTTGTAGTATCTTTGTAGGGAAAGACCGCTACCGTTACAAATCCTATCCCTTTTTTGTCCACGCTGTCTTTGATTACTCCTTTCAGGGTTGTTCCATTCTTTTGTCCGATGGCAATACCTGAAATGAATAAAAACGCAAACAAGACAAAGAATTGCCTATAATTTTGAACATAACTCAATTGAATTTCTATCATAGTTTATTGAAAGGGGCTTTTTCTACAAAGTAAATCCAAAATACTGAATTAAAAAAGGGAAAAATACGGTACTGTCATAGAGAGAGCAAAAAATACCAATTTATTCAATGTTTGCAATAAAACATCTTATCCCAAAATGATTGAATGCTTGCGTATTTTACCATCTAAGGTTTTTTTTACCATCTAAGGCATTTGAGGGGATTTAAGGTTTTTTTTTACCATTTAAGACTTTTAAGAGGGTTTAAGGTTTTTTTACCATTTAAGACTTTTAAGAGGGTTTAAGGTTTTTTACCATCTAAGGCATTTGAGGGCAAATAAATGGTAGTAATATGTATCTTTATATCCCTACCTTAAAAAATCACCAAAAATCTTCTAATACCCAAACGGTGGATAGTTGCGTATAAAAGCCGGGAAAACAAGCAATTTGTATGCAATACTTTTTGTTATTTTGGTATTACCTACATTTTTTATGGAAATTGTCATTCAATTAATTTTTCTATATGAGGGAAAGCTTGTTCAAACTCTGTACGGAAGAGGTCATTTTCTGGATTTATGGGGCTTCTTCTAAAAATATAACCAGTGTTGTTTTTTTCTTTTACGGTAAAAATATATACAGTTGCATCTTTATCGTTTTTTAAGGCAAAAGAAAGAATATTTTCGGCAGAAATATTGAGAAAAGCCTCCTTTCCGCCTTCTTTCACAGAGAATAGAAGACCGTCTTTTGTCAATTGCAGATAACATCCCCGAAAGCAGCGTACATATAAAATCAGGGTTCCTCCAAACATCAGTACCAGTAAGGTTATGGCGATTGCATAAGTCCAAAATTGGGGAAAATGTCCTTTTTCTGCCCTCCAGAACCATAAAAATAAAAGTACTATCCCCGATACAGGGAAATACAGCAACGCTTTATACTGACATTCAGCGCGGGAAAGATAGCCCGGAATACTATTCATGCTTATGAATTATTTGAGTCTGTAATTCCTACTCTTTTTCCGGTCATCTGAGGGTTTTCCAGTTCCTGTATCATTGCGTGTGCAAGATTTCCGGTGGTAATCTGCTGCATATT
>JAIBAH010000192.1 GCA_019695295.1 Bacteroidia bacterium | reverse complement strand
CTTTCCAAACGGTTTATGTTTGCACACAACAATATGGAGCAATTCGAAGACCGTCTGAAAAAAGCGAAGAAAATCACCGACAGAACCGGAGGAGGAATCCTTGTAATTGTAGAAGGGGTTTACGGAATGAAGGGTGACCTTGGCCGCCTGGATTTGATTACTCAATATAAGGATGAATACGGATTTCGGTTACTAGTAGATGATGCACATGGTTTTGGAGTAATGGGTAAAACCGGAATCGGTACAGGCGAACATTTCGGCGTTCAGGATAAAATTGATGTACTTTTCAATACCTTTGCCAAATCTATGGCGGGCTTTGGAGCATTTGTATGCGGAGACAAAAAAGTAATTAAATACCTTCGCTACAACCTCAGAAGTCAGATTTATGCAAAATCGCTTTGTATGCCTATGACAATCGGTGCCCTGAAACGACTGGAACTACTCATAACCCGTCCGGAATTAAGGGAAAACCTCTGGAATGTAGTGAATACGCTACAAAAAGGACTGGTTGATCGTGGATTTGATATTGGCCCTACAGTTTCTCCGGTTACGCCTGTTTATCTGAAAGGAAGTACGCAGGAAGCAGCCAATCTGATTATTGATTTAAGAGAAAACTTTGGAATTTTCGTATCGGTTGTAACTTACCCTGTGGTAGAAAAAGGCGTCATGATGCTACGCCTGATTCCTACAGCTGAACATACACTGGAGGATGTGGAAAAAACGCTGAATGCTTTTGAAGTAATCCGCGACAGAGTAGAAAAGGGTGTTTATCAAAACCTGAACCCCTATCTTGTGGCTCAGGGCTCTGCAGAATAAGAGAATTCCTGTAAAATAAAAAATGGCTCGCCTTGAAAAAAGCGGGCCATTTTATTTTTTATGTATTGATTAGGGGAAAGATTATTTGTTTTTTAATTCCTGTAAATCCCTTTTCATGGATTGCACTTCTGCTTTGAGCTTTTCCAGTTCATCCACTTTGGTGTTCAGGTCAGCCGTTTTGCGGTCAAGTTCCTGAATAGCGCTAATCCCCAGAATGAAAACACGGTCATAATCTACTCCTTTAAAGTCATTGACCTCTTTACCATATACAAATACCTGACCGGCTTCTTTTGTCCAGTTTTCAAGGGTAAAAGTATTCCCTGAAACCTGACTTACTTTTGCTTCAAACGGGGTCTTTTCCTTGTCTATAAATAACTGTATTTTATCCCCAACCTTAAAATCCACTTTGCTCTCCATCGTAAGGGTCAGGGTAGATTGCTCCTTATTAAAGGCAACCCGTTTTGCCAGCTGGTACACATCCGGGATGAAATTACTCAGACGGGTAACAGCCTGAGGAAAGACCTCTTCTACCTGCTGAGCAATAAAGCCAATCCTTTCATTGGGACCATTCTGTACATAATCTACATATTTGTAACTATTGACCTCAATTTTATTTAAGGTAGTTAATGCCTCATTTCCAGCTACTTTATGTACTTCTTTTTTGATACGCTGATCAGAATAGCACGCAAAAGTATTTCCAATTACCCATTGATTTGCCCTTATAGAATAAGGATTAAACCCACTCGCAAACCATAAATCCCCTGTGCCTACAAAGTTTTCGATAAATGTACCGGTATTTCCAAAATCATCACCGGAGTAGGAACCATTTACAAATAATTGCCCTCCCTGAACCTGCAATCTGTCATCTAAATCCCTTATAAATCGTATATCATAATCTTCTGCACCCCCATTCGTAAAATCCAGATAAGAAGTGCCGCCTCTCAACTCCATGCAGGCATTAGAACCCCCTGCCCCACCTGTTATGAATACTCCGGTACCTAACCCCACAGTACTATGAGCAGGTTTTATTACTGTCAAGCCCACGTTGGGAGTAGTAGTTCCGACCCCTACATTTCCTGTTCCCTGCTGAACGGTTAAGCGATAGCCACCATTCCAAATAAAAAACTGGTTCCCGCTTGTCCCGTTTCCAGCCGCATCTGAACCCACCTGCCATGTACCTGTCGGAGTAATATAGTGAATATCCGCCTCAGAAGCAGAACTCTGAACATTCATTACATTAGAGGTATTACCCATTACATGAAACTTTGCAAGAGGGTTCGTTAAACCTACTCCCACTGACCCTGCGCCCGAATTCATGATAATATTATTACCCAAAGGATTGACATAGAGAGGCAGTCCACCATGAGATTGAATCCATGAACGTGAGCCATCTACTACCCCCATTCTTAAATTTGCGCCGTTAGCGGGTGTGTTCACTCTTAATATTCCAAAAGTATTTTCATCTCCTGAATTTCCTACCACCTCAAGCCTTGCCGAAGGGGAAAAAGTCCCAATCCCTACATTGGAGGTAGCATGCACTAAAGCCATAATGGTTCCGGCGGTTGTGGATGCTGCTACATTTCGGGTAAAAATAAGCTTCCCTGCTCCTTCTCCGTTATTGGTTGCAGTGGAGATAAGGCTAAACCAACGTCCGCCCGGGTCTGTATTTCCGAGTGAAAGCCAGGTTCCTACATTCGAGTTACTTTGTAAATTCGCAGCAAGAAACCATGTACTGTTATTTACATGAAGCTGCCCGAAGGGAGCAGAAGTGCCAATCCCGACAGCCCCTTCGATAATTGCGCCATTAGCGGGTGCAGCAACTGAGCCTGAATAGGCCGAACCGATTGAAACCCCTCCTTCCACATCTAATTTGGAAGCGGGAGTTGCAGTACCAACGCCTACATTTTGAGCGTACATTTTAAAACCAAAAGCAAGAAGTAAAAAAAGGACGAACGTTGATTTTGTATTCATTGAAAAAAAAATAAAGGGTATAAGATTAAAAATTAATTAGTCTATTATTTACAAATTTACTTTATTATAATTTAATTTCATAAAAAAAAACAAAAATTCTACAGAATTTATAAAAACGCTGTAGAAATAAGGGTAATTTCTCCGTTTTAAGTAACTGACCATAAAAAACCTGACACCCTAAATATGTATTTGAATTTACGATTAGAAGAGATTTCAGGGCTAACGCCCCTTATCAATGTGGGGAATGAATTTTGCTACGAAGATAACAGGGCTAACGCCCCTGAATATTGAAAAGAAGTTACTGACCATAAAAAACCTGACACAAATTATTTCTTGAAAACAATTGATTAACAGACTTTTATCACATAAACTTGAATGTAGGTTTTCTTTTGTCCACTTACTTATTGTATAAAAACCTGCTTATCAGGACAGAAAAAGCATCAACAGGTAAAAGGTTATGAAAACTAAATTTCATAACCTTTTACCTGCGAGGATATCTTTGTCTTATTTTTTAGACTCTTTGATATATTCTTTCAGACCGTCAGAAGGAACGATTTCTTCTCTGTAGGTATAAGTTCCTTTTTCAGTTTTAACCGCCATAATCACTTTAGTAAAAGCTTTGGCCTTACTTTTATCACGGTAACCTGCAACTACTTTCTTAGCCATTTTGGTTTGATATTAACAATGTGGAACGGATAAATTATTTAATTTCTTTGTGTACAGTATAACGGCGGAGAATCGGGTTATACTTTTTTAATTCAATACGGGCAGACGTATTTTTACGATTTTTGGTCGTAATATAACGAGACGTACCGGGCAGTCCGGAATTTTTATGCTCCGTACATTCTAAAATTACTTGTATTCTGTTCGCTTTACTTTTCTTTGCCATGCTTATCTTCTTCTATAAATTTAGGAGTGCAAAACAAATGCTTTTTTTTGAATTACCCAAATTATAAACACAAAAAATACAGATTATTTTTTATTTTTATTTTTTTTCCTTCTTTTTTCAGGCTCCGGTTCTTCTTCGGGTTGCTGAAGCGGGGGGATTTTGCCTTTTTCAAACTTCAGGTATTTCCCCTCAAGCTGAGTAACATCAGTAAGGTAAAACCGGCAATAGTTTGTATTTTCATCATAATATTCTACTGAAAGAATAAGGGGGTTGTCAGGATTATTCAGAATGGTCATTTTGTACTTGGTATTTTGCTCCCAATATACTTTGATAACCGGATAGGCTTTGGTGGTATCATTCATCTTCAGGGAGTAAGTATCTTCCCCCTTAGTTACATACCGGATATTTCCTTTTTTACCCCACTGAAAAGAGCCTCCCGTAACCAGAGACTCCATTTGTCTTCTGCTGAGCCAGAAAGCAGTTTCCTTACTGAAAGTCAGGTCCCCGCCTTTGAGTTTTCTTTCATCCCACTTGCCTTTAATGGTAGCTTTGGGTTTCATGACCACCTTTCCTTCTCTGGGAATCATAGACTGAATGTCATAATAAAACTCTATTCTGCCTGCTCCATATACCTCCGGAAAGTCCGTAATCACGATTTTTTCGGGAAATTCCTCTGCTCCTTTGCTCGTGACGGCATGCATTACATACTTAAACCGGGTACCGATACCGGAATTAAATGCAGGCTCCTGCGCATTCAACGCAAAGGAAGTGACTAAACTTACCAATAAGATTAAATTTCTCAACATTTTCTCTAAAATATTTATTTTACTCTGATTTTTTTATCATTACTGCATTGCAAATATCCGTAACTATCCCCGGTGAAGCATCATAGGAAACACTGAAATGAACCCTCAGCGTATCCTGTTTCCACTTTCCATAACCGGAAAAAAGATAGGCTTTGGACATACACACACTTTGATTGCTGATATAAAGCGAATCTCCGGAGGTGGTAGCCTCAACAATATAATCCGTTGAGCAGGCATAATCTCCCAGATTTCTCAGGCTAATCCGGCCTTTATTCTCTCCGGGAATCAACTCTACCGCCACTGTTTGAGAAGCGGAGGAACAATCATAAGTCACATCATAATTTCCGAGAAACTTAGACGCGATTAAAAAACTACAGTCAGGCCCGCTGAAAGCAGGAGGACAGGCGCAAATCCCTTCTTGACAGGTACCGCCGTTCAGGCAACTGACTTCTTTACATACATCCGGCTTGCAGGCTACGGAAAAAATGAGCAGGAATGACAAGATTAAAAAATTATGTTTCATATCATTTCTTTTTACAAAGATAGGAAAATTTCCGGATTCAATAGCCTAATAAAAATACAATCCGTTTAAACCTTTTTTTTTTCACAGAGTTAAGACTGTGTTTTATTACTCCTTAGTATCTATTATTGATGAATAATTCCATTTCAGATAAAGTTCAGCAACGCTATAAATTTGTGTCAACCCTTTCTTTGGGGATTGTCATTTTTCTGATTCTTGTTGGAGGCATTGTAAGAAGTACAGGCTCCGGAATGGGTTGCCCGGACTGGCCCAAATGTTTTGGGTATAGTATTCCTCCCACGGAAGTTGCTCAGATAGAGTTTCAAAGCGGCAAGTCTTTTAAAAAAGGACATATGGTAATTCATCATGAGGCATTATGGAAAGCCCGCAGGGATTTCACCGCCGGGGCTGATTTTTCGGAAGCCGACTGGGAAAAATATACCAAGCATGATTATG
>JAIBAH010000054.1 GCA_019695295.1 Bacteroidia bacterium | reverse complement strand
TTTCTGCGGGAAGGGGTAAAGAAACAGGAACGCCATACTGAGCAAGATTTACCAATTGAGTGGAGTTTTCTTCGTTTTTTTCATCGCCCATACATGCGGTGAGAAACAAAATCAAAATTAAAAAATCAAAAAATAAAAATTTTTTCAAAAAAAGCATATCTAAATAAACATTGTAGTGAATGTAATATTTATTCTTTTTGCAAAATTAAGTTCTTTTTTTTTAATATGCAATAAAAAAAGTATTTTCGCCGGATTTTATTCAAAATTAATTTTTCAAAAGGACATTGATTAATAGAAAAATGATATGAAAATAGCTTTGGTAGGGTATGGGAAAATGGGTAAATCTATTGAAATACAGGCAGTTAAGAGAGGGCATGAGGTGTCTGTAATCCTCGGGAGGGATGATGAAAAAAATCATGTAAGTTTAACAGAAAAAAACATTGATGTTATAATTGAGTTTTCTCATCCTGGTAGTGTAACAGATAATTTAGCCGCTTTGATTGGAGAAAGTATCCCTGTCGTCTGTGGTACTACGGGATGGATGCACGAAAAGGAAAAAGTAAAAAAATGGGTAGAGGAAAGAAACGCAGGCTTTGTTTACGCTTCCAATTTCTCTGTGGGGGTAAATCTGCTCTTTAAACTGAACCGTCTGCTTGCACAATGGATGAATCCTTTTCCTCAGTATGATTGCTTCATCGAAGAGCAGCATCACCGCTTTAAAGCAGATGCACCGAGCGGCACAGCCCTGAGTTTAGGCGAAGAGGTGATTCAAAATCTGGACAGAAAATCCCGGCTGGCGTCAGGAGAGCTACAGCACCGTCCACCTGAACCGGACGAGCTGAGCATTGGCTTTATAAGAGGAGGAGAAATTGCAGGAAAGCATACAGTAACCTATACTTCCGGTACTGATGAAATATCAATTAGTCATTATGCATTTAACCGGGAAGGATTTGCGCTCGGAGCGGTAATTGCTGCAGAATGGATAGTTGAAAATCAGAAAGGTTTTTATAACTTTGCAGAAATTTTCTGAAAGGATTACAATTTGTTTGTAATGTGTATTTTGATTTTACTACATATTATAATGTATATCCGTTTTTTGATTTTTTATACTTCTCCAAAGTCATCCTGAAAACAGGGGGGGATAGAAAAACTGGTTTGTTTATTAAATTTTTATTTAGAAATATATTATTATAATGAGTACAGGTCTGATTTATCTGATAGTGTATATTGTAACAGTGTTGATGATTCGGTTTGGTCTTTCTCTTTTATTTAAAAAAGCAGGGGAAGAAAGCTGGAAGGCATTTGTTCCGGTTCTGAGCGACATCGTTTGGGTGAAGCTGATTAATAAACCGCTTTGGTGGGTGATTTTGTGTTTTGTGCCGATGGCGAGAACGCTGCTGAAGGTACAGATGCGGATAGATTTGGTTAAAGCATTTAATAAACATAAATTCTGGGAGCATATTGCTGCGGTAATTGTTCCTTTTATTTACTTTCCTTATATCGGAATGCAGGAAGGCTCAATTCCTGAGGAGAAAAGCAAAAAAAGAGGCGTACCTTCTTTACCCACCGGTACGGTTTATATTGGCCCTGACCCCAAAAATCATCCGGAACGCAGCTGGATTCGGGAGTGGGGGGATGCAATCCTGTATGCAGGTTCCGCCGCATTGATTATCCGTACGCTTTACTTTGAGGCGTTTATGATTCCTACTACTTCTATGGAAAGAACCCTGATGGCAGGAGATTTTCTGTTTGTGAGCAAGTTTCATTACGGATGCCGTACGCCCATGCTTCCGGTTGCCTTTCCGTTTGTCCATAATCAATTGCCTTTCGTGGGAGGAAAATCCTATCTTTCTTCTCCAAAACTGCCTTACTACCGTTTGCCGGGTCTCACCAAGGTAAAAAGAAACGATATCGTGGTATTTAATTACCCTGCTCATGATATAGATGCTACCTCAATGCCATACGGAAAAATTGAGGAGACCAGCATGAAGGAGAATTATATCAAACGCTGTGTCGGTATGCCGGGTGATTTACTGGAAGTCAAAGACGCTCAGTTGTACATTAATAATCAACCGGGACAAAATCCGGAAAATATGCAGTTTAAATATCTTGCTGAATCTGCAAAGGGAACCTATAACCTGAAAATGATGGAAAAAGCAGGCTTCCGGGTACAGTATCCCAATACACCCGAAAACAGAAATGCAGACTTTATCACAGACCAAACCGGTACAAGAGCGATGTTTTCCTGTAATCACGCCATGAGAGATCAGATGAAAAAACTGCCGATAACCGATACGCTTTTCCGGGTATTTCAGTTTGCACCGGATTCTACTCAGGCCGGGATTTATCCTTCTATGATTGGTAAATATCAGGGATTTTCACTCGAACACAGTAATGTTGATAATTTTGGCCCGCTGAAAATTCCTAAAAAAGGAGAAGCAATCACGCTTACTCCGGAAAACTTCAGAAACTACGTAAGATGTATTACCGCTTATGAAGGGCATACTTTTGACGCAAGAGACAATAAGTTCTTTATAGACGGGAAAGAAACTACCACCTGGATACCCGGAATGGATTATTTCTTTATGATGGGAGATAACAGACATGACTCAGCAGACAGTCGTTTTTGGGGTTTTGTGCCTGAAAATCATATCGTTGGAACACCTATTTTTATATTTTTCTCTGCTGAAAATTTCTTTAACCCCAAATCCTGGAGATTAGGAAGAATAGGAACCGGAAAAATTCATTAAATTTGCACCGTTTTTTCAGTAAAATCCTGATAAAAGGGAGAATACCTGAAAAAATGAAAGTCTGTTCTGGTCTTTTTTTACAATTGAATTATTATATATAAAGTTTTATGTCAATTTTTTCTTTATCCAATGGAATAATCACTCTTACTGTAAAACATAAAGGAGCTGAGATTACCAGTATAAAAAATGCTGCGGGGACAGAGTTTATGTGGCAACCACAAGGCTCTATTTACTGGCAGAGGCAATCCCCCCTGTTGTTTCCGGTCGTGGGTAAGCTCAAGGAAAATCAGTATTATGTAAATGGTGTGCGGTATCCTATGAATCAGCATGGCTTTGTGAGAGATATGGAATTCGATTTTATTGGAAAAACAGCCAACCAATTGATTTACTGGATAAAAGACAATACGGAAACCCAAAAGCAGTATCCATTTTTATTTGAGTTAAGGGTAATTTATACCTTAATTGAAAATAAAGTAAGTATTCGTTATCTTGTTAAAAATATAGATACCATTCCCATGTATTTTACGCTTGGCGGACATCCGGCTTTTAAATGCCCGATAAAGGAAGGCGATATTTTTCAGGATTATTATCTGGAGTTTGAGAAAAATGAGACGGTGAACAGGCACTTTCTGGAAGGAGGATTGATTGGCAACCGGGTGGAAAACTTTCTGGATAATACCAGTAAAATTCCGTTACATATTGATTTATTCCGGGAAGACGCCATCGTGCTGAAAGATTTGCAATCCCGGAAGATTTCGCTGAAATCTGCAAAGCATAATAATAGCATTACGATTCATTTTGATGACTTCCCGTACGTAGGAATATGGACTCAGCCGGGCGCTCCTTTTATTTGCCTTGAACCATGGAAAGGACTTGCTGATACCATAAGCCCCACCGGTGACATTAAGGACAAACCGGGAATCATTACGCTGGAGCCTCAGAAAAAATATGAGTGCGAGTATTTTATTGAAGTGAACTAATCTTTTTGGGAAAAAGGGCCTGATGTGGGAGGCCATTTCAAAAGTATTTCAGAGAAGTCTTTTTATGATAAATCAGTTTAGAGAAGAGATAGAAGAATATCTTTTAAGGGGGGAGTTTAACGGGAAAACGCCCCTAAGACTTTATGAGCCTATTTCCTATATACTGGGGTTGAAGGGGAAGAGAATCCGCCCTTTGTTGACAATGATTGCTTATAATATCGTATCCGGTAAAAATCCGCGGGATGTGATTGCGCTGGGGTGTGCCGTAGAGCTGTTTCACAATTTCACCCTGATTCATGATGATATTATGGATAAGGCTCCTACAAGAAGAGGGGAGCCTACGGTGCATGAAAAATGGGATACCAATGTAGGCATATTGTCTGGTGATGCAGTTTTTGCAATATCCATCTCCTGGCTTGTCCGGGAATTTCCGGAAAAAGCCGCTCAGCTTGTTTCGGGTTTTACCCGTACTGCACTGGACGTGTGTGAAGGACAACAGGAGGATATGGATATGGCTACCTCTGATGATGTCAGTATTGATCATTACATTGAAATGATTCGTAAGAAAACTTCTGTCCTTTTGGGCGAAGCGCTGAGATTGGGAGCAATTGCCGGGGGGGCTGAGAGCCGCCTTGCAGATGCCTTCTATAATTACGGTATTCTTGCAGGGATCGCCTTTCAGCTTCAGGATGATTTTATGGACGCTTACCCGCCTGAGGGATTCGGAAAACAAAAAGGAGGAGATATCATAGAGAATAAGAAAACCTATTTGCTCCTGAAAGCATATGAATTTGCCAGTGAAGAACAAAAACAAAGACTGGATTACTGGATGAAAGAGACGGATAATCATAAAAAAGTGGAAGGAGTACTGACTCTTTTCTCAGAATTGGGTGTGCCTGAAGCTACTCAGGAAATGATTGATTATTATTTCAGCCTTGCGGACAGAATGGGAACTCAAATAAAACCTCTTGTCAAAGATTTCAGCCCGCTTGAAGTGATGCTTGCACAGATATCAAACAGAACCGTATAACAGATCAATATATACACAAAAGCCGGCAAACAATCGTTTTAGCCGGCTTTTTATTTTTAGTCAGAAGTTACCCCATTTGTGATTCCTTTTTTATTTCGGTAACGGGTTGAGGGGATAGAGTGCCAACCTTAATTTTTTGATTGAGCAGGCTTCCTGCAAAGATCAGAAAGGCATTTACATCATGGAAGTTGCTCACATATCCCAGAGATACCCTTACCGAGCCTCTTTCTTTTTCAAAAAACTGAACAACCTCTGAGTGGCTGAGTTCTTTCATATTACAACTCACGAATTGATGCAGGCGTTCACGGGTAACCTGAGAAATGGTTTCGTCTAAGCCGGGATTACAAAAACACCCGGTTCTGAGTGATATTTTTTGCTGATTGGCCATTTTCTCAATATCTGAAAAGAGGTATCTGTTTTCATCCGCATCAAAGAAATTCATGATTACGGTTCCTCCCCGGTTGATGATATTTTTGGGTCCATAAATCTGAATGAGGGGTTTTCCGTTGGAATGTTTAAGTTGAGATAAAGACTGAATGAGATAATCTGTGAGGATAGAAACCCGTTTCTGTATCGTTTGGATACCGATAGACTCCAGCCACTTTAATCCGATTTCCACTGCGGGAATATTCAGGTAATTGATGGTTCCATCTTCAAACCGGGCTTCAAATTCCCCGAAATTAAATTCCTGTTCCATTACAGACACAAAAGAGACGGTGCCTCCTGCGAACCAGGGCCTGTGGAGTTTCCGGATTTTGTCATTTTTAATGAGGAGGCATCCGATACCGGTCGGATAGCCAAACATCTTATAAAAAGAGATACTGACAAAGTCCGGCTTTACGGTCTGTAAATCAAGGCGGTTGCCGGGTACAAAGGCTGCGGCGTCAAGCAGCACGTCCCAGCCCAATTTTTGAGCATATTCAACCCATACCAGGTCATGCTTTACGCCTGATACATTGGACTGAGCCGGAAAGGCAAATAGTTTATTATTTCCCTGAATGGTATTCAGATGCTGAATCAATACCGATTCATTAATCCTTAGTTCTGGAGAAAGTACTTCTGCGTAGGTTGTCTCTGCTCCTTTCTGATGGGCAAATTCCCTGATTCCGTTTACAGAATTATGATTATCATAAGTGAGGAGGTAGTGGTCTCCTTTTTCAAAAGGATAGGCCTCGCCCAGTAATTTTAGTGCTCCGCTTGCGTTAAGGGTAAAAATGCAGCGATATTCCTCATTGGAAGTGTTAAAGTATTTTAGTACGTAATTTCTTGCAGATTCAGTTACCTCTGTAGAATGATGAGAAGTAGGATTGGAAGAGTGCGGGTTTCCGAAGACTCCGCTACTTAACATTTCCATGTGATTATTAATCTGACTTTGAGCATATAATCCTCCGCCCGTAAAATCAAGATATACATGACTCTGAGTGTCTAATCTGGAAAATTCTTTTTTCCGGATTTCATCCATGATTCTGGTTGATTCGTATTCAGGGTATTTTTGTATAAACTTCCGGTAACTTTCCTGAACAGGGGCGGCAACCGGTTTTTGTTTTCTCAAAAAAGGAAAAATGCGCTCAATTGTACTATTCATATTTTTAAGCAGATATAAAGGTTAAAATCAATAATAAAACTAAAATGGCGGATTAATTCTGACAAAATTGGGAAGTTTAAGTCAGAAAAGCAAGCACTTTAAAGAAATATTATCAGATAAACCGATGAAAATACAAGAATTGTTCCATATTCTTCCAGAATACAAAAAAAGAAGTACCGTTTGAGTACTTCTTTTGAAATCAGAGTGTAATACCTGATTTTATTATCCGATAAGATTATTTTTTATCGCTTTAATTACTGCTTCAGATTTGGAATTTACCTGAAGTTTTTTGTATATTTTTTTGATGTGAAAACGAACGGTATCTTCACTTACAAAGATAGAATCGGCAATCATTTTATAGCTTTTTCCCTGACAAAGCTGCTCCAGAACTTCCTTTTCCCGGCGGGTAAGGTCAGGCTCCTGTGAATGATGCTGATTAAATGACTTTACCACCATTCTTGCAATGAGAGAGGTCATTGGTGCTCCGCCATTTTTTACGTCCTTAATCGCTTCCACCAATTTCGGGAGGGAAGTATTTTTATCAAGGTAGCCACAAGCTCCCGCTTTCAGGGACTGGAAAACAAGGTCATCCTCAGAGTAGGAGGTTAGCATCAGAATATCCAGGTCCGGCATAGTATCCTTGAGTACTTTTACGCAATCTATTCCGTTCATTCCTGAAGGAAACATAATATCCATCAGTACTACGTCGGGGTTTTTATGGGGAATGTCCTGAATTGCCTTTTCTGTGCTTTCATATACTCCGCTAAGGACAAATCCTTCGGTACTTTCGAGCATGATTTTAAGCCCTTCTCTTATATCCCGGTTATCTTCTACAACGGCAACGCTGATTTTATTTTCCATTTTCTTTGTTAATTAAGTTACATTTAAAAATACTTTACTTCGCTGAATCTCAAGAATTCTATACGATAAGATGACATTTTAATAAATCAACTACTAATTACGTTAAAATATTCGAGTATTAAAAAATATTTAAAACTACTACACCTATATGTAGTTGAAAAAGGTGCTTGTCATTATCCATACATCCGGAAAATACTGATTCAATACTTACTCCTGTTTTACATCCACAACAATTCTTCTTTCGTTATTGGCAAGCTCCCATGCGGTACCAAAGACCAGTTTTCCTATTTTAACCATTTTGGTAAAATTGATTTTATCAATATCGTCTGTGGGTTTATGATAGTCTTTATGTACCCCTGTGAAGTAAAAAATTACGGGAATGCCGTTTTTGGCAAAATTATAGTGGTCGCTTCTGTAATAAAATCTTTCGGGGTCATTTTCATCATTGTATTTTTCATCGAGAACGATATTGCCGGTATTTTTATTTACGGCTTTGTTGATACTATCAAGTTCGGTACTAAGTTTATTGGCACCAATGATATAAACGTAGTTTGCAGAGTCTTTTTTGCCGGCATAGCTTTTATCCACTCTACCAATCATGTCAATATTGAGGTTTGCTACGGTTTTTTCGAGGGGATACACCGGATGAGCAGTATAAAAATCTGACCCCCATAATCCCTTTTCTTCGCCGGAAACGGTCATAAACAGGATACTTCTTCTCGGGCGCTTACCTTCTTTGGTCGCTTTACTGAAAGCTTCTGCCAGTTCCAGTACGGTTACTGTTCCCGAGCCGTCGTCGTCAGCTCCATTATAGACTACTCCGTTTTGTACTCCAAGATGGTCATAATGTGCAGTGATTACGACCAATTCGTCTTTTTTGTCTGTTCCTTCAAGGTAGCCCAGTACATTGGAAGCACTGGTTTTTTGTACATTTTTCTGAACTTCATAGAGGAAATTTACTTTGGAAAAATCCAGAAAAGGCACAGACTGTGAAGCGTCGAGTGATGCCGAAAGGCTTTTTACCGTATGCTTTTTACTGACTGCGGCCAACCAGGCATTTCCCATTTTTTCATTGACAAAGAAAGCGGGAGGAGAGCCGGCTTCCTCCTGAATCAGGGTTACGTCATTGGGTTTTCCATAGACATTAAAGCGGTTGTAAACACTGTCAGGAATAATCATCCATACAGAAGTAGCACCCTGTTTTTTGAGATTTTCAATAATTCCCATCCACATCCCGAAAAGCGCACGCATATTTTCAGTCTTTTGAGAGGGCTGAGCTCCCAGAATCAGAATATTTTTGCCGGAGGGATTAATGGTAGCAAGGTTATTATAATCAGGGGTTTCGAGTCCGTACCCTGCAAAAGCCCATATATTGCTGAGCGATTCAGGCACGTCCGAGAGTTCTGTACAGAAGTAGTCTTTTCTGTAATCGAAGGATTGCTTGTTGATTTTCAGGCTGGTTTTTTCCAGATTGATATTGGCTACATTGAACTCCTGAAAATAGCTTTTTCCGTTTCCCGGCTTCAGGTCCATCTGCATGAAACGGGAGGCGATATACTGAGCCGCTACTCTTTGGCCGGCAGTACCGGTTTCCCTGCCTTCAAGGACATCATCTGCGAGGAAAAAAAGATGGGATTTCAGGTCATTTTCCAGAATAGTCTGAGCAAATTTATCGCTTTCGGAGAACTTGTTCTGAGAAAAAGCGGACAGAATGGTCAATCCTGAGACGCATAAAATCAATAAATATTTTTGCATAAAAATTTAAAATTTAATCAGAAATGTATTTTTGGGAATTTGTCGCAGATAAGAACAAAATATTATACTCTTTTTTACATTAAAAACGGTACCTCTCTGAAAAAACAGGGAAAAAGAGTTATTTTTTTATATTATTCTGATAATAATCCATTTTTTTCTGTATTTCCGGAGGGAGATTCTGCTTCACTTCGTTTTTCTTCGCGCTGACTTTCTCTTTTGCTTTCGCAGCCGGTTTTGCAGGAACAGGGTCTTTTTCAGGCTGAATTTTCTGCTGAATATTTTCTTTCACATCGGGGATAATTCCTCCTTTTTTTCCTGTATCGCTGGCTTCATATCCACCCTGAGGATTTATAAGGAAAGTTTTGTTGTCCTTGGTTACCTTCGCTTTATTGTCTTTAAAAGAAGATGCACTTTCGTAAATAAACGGAATCACTTCCTTCCCGTTGAGGTCCACGTATCCCCATTTTCCATCGTATTTAACGGGGGCAAGTCCTGATGCAAAATCGCCGGCATCCTGATATTTTATTCCGGTAAGTAATTTTCCGTTGATTTTTATATATCCCCATTTGTCCCCTTGCTTTACTCTTGCTACGCCCCCGATAAACTGAGGCATATTGTCAAAAATACCCTTATGGATAATGTTTCCTTTTTCATCCTTCATTCCCCATTTTTCATTATTGTCTTTAAATATGAGGTCATTCCGGGACTTAAGTTCCTGAGATACCAGCGGCGCAATCGTCGTAATAACGCCTGAACAGGGGTTTGAATCAGAGTCAATACACTGACCTTTCTCATCAATAAAAATGGTTTTTCCGTCTTTTACTACTTCTGCTTTTCCATTTCTGAAAGGGGTATTGACCTTTGAGAAAATGACAGGAATCACAATCAATCCGTTTTTGTCGATAAATCCCCATTTATTATTGAGCTTTACTGCGGCCCTGCCTTCATTGAACTCGCCCGCATCCTGATAGAGGAGTCCCGTAAGTGGTTTTCCGGCAGGGTCAATAAACCCGAACAAGCCGTTGGCTTTTACCAGTCTGTACCCTTCCCTGATTTCTCCTGCAAAATCATACTGGGTTTTACTGCCATCCGATTTTTTAGCATTAACTGATTTTTTGGCCATATCAGCGTCCCTGAAAGCCTGAGGGTCGTCGGGAATCGCTTTTTCGCCCCCGATGGCGGTGAGTTTTATCTCATTTCCGGATTGGTCAATGAAGATAGTCTGGTTATCATCCAGGGTAACCTGAGCAACCCCGTTTTCAGAAAAGGCCTGGGCTTCCCTGTATTTTGGTGGAATGATGGCTTTTCCCTGATAATCCACATATCCGTACAGATTATTCTGACTTACAATTGCAAATCCATTGATGAATGTACCGGCCGACTGATAAGAGGGTTTCATTACGACCTTATGATTCATGTCAATGTATCCCCATAATCCATTTTCTCTGACGGGGATTCTGCCTTCACTGATTCCACCCACTGCGTCGTATTTTACCTCTCCGTTTTTATTAATATAAGCATAGGAGAGATTTTTGGTATTGAGGGTAACCCTTGCATAGCCTGAGCGGAAACTGGTAGCCTCTTTGTAGATAGCAGGAATATACTCTTCGAGATTTTCATTGAGATATCCCCATAATCCTTTGGATTTAAAGGGAGTATATCCTTCTCCCGGAATTCCGATTGCTTCATATTTACTTTTGAGGGAGCAGTAATTTTTGTATATCAGATTCTGCACGATACAGGATTTTTCGTATAAACTGGTATCGGCAACTTCGTTTTTCTGAAATCTTGCGGTAGTCTGATCAATGCATTTCACCCACTGATACTGCTGATTCTGAGTTAATAATTTGTCGGAAGGGGTTCTTGAAAAGAGAAAAATCAAATCAGAGAAAGTGTTTTTGAGGAGATCTTTATCATGGTTCTGGTAGGAATATACCATTGCCGATGCATTTTTGGCCAGTAAAATGGTTTTGGCGGTAGAGTCCACGTTTGCCTTTCTCGCTGTTTCCTGAATGAGGGCAGAATCTTTTTTATTTTCATTTACCAGCTGCGGTATGGGAGATAATATCGTATAAGCTTTTTCAAACTGCGCACTTTCATAATACATCAGGCCTAAATTATAGGGAATCAGTACATTTTTCATCCATAAATCGTCAATGTCAGTAGAGCCGTTTATGCTTAAAAGCGGCAGATTGTTGTATTGATTGACGCTGTCTGTCATAATCCGCGTATAAGACATGACGTCACTGACTCTTCGGGTTGTTTTTAAATCAATATTACAAAGCAGGTTTCCGGAGTTGGTGGCAATCAGAAGCCACTCACCGTTGACGCTAAAACTGATATTATTGATTTTCAGGGTATTGTTTGCTACTGCTGAATTTTTTTCATTGATTAGATTTGCTACATTCAGGGACTTGATAACCTCGCCTTTAAGGTTAAAGACTTTGAGTATTCCATCATCTCCTGCCATCGCAATCATGTTTTTTTCCGGAAAAAGAGAAGCCGCCGTACACCGTTTATCCCCTGAAGCGAAACTGTAATACAGTCCCTGTTCGTTCCAGATTTTCATAACTCCCATATCAGAAACCGTGAAGGAAAGAGCTCCTTCCGTACCAAATTCAGAGTAAATAATTACGTCATCATTGGGTTCAAGCAACTGCAAAGGCCTGCCACTTTCCCTGTCCCAGATTATAGCGGTTTTATCTTCCGAAGCAGAAATTAACTTGGTGTCGTCATTGGAAAACCGCAGGGAAGTAATTTTTGCATTGTGTTTCTCCAGCTTAAGAACGGGTTTCTGAGTCTGAATATTCCAGATGATTACTTTTTTGTCGGTACTACCTGTAGCGAGGTATTTATTATCATGAGATAAAGCGATACTTGTGACTGCACCTTTATGGCCTCCGGTAAACGATCTTTCTATGTTTTTACGGTTGAGATCGATGATTACGGCACTGAAGTCCTCCAGCCCTGCGGCGAGATAGTTTCCGGCAGCGTCGATATCAATCGATTTGGGCACGCTGCTCAGGAGGAAGTTTTGTTTTACGGGAAGCGGTTTTTCTCCGGTCAGTCCGCTGATTACTACCTCCCGGTTTCTGTTAAGAGAAGCCATAACAGACCCATTTTCCGCTATTACTGAAAATAAACTGGTTTTAGGCGATTCATAGTAATGCGTTTCGTTTATTTTGGTTTCCGGCGTATAGGAAGGAATCATGACAGCTGCAAACCGGAAATCTATAATAGCCTCATTGAGTTTGTCATAGTCATCGGGGTTTTGTCTTTCCTTAAACATAAAGAATTTTGCCACTCCCCGATTATAATATAACTCAGGGACAAAAGGGTCTTTCATAATTGCATTATTCAGGTCGTTTACGGCACTACCATAGGAGCCGCCGTTGAATAACCGGTTTGCCCTGTAAGAATAAAAACTGATGGAATCTTCTTTGGTGAGGAGATAATATTTTGTACCTTTATCTGTAAAGGAGAAATTGCCGGAAGGCAGGCTTTTCCATAGCGAGAAGCAGCCGATTGCAAAAATAATCCCGCAAATGGCCATAACCACTCTTGCATTTACCCCCCGCATAGGAATTCCTTCCCGGAAAAGGATATTCCGGATTATGCTTTGCCATTTTTTCTCGGTACTTTTGTTGGTTCGGGGTCCTTTTTTTAGTTTTTCGAGCACCACATAATCCTGAATTTCATTTCTTTCAAGGTATGCCTGAAGGTCTTCTCTTATTTCGGGGGATTTTTCCCCTTTCATCTGCCATTTTTGAAGAACGATATTCATTTTCAGTTTATCCGCAATCATAGAACCCGCCGGTGGCATATTTTCTTCCAGCATTTTTACGATAACTTTTCGGATATCATCACATAAATCCTCTCCCAGATATTCAATCAGTTTGGGTCTGAGGGCTTCGGGTATAACCCCTTTTCGGAAGTACGGTAAACGAATCAGCCTTAACAGCAGGTTCTCAGAAAGCAGGAAATAATTCCCTTCGCCGGGTTTTGATTGTCCGGCATGGAATCTTTCGGAAAGATATTCGCCCAGATGCAGGGTAAGCCCCCAGTACAATTCCGGATAGATAGCACAGGCCGCAAACCACCGGAAAACGTCGTTGCCCAGATAGGTTCTGATTTCATCGATTCCGACCTCAAGGGTAAAATCGGGCATGGGGTTATCCTCACCGTCAATCCACTGCGAAATTCTGTAACTGCCTTTCCGCTGAGAGCGGTCTGCCATCACATTGAATCCGGAAAGCTTTGCAGGTAATACCACAAAACGGTTTTCGAGGATGTTTTCTTTTCTTCCCCAGTCGGCAGTACTTACAGTGGACATAAACGCTCTGTGCGGATAAGACTGAATGAGTAAATCGGCTCCTTCCGCTATCTCTCCTGTGGAAGGGTCAAGCAAACCGTCTCCATCGCCTATAATTACCAGCTTGTGATTGGGACATTTTGCAATGACCTCTTCGAGATAAACCGGTGTTTCTTCGAATGTTTTCCAGAAGTACCGGAAATGATGGTTGTAGAAATATACTTCAATATAAATATCTTCCTTGCTGAGTTTTTCGGTCATTAACTGATAGAAGATAGCCTGATGGTCTTTGAAAGTGGCTCTGTCTATCAGGAAAAGATATTCGACGGGTCTTTGCTCTGCCTTATACTGAAAATTAATAAATCCTCCCTGCTCAATCGTTTGTCTGAGTGTAGCCTGAATATCCAGTTTGTTTTTCTCCCCGTCTTCCCGTTTGCGCAGCTGAGTAGCGGTTTTATTCCACTCAATGATATTGTGGAAATGAAAGGTTTTATCCAGAGAAATATTCCAGATAAAAGGCGGGTTGGTATTGGGTTCTTTCCCAATGAGGTAATCTCTTTTTCTTCTTCGGTACAAAAACCAGAAGAAAGGCCCGATGAGGATAAGTACAAGCGGAATCACAACAGGGAATTTACGGATATCCCTGAGCAATAAACGGAGTTCCCGGGGATTTTTTCCGTATTTAATCAGTCCAAATGAATTGAAAGAAGGCCTGTGGGCAGGAACTGCGTTTCTTCCGGTATCGAGTACAATTAATATATCCTTGAAAACGGTATTGGCAAAATGTCCGTCAGATACTTCAAGTGAAACGGTATATCTTCCTTCCTTGGTGTATTTATGGGTAGGATTCTGTGCGTCGCGTATTTCAGGAGTATTGTCTCCGAAGTTCCATTTTCTTCTTTTCACTTCTCCTTTGAGCAGAAAAGTGGAATCTGAAAAAGAAACGGTAAGCCCATTGATTTTATAGTTGTAATCTGCTATGAGTACCGGACTTTCTGTTTCCACCCCAAACTGAATATCCAGTGTAAGGGACTTGCTGCAACCAAATTTATTTCTGACCGTGAGCTTTACAGAATGGCTACCTTTTTCAATATTTTGTTTGGAGATATCCCATCTTTTATCCTCAGTAGAATCATTGTTAAACTTCCACGAGCAGCCTGAAGCTTTTCCCTTACTTCTGTTTTTCAGGATAAGGGTGTAAGTATCATTTGGGTTTTTCTCTACTTTATAGGAAAAATCAGGGATAAGGCTATCGCAGGGTTGGGGTTGTTCAAATACTTTTCTGAAAGCGTAAGTATGCCTTTTATAAAAAGTAGGCTCAATATTATTCGCTAAATAATAACTGTCTGCGTCCTGATATTGTCTGTAACCGTACCACAAAAAGGCTAAAAACGCAATGATAAAAATCATGACGGAAGTGCCTGCAATGATAATCCCGATAGTTTTGGGAGAAGAAAGAATAGTGTTTTTGGGTTTTCCCGTAGTACTGCTCTGATTAATATCTGCTTCAGGGAACTGATGCGGGTCGATATCTTCAAAGCTGGCAAAATAATTATCAAAAAGATAAATGAAGCGGGACTGCTCTTCGGGGTTGGACGCAAAAATCGGGCACAATAAGGTTTTCAGTTCATCAACACTTACTCTCCTGTCCAGATGATTGAGCAGTTCCTGCACCTTCATATAGGTATGTATCCCCACCGTGAACCCGTTATGGCGCAGGTGAGTGATAAAACCCTGGAAAGGAAAAAAAGGAGTGATATGTTGATTTTTATCTGACAATTTTTATCTGATGCTAAATGTTAAGTATGATTAATATTCAGTTTCATGAGGTCTTCCTTATTTTTGGCCAGCACCGAATAACTCATAGCGAGTTTATGGATTTCTTCCGGAATATTGGCATTAACATCAATGTTGTTCTCCTGGAGAATATGGATCCACGCCAGTAATTCGGAGGTAGCGGGCGGTTTTCTCAATCCTTTGGCCGTCCGGATCTGCATAAAGTGATTTACAGCATCCATCAGCATATTATTGATAAAGTTATCGCTGAGCGCAAGTCGTCTGCGGATAATCTCCATCAGAGTATCTTTGTCCGGAAAAGGAATATGATAATAGATACAACGACGCAAAAATGCATCAGGGAGATTTTTTTCGGAATTACTGGTGAGAATCAGAATCGGGCGATTGGCTTTGTTTGCGGTGAACTTTTCCCCCGTTTCCTTGATTTCAAATTCCATATTTTCAAACTCATTGAGTACGTCATTGGGTAAATCCCTCGGGGCTTTATCGATTTCATCAATCAGCACCACAGCCCGCTTGCCTGAGGAATCAATGATGGCTTTTCCCAGGGCTTCATACGAAATGTATTGTCTTATATTGACTTCAGACTTGTCTTTTAACTGGACATCCCTGAAGTGGGCAAGGGAATCATACCGGTAAAAGAGGTCTTTGGCGATAGAGGTTGTTTTGGTATTGAAAATATAAGGCAATCCTACTCCAAGCTCAAAAGCAAGGCTAAAGGCAAGCTGCGTTTTTCCGGTTCCCGGCTCACCGGTAAGGAGCAGCGGCTGGCCCAGTGCAATGGCAACATTTACGGCGTCTCTCAATGCCGGAGAAGCATAATATCCGCCCGGAGCAGACATTTTGGTGATCGGTTCAAATGGGGGAAGCGTCAGATTTCTCTGAGCCAGAGTACTTCCATCTCCTTTATACACGAAAAAATTTCCCATAATTTTTTATATTAACGATAAATGTTTGAAAATTAATTAAATATTATGCCAAAAAAGTTATCCATACAGTCCTGAGTTTTTGGTTAGAAAATTATCAATGGTTTTTTTCAGAATAATTTCCAGATTCAGCATTGAAATAAACGGTGTATTTTGGGAGTCCTGCCGGAATAAAGTATCGGCCAGTGATATAAACTCCTGAAAATCACTTAGTTTTGATTCAACTACCCAGGTGTCAAAATGGTCTTTTTTCACTCCGGAAAGCTCGCTCAGCAACCTGCACCTGTCATTATGGGACATTGCAAGTTTTGAAAGATTATCAGAGATTTTATCCTTGAAGTATTTTTTGGAAAACAAGGATGAGAAAAAACCGGATTTTTCCTGATCCGGAGAATACAATATATTAATAAAAATCACAAAATTAGGCACGAATGCGTCAGTGATATCAATATTCCAGAATTCGCCGATGTACCAGCTGAGCAGGGTGTCGGTAGCAGCGGACCATTCTTCACCGGGAATATTATGCTGAAATATAATGTTTTTCTGGGTGGCGAAGAACGGATTATAGACGATATCTTTTGCCGTAATAATATCAGTGTTTTTGCCGCTCCAGTTCAGTGCCTCAAGGGACTCGAGTAATCGCATTTTGAGGAGGTGCTTTAACTCATCGGGCGAACCTTTGACAGGCCAGTTTCTGATTTCATAGGGGCGGATATAATTGCTTTTTCCTACGGTCTCAAAACTAAAGCGGGTAATCAGGCTTTCGTGTCTGTCATCTTTTTTACCATGAATCAGAAAGGTAAGCGGCTTCCGTACCGGTTTTGTTATTCCCATGGAAAAAGAGGAGACAAACTCATCGTTTTGCTCATTTCTGTCCACCATGAGGTGAGAAAAAGGCCCGATTTTGAAGTTGATGTTGCTTGCCTGAGTAAGCGGGGGCTCGAGTTTCCAGGGGTTATTGTTGGTGGGATAGATGTCCCATGGCATGACAGCCGGGACTTCATTTTCAGGCAATGCATCCCAATAGACCTTTCTGAAGTTATTTTCTCCGTAGAGGGTTTTAATCTCGTCGGTAGCATCCTGAAATGCCTGAGAAACGGGTCTGTACGAAGCGATGCTTTTATAAAACCGGATGGAAAGCTGAGTGGCAATATTGTCACTGATTACAGAGGAGGTGGCAATTACTGTAGGGATTCCTTTTGCGAGCAGCCCGTCGGCCTGAGCTTTGGTAGAGCAGGCATTCAGAAAAACCAGAGAAAGGGAACCCTGACGGGCCAGAAAAGACGAAAATCCTTCTGCATTTGCATATTCGGTGACTCCTCCGGTAGTTTCCAGCATCAGCCGAAAACTATCGGCATGTCCGGCATAATGAAATATTTTAATTCTTCCTGCATTTTCAGGGTCTGTAAAGGCATCAATAATATCCGATAAAGACGCATTTGCAATTTCAATAATATCTACTTTTCCTGCTCTTTTTGCAGGTTGAAGCGCCTGCCTTATCCCCCGTAATTCATCTGCAAGCCCCCGAAGATAACGGCTGTTATCCTGTCGGTCATTGGCAAATGCTAAGAGTATTACAGGTGGCTTCATGCTAAAGTAGAATACGGAATGAAAAATCTTCGGGATAAAAATGAAACAGGCTGCTAAAATATGTAAAATTTCATCAATGTCAAATGTTTTTGTCTGTATTTTCATTTTTTAGTGGTTTCTGGAGGATATATCATGAATGAGGTATGGTTTTTGTCATGTATTTCTATATTTTTGCAAAGAGATTAAAGTTTTACTGTTTATATATTTCAATACTATGAAGAGATTATTGTATTGTCTGCTGTTTTTATTTCCCGCTACTCTTTTGGGTCAGGATACGCTGGATAATGATTTTGATACGCCTCCGGTTATTTTCAGTTCTGCACGAGAAATTAAGTATCCTGTAGCTTCAGATGAGCTGGACCTTCAGGATATGATGAAGGTGTTTAATTATAAGTTCGGGAATAATGCCGATAATAATGCTGTAAGGATGGAGGCCCGGTGGGGAGCCAAAAACATGAATGAAAAATATGGCAAATCCGTACTGGAAATCGGGCTTAAGGCAAAGGATTTTCACAGCCTGATTAATACTCCTCCGGTAAATGTAAGCCTTGTAATAGATAAAAGCGGCTCAATGAAGGAAGAAAGCCGGATGGAGCAACTCAAAAAAGCAATCCATATTTTTATAGATAAGCTCAGGGAAGATGATATTCTTTCGGTTGTAGTATATGACACAGAGCCTTATGTGCTCATCTCAGCCAGAAGGGTAGGGGATAAGGCACAACTTCATAAAGCGGTGGATAAAATCGTTCCGGAAGGGAATACAAATCTGAACGGAGGGATGCTTTACGGATACGAAGAGGTGATGAAAAACATGAACAGCAATCAAACGAATAAAGTAATTTTGTTTACGGATGGAGTAGCCAATATCGGAGTGACCAAAACGGAAAAAATCATAGGTATTGCCCGTCAGTTCAATAAAATGGGGATAGATTTGTCCACAATCGGATTCGGAAAGGAACTGCAGTTTTCGTTGCTGAAAAAGCTTGCCAGAAATGGAAACGGAAAGGCTTATTATGTGAAAAATACAGATGACCTTCAATCGGTTTTTTCGCAAGAGGCCGAAAACCTGATATCGCCTGTGGCTAAAGATATTACACTGGAAATAGAAACGGGAGAAAATCTGTTTGTAAGGGAAATTTATGGGTATGATTTTAAACAAACCGGAAACGGCGTTACAGTTTATCTTCCTGATTTCCATGCTCTTCAGTCAGCTATTTTATTGGCTGAGATAGAAAAGGGGCAGGGGAAATATAAAGGGAAAATGTTTGAAGTGGCATTAAATCTGAGTTATTTCGATGTTCAGCAGCAAAAAATTATTTCGCGTCCGCTGGTGCTGGAACTTCCGTTTAACAGCAACGGCAAAGAGAATTATCTGAGTGATGAAGAGGTGAGAAAACATTTTCTTTATGGATATATTGTACAGTCTGTTGCAAAAGCTGCCCGATTCTATGAATCTGGAGATATGGATAAAGCCTATGAAATCCTTTCGGGTACAGACAATCTCATAAGGGAGTATTATCCTGTAAAACTGGACGCACAGTTTTTGCCTGTCAATAAAATACTTCAGGATTGCCTGACCTTTATAAAGGTGTTTAATAAAAATCCGTGATTGAAAAAGGAGAGAGGTCAAGTGCTTTTTTCGTAATAATTGATGTGGAATACGTCTGTATCACCGGCCGGGAAAAATTCATTATAAGCTTTCCTTTTTAGCAGCAGGCGGCAATATAGCGGATTGATTTTGATTAAAATTGTCAAAATGAGACCTCAGGATATGATTGGTTTTTTCCTGTATCTCTCCTGAAACTCCTTCCCCGGGCTGAACGGTCACAGCCTCAATTAAATCTATGGATTTATCATACATCTTCCGCTTGAAAGAGGGGTTAATAATACCGTCAAGTACAAATACGATATAGAAATGAGGGGCAGGATAAATCATCAGTCTGTACTCACTGTACCCGACTTCTTCCAGTTCCTGAGGGCCTTTCTGAAAAGCCTGCTCTACAAAAGACTTGATACCCATAAGCATTCCTGCAATCATGTCAGCATCCAGAAGGTTATTAAAAGAGTAATGTCCGATAAGGAGTCCAGAATCATTTTCTATTACAAATACCTCCTGAAGTATCGGATTCGGAATAAATGAAGGAGGAGATAAATCTTCCTGCTTTCCGGTAAAAGAGTCCTTGACCTTACCAAACCAGTAGGAAGCACTCGTGATATTCTTAAACCAATTATCAATCCTTTCTCCTAATTCCTGCATCTGATAATTGATGTATTTCTGCACGAGTTTTCCAATAATCGGGTATAATGCGTCCACCACTTCGTCTCTTGAGTCACGAATCTGCATTTTGATAGCAGTACTTATAAATGGCCCGAAAATAGAAGGGAAATTAGCCTGAAGATAGGTTATTTTTTGTTCAAAATAAGGATCAAGATGACCATAAAACTGCTCTTCTTCCAGCAATTCTTTTTTGAGCAAATCAACATCTTCCCGGATTTTACCCTGTGCTTCCCGGTCCACTTCAAGAATAATATTCCTGATTATGTCAAGCATTTGATTTTCTTTCGTCTTATGGTCCATAATCTGAGTAAATATAGGCACGAAATAACGATTTTTTCTTTGATTTATCAAAAATCATGAAAATTTCTTTTCCAGGAAAGGATGTAAGAATACTGACGAAACAATTAATACTGCACCATAGTAAAACCCCGGGGTAAGTTCCTTGTTTTCGTGAAAATAAAAAAAGGCAATGATAATCCCGTACACAGGTTCCAGGTTAATACTGAGATTGGAGGTGAAGGCGGAGATGTGTTTGAGTGCAAATATGGAAAGTGCGTAGGCAAGCGTAGTGCAAAGCAGCGAAAGGGTAATCAGGTATATCCAGGCATTTCTGGTTTGGGGAATGATGTGTTCGGTAGGGAATACTTTGAGAATCAAAGACATAAATAAAGCCAAAAGAAGTATTCCCGCTGCAAATTCTATCGCCATAATGACGTAGGTATTATAACGGTTTACGATGCTTTTGTTGAGTACGCTGAAAGTTGAGGCACAAAGTGCAGAAATAATCCCGGTTATAATCCCCCAGAAGTACTGAAATGAAAACCCAAATACAATAATAAATCCTATCAAAACGAGAATGCCCAGATAAATTTCAATTTTTGCAATTTTTCGGTTAAATACGAGGGGTTCAATAATCGAAGTAAAAAAAGGAGATGCCGCCAGACAACACAGTGCAAGACTTACGTTGGAAATTTGAATAGAGGTATAAAAAGTAACCCAGTGAACAGCCACGATAAGTCCAATGCCCCCAATTTGTAACAATTCTTTCAGGGGCATTCTGAAAATGCTGAGCAGTTTTCCCGGAAAAAGCACCCATAAGCTCAGCTGGGTGATCATTAAGCGGTAAAAAACCAGCAAAGGGCCGCTGATTCCTTCCTCGTTGATGAGTCGTCCCAGGATTCCGGTTAATCCGAAAAGAAGAACGGCAACATGTAACTGGATATATGGCAGGTATTTTTTTATCAAAATGCGGGGTATTTCTATCCTTTTTTGGTAACGAGTCTCATCAGGTTCCCAATCAGAATACTTTTTTCTGATTTGACCACGAAATCCAGAAAGTTGTCCGCCTGACAAAGGATTCCATTCAGTTTTTCTACGGATTCAATAAATTTTTGCTTTTCGACCTCATCTCCTTCTCCCTCTATATTTTTGATTTCCTTCAGGGTTTGCATAATAGGGGCAAGTTCTCTCTTTTGTCTTTCCTTGATGATTTGCATTGCCACTCTCCACATATCTTTCTCCGCTACAAAGTATTCTCTTCTTTCTCCGGCTTTATATTCTCTTTTGACGAGTCCCCAATCTATCAGTGCACGCAGATTCATGTTGGCATTGCCCCTGGATATCTGTAAAGCGTCCATTACATCTTCAGCACTCTGAGGACAGGAAGATATCAGTAATAAAGCATGCACCTGAGCCATAGTCCGGGTTACTCCCCAACTTGTACCCAAAGCTCCAAATGTCTGGATAAGCTTTTCCTTAGCCTCTTCTATTTGCATATCTTTTCGCTGAACTTTTTTATGTAATTAATTCATTAACTAAGGGTATCCTTATATTGTTTTATTGTTTGGATAAGTAAGCGGATTAATTTTTGCTTTTTTTAAGAATATTCCCAGAAAATAAGCAGGAATATGCACTCTATATACCATTTTGCCGGAAAAAAATACGACCCAATGCCCGAAACCCCTTGAATAAGCACTTAAAGTCCTTCTCTGAAAAAAGGGCAAAAATAAAAATCAAGGATTCACCGGAGGCTTACTTCAAAGTAAAAGAGAAATCCAACATTTTTCAGTACCAAAGGTTTATAATGGAATTAATTTGATTTAATCTTAGTTTTATGAAAGCACTCATCCTTGTAGATATTCAGAACGACTTCGTACCGGGCGGCGCACTTGCCGTAAATAACGGAGCTGATATTATCCCGGTTATTCATACAATCATGCCGCATTTCGAATTGATTGTGGCTACTCAGGACTGGCACCCTTTATCCCATGAAAGTTTTGCAGCTAATCATCCGGGGGAGAAAACCGGTAATGTCATTGATTTACACGGACTACCTCAGATTCTGTGGCCTGTTCATTGTGTTCAGCATACAAAGGGAGCGGAGTTTGTGGAGAGTCTGGACATGAGCCGGGTTAACCGGATTTTTCATAAAGGCACTGACAAAACCATTGATAGTTACAGCGGTTTTTTTGATAACGGGAGAAGAGGAGCCACAGGAATGGGTGAGTTTCTGATGAATCAGGGAGTGAAAGAAGTTTATGTGGTAGGGCTTGCTACGGATTATTGCGTGAAATATACTGCAATGGACGCTGTGTCTCTGGGATTCAAAACCGTTTTGATAGAAGACGCCTGCCGGGGGGTCAATCTTCAGCCGGGAGACGTGACCAAAGCCATTGAAGAAATGCGCAGAAACGGGGTGGAAATTGTTGATTCTTCGGTGTTTCGCTAATCTTTTACTTTGGCCTTTTCTATTGCTTCAACGTAAGGGATGCTGATAGTGAATGTAGTTCCTTCGCTGGTTTTGGAATGACAATGAATTTGCCCTTTCATTTTTTCGATGGCTTCTTTTACAATATACAGACCAATTCCGGTTCCTTCGGCTTTATAGGTGGCCCTGAAAAACATATCATAAATGCGGGGAATGAGTTCCTCCTCAATACCCAGCCCATTATCTTCAAACTGAATCTCGATATTATTTCCTTTTTTATTAATACTGATTTTCAGATAACTTTCTGTTTTTTGCAGGTCATAATATTTGTAGGCATTGGATATCAGGTTGTTGAATATGATTCTCAGTCGTAAAGGGTCGCTGAGGATATTTTCCTGTAAAGAGATATCCCTTATAACCCTGATACGGTGATAAGAAGGAAGATGCTGAATCTGGATTAAACTTTCGTTGATTAGTGCTTCCAGCGGGACCGGCTCCATCTGTACACTTTTGCTTCTGTTCTGCGAATAAAAAAGGATATCATTGATGAATGTATCCAGTTTTTTCAGGCTTTTTTGCTGCAGATTCAGATAGTGTTCAACCTCTTCCTGTGAGGTTGCCGATTTGGTGATTTCTATGAGTCCCAGAGCCGAACTTATGGGAGCCCGCAGGTCATGCGAAGACCGATAGACAAAACTGTCCAGTGCTTTATTCAACTCTATCTGATTATGATACTGGTTTTCAATTTTTTCACTCAGTAAAAATTGCTCCCGGACTTTCTCTTCCAGAACCTGGTTCTGATTCTCAAGCCGCCGTATCATCAGGCTAAAAACGATACTGATAACAACACAGATAATCAGGGTAGAAAAAAGGACATCATTCCGGTGGGCAGTTGAGGTGATATAAGCATTAATCCATTCCGGATGTATGATTTCTATGACATTTAATGCAGCATAAAGCAAAAGAAGCAGGCCAGTGGTGATAATATGGTAACGCCCCGACACAATGGCGATAAATCCAAAGACCGATAAAATAAAAAAAACGGGAGTTGCTCCCAATATTCCTGCATTTGTAAGCCAGGAACCAGTCAGCATTAATATTGTGATGATAAAGAGAATTACTTTCAGGGGCGTTTCCCTCCCGGTAAAATAGAGAAAAAGATACATTGAGAGGAAAAATACGAATCCGCAACCTGTAACAATCAGATTCCCCATCTGCCTTCCCATAAGAGCCATAATCAAATGAGTAAAGAAGTGGATGCTTACTACAATCAGGATAATTCTGAGGAATTTACTTGGAATGGAGCAGTCTTTTCCTCCTATTAATTTGAAAAGAAATTCTTTCATTCTTTATATTCAGTTGCAAGGGCTATTTTTTAATTAACTTGAAAAAAGATATTCTTAGAAACAGGTCAAACAGTTTCATAAAAAAATATTGACGTTAATTTACAAGCAATTATTATACCTTTTTTTTAAAAAAACACAGCAAATAAAATTATTCCCACTTCATAACAGAATCGTAGGCTTTTTTCCATTCTTCTTCCGCTTCTTTTTTCCGGGCTTCATCCCATTGAAAATAATCCGCAAAATACTGAATTACATCTGGTAAAACAGAAGGAATTGTATCCCGCTCAAAATACAGCCTTCCGGTCCTCCGGATCAGGAAATCTTCCGGTTTTACCACCATTTCAGACTCCAGACAAAACTGCAATTCCCCGCAGAGTAACGCTTTTTCGTCTGAATATCCTTTTTCGTTAAAAACCAGGGCATTCTTCAGGATTTTTTCGGTTTGAGTGCCATATAAATGCGTGAGAATCATAATTTTTTTAAGAGGAGGTGTAATTTTCCCGTACTGACTGTACATTCTTTGTGCGTATTGAAAAACGGCTTCATCCTTTTCAAAGTCTCCGCCTGTAAGTATCTGTATATCAGTAGTGCATGGAGGGATTTTTGTAATAATGAATTGTTCCGTGAGTTTTTCTCCTGCAAGTTCAGTAATTCTGTCGGCCATTTTACGATAGCCTGTGAGTTTGCCCCCGGCAATGGATATTAATCCGCTTTCAGAAACAAAAATTTCGTCTTTGCGGGAAAGCTCGGAAGGGGATTTCCCTTCTTCATGAATTAAAGGCCTCAATCCTGACCAGGTGGATATAATGTCTTCGCTAACCAGATTTACTGACGGGAATAACGCATTTACTGCTTTCAGTATATATTCAATGTCAGAGAGGGTCACGTTGGGGTGATTTAAATCTCCCTGATAATTTGTATCCGTAGTACCGATATATACAATGTCCATTCTGGGGATTGCAAACATCATTCTGCCATCTTCCAGTACATCAAAATAAAGTGCCTGACGAACAGGAAACCGGTTATACGGCACCACTATATGAACTCCTTTGGTTAGGTGAAGGCGTTTTTGTTTGAGGCTATTGTCTTTTTCACGGAGAAAATCTACCCAGGGGCCGGCTGCATTTACGATTACTTTTGCTTTTATGGTGTATTCTTTTCCAGAAAGAGTATCCCTGATGATTACTGATTTTATTTTGCCATCTTCATACTCAAAACGCATGGCCTCAGCGTAATTGACACAGGTTGCTCCTTTTGATACAGCTGTTTTTAGGGTTTCTATAGTAAGCCGGGCATCGTCTGTCCTGTATTCAGTATATAAAGCACCACCCTTCAGTCCTTCTCTTTTTAATAAAGGCTCGGCTTCAGCAGCGTCATTTTCGGAAAGCATCTCAAATCCCTCTTCGGATTTTACGCCTGCAAGCTTGTCATAGACCCAAAGCGCAATTCCCGTACTTAATTTTCCAAGTGCTCCGCCCTCTATAATGGGCAGCAGCATATCCTCAGGGCGCACAAGGTGAGGGGCATTTTTATGAATTACCGCCCGCTCAGTTCCGGTTTCATGTACAAGTTTCAGCTCAAACTGTTTGAGGTATCGTAGCCCTCCGTGTATTAGTTTGGTAGAACGGCTGCTTGTTCCGGAAGCAAAATCCGATTTTTCAATCAACCCTGTTTTCCATCCCCTGAGAGAAGCATCAAGTGCAATCCCTGCTCCCGTAATTCCCCCTCCGATAATCAATAAATCAGGGGATTCTGAAGAGAGTTTTTCTAATAAAGATATTCTGTTTTTAGCCGAAAAGTCCATGATTTTTATCTCTTTTGTTGATTACAATCGGATTGTAATAATTTTATCATGATTTGATGTTGCAAAGGTACTATATATTTTTGGTTCGAAGAAGTTTATCTTAAGGGGGATATTAAGACTTAAGTTATACCGCTTGAAAAGTCGTTTGACGATACGGGTGAGGAGGATTTAATGAAAAGGGATATAATATAACGCGTTATATCCAATCAAAGATTTGCAAACCTTCCGAAAATACCCAATGGCAATTTTCTGCCGGATTGTTCCGGGAAATACAGCTCTCCTGATTCAATCTGTGGATTATGTGATTGAAAATGAGTAAGAATCAGATTTTCGAGTACCAAAGGCGAAAACCCCAAAGAGTAACTATTAAAAATCAGAAAAGACTTCTGAGGTTCCAGAATACTGGCAACCGCAGCAGTGAGTTCGTCTATCATATCTTCGAGCTTCCATTTTTCTCCTTTAGGTCCGTGTCCGTAAGCGGGTGGGTCAAGGATAATTCCCTGATAGGTTCTTCCCCGTTTGGCTTCCCGCTTCACAAAGGTAAATGCGTCTTCCAGCAGCCATTTGATATTATCGAGTTTGCTGAGCTCCATATTCCCGTTTGCCCAGTGAATAACCTGTTTGATAGAATCACAGTGAATGACTTCAGCACCTGCAGCCCTCGCCGCCAATGAAGCTCCTCCGGTATAGGCAAACAAGTTAAGGACTTTGGGTTGAGTCAGTTTGCCGCACGTATCATAAATATAATTCCAGTTTGCTGCCTGTTCCGGAAAAATTCCTACATGTTTAAAAGCCGTCATCCCTAATCTGAAAGTAAGGTGCATTTTTTTGTAGCGATATTGAATTTTCCACTGCTCCATCATGTCCTTGCTTTTTTCCCATTTCCCGGAATGACTTCCTTCCTGCGTAAATCGTGCATGAGTAAGTTTTACCCAATCCTGTTCCGTCATGGATTTTCGCCATACAGCCTGAGGCTCCGGGCGGCGCAGTACATAATTTCCGAACCGCTCTAATTTTTCTCCGTTTCCGGTGTCAATCAGTTGGTAATCCTGCCATTCTTTTGGTGTGAGTATATTCATGTGAGTATTTACTATTCGGCGCAAAAGTAACTAATTTTTCCGGCCATACAAAAAACGGATTGGGAAACACCTTTACTCTCTCCCTTATTCCTTGCTCTCTCCTGTAGGATAAGCGTGCACCACCACCCGTATCCCTTTTTATATTTCCGCACAGTTCCTGCTCCACGATATACATAGTAGGTGCAACCGGCAATACCCTTCTAATCAGCAGCAACCGATTACCCTTCTACTCTTTTATAATTTCCGCTAATTCCGCTTCGCTAATCTCAAAAAAAGCAGCTACATTCGCTTGGCTTTCCCCTTCGGATAACATTTTTAGGATTAGTTTTCTTTGCTTCTGGAAAAGATGTTCCTTTTGCCTGCGTTCTTCTTCCTTTTGCCTGCGTTCTTCTTCCTTTTGTCTGCGTTCTTCTTCTTTTTGTCTGCGTTCTTCTTCGGCTATTTCCTGTGCTTCTGTTAGCAGGGGAATGTATTTTTTTTCGGCGTCGAGAATTCCTTCGTCGTAGGCGGTTTCTACTACGCCCCGGATTTCGAGGTATTGCATACGGCTTAGCTGATAGGTCTGAAATTCCGGCTCGGA
>JAIBAH010000191.1 GCA_019695295.1 Bacteroidia bacterium | reverse complement strand
ACCTACTAGAGCACAACCTCATCTCGGGGTCAAAAAAATGGCGCAAACTATCTATGATTTACAACTCATTTCCTTCGGATTTCATATTAATCTCAAAACGTAAATTTCCCTTGCAGGATTAGCTCCGGAAAGGGAGAGTGGACTTACTCTAATACAGTAACTACCGTAAACTCACTGACAGGCACAACTTCAGGCACTGAAACAGGGGATATCACTTTCAACGACGACAACTCCGGTAAATGGACTCCTTCGGGTGGCTCTGCTTCTGACTTTACATGGAGCTACAATGCCGACAATAAACAAATGACGATAACTGAAGGCTCCAATGCAGTTGTTTATGAAGTAGTTACTTCAAAATCCGGCTCACAGACCTGGAAAAATGTGTCCACTTCTACTATTATCGGTGTTACAATCACCGTTACTCAGGATATTACACTGACAAAAAAATAATATAGAACCCCAACAGAAATGAATTCTCCGGAGATACAGCAATGTATTTTCCGGAGTTTTCTTTTATAAATAATCGAATTTGTTATTATTTTGAAGAAAATATTGATGAAATATTAATTTTTTTATATAAAAAATAAAAATTTATTAAAAAAAGTGTAAAAATGTTTTGAAATCAAAAAAATATTTCTTTAATTTGTGTCATAATCTTAAAATCAAAAAAATCATGATGTGTTTCGTTAATAATAATTCCGGCAATAATAATACAGGATTCATCCTGCCGGAAGTCTGTTAACGGATATCTAATAAAATATCAGCTACAGCCTTCCGGACAGGGAGGCTGTTTTTTTTTACAATTTATCAATTTAAATAACTATTATGTCAAAACTAATGATTCCGGCTTATTATCAGCCCAAGCTCAGCCCGGCAGAAACCGAAGTAGCAATTAAGCAAACGAAAGATATCTTTGAGTCAAGTCTTGCCGCAGAATTACGGTTAAGAAGAGTGACCGCACCTATCGTGGTGCTAAAAGGAACAGGAATAAATGACGACCTGAACGGAGTGGAAAGAGCAGTTACTTTTCCAGTCAAGGATTTGGAGGAGGCAAAAGCCGAAGTAGTACACTCGCTTGCCAAATGGAAAAGATTGGCACTCAGAGACCTGTCTTTCGAAACCGGAAAAGGTCTGTACACGGATATGAACGCTTTGCGCCCGGACGAAGAACTCTCCAACCTTCATTCTATTTATGTGGATCAGTGGGATTGGGAAAAGTCTATCCTGAAAGAAGAAAGAACGCTCGCTTATTTGAAAAAGACAGTAAAAGAAATTTATCATGCAATAAAACGAACCGCTTACATGCTGAGTGAAATTTATCCTTCCCTGAGGTTTGACTTTTTGCCGGAAGAGATTACTTTTATTCAGGCTGAGGATTTACGGAAAGAATATCCTGAAATGACCCCCAAAGAAAGAGAAAATGAAGCCGCTAAAAAATACGGAGCCGTTTTTCTGATTGGAATTGGCGGGAAACTCTCTGACGGCAGTATTCATGATGGCAGAGCACCGGATTATGATGACTGGACAACGGAAAGTGAGGAAGGATATTTCGGACTCAACGGGGATATTATTTTATGGCATCCGGTACTGGAAATCGGGTTTGAAATCTCTTCAATGGGAGTCAGGGTAGATGAAAAGGCGATGGAAAAACAGCTGGAAATCAGTGGTCAGTCAGAGAGAAAAGGACTCTTTTTTCATAAAGAATTACTCTCCGGGGCATTACCTTATTCTATCGGAGGCGGAATTGGTCAGTCCCGTTTGTGTATGTATCTTCTGCAAAAAGCACATATTGGAGAAGTGCAGGCAGGAATCTGGCCGCAAAGTATGCGGGAAGAGTGTAAAAAACACAAGATATTCCTTTTTTAAGGCTAATATAAAGGTAAAGCAGCAATTAATCATAATAGAGAACTCCAACACAATTAATGAGTAATTAAAATGAACAGAGTCATTCCTACGACTGTGACAGTCTGTAAGAATGACTCTTTCTGATTTATAGATCCTGATAATAAAACCTTTAAGCTACGGTAATTTCACTGGTTAGATATACATCCTGAACGGCGTTGATAATTTCTACTCCTTCGTTCATTGGGCGCTGAAATGCTTTACGGCCCAGAATCAGCCCCATTCCGCCTGCTCGTTTGTTGATTACAGCCGTTTTTACGGCATCTGCTTTGTCAGAAGCACCACCGGATTCCCCACCGGAATTAATCAGGCCGGCTCTTCCCATGTAGCAGTTGGCTACCTGATAACGGCAAAGATCAATCGGATGAGCAGAGGTAAGTTTTTCGTAAACCGCTTTATGAGTTTTTCCGTGTTTGGTGAAAAGGTAACCACCATTGTTTTCCGGTAATTTTTGTTTGATAATATCCGCCTGAATCGTTACTCCAAGGTGATTTGCCTGCCCGGTAAGGTCAGCCGAAACATGATAATCTATTCCGGTTTCTTTATCTTTAAAAGCATTATTACGGGTATAGCACCATAAAATAGTTGCCATTCCGAGCTCATGGGCATATTCAAATGCTTTGGCTACTTCTACAATCTGACGGGAGGATTCTGCGGAACCGAAATAAATGGTAGTACCTAACGGTACTGCACACATAATCCATGCGTCACGGATAGAACCAAACATAATCTGATCGAATTTATTCGGATAGGACAAAAACTCATTGTGATTAATTTTTACCACAAAAGGAATTTTATGAGCATATTTACGGGACACGGAAGCAAGCACTCCAAAGGTAGAAGCAACTGCATTACAGCCTGACTCAATCCCTAATTTTACGATATTTTCCGGGTCAAAATAAATCGGGTTGGGAGCGAAAGAAGCCCCTGCTGAATGTTCAATTCCCTGATCTACCGGTAAAATGGAAAGAAAACCTGTATCTCCCAATCTTCCGTTTCCGTGTAATTGAGTAAGACTTCTCAATACCTGATTGTTCCGGTTGGATTCTTTCCAGATTACATCCACATGGGAAGGAGAAGGAAGGTGCAACTGCGATTTGTCGATAGTAGTGCTTTTGTGTTCTAATAAATACGCAGCATTGCTTCCCAAAAGGCCTGCAATCTGATCATAACTATGTTTTGTTGCCATACTTAAAAATAATAAAATTTTTGAAAGATAAAAGATGTACCGAAAAGCTTGAGCCTTAATTCCTCAAACCGGCTGCAAAAATACAGTTTATCCTTAAAAAAGAAAAATATTTGTATCCTTAACTCAGGTTATTTATATTTGTAACCGAAAATAAAAGAGTGAATGGGAATCAAAGCCTTTGAATACTATAATTAAGGGCATAAAAACCAGGCTAATTGCTTTTTTACAAAGATTTACAAAAACCTTAGATGTCTTATGAATCCGACAAAAATGGATTTATTTCCGCAAAACAAACTTTCTGTGACCCTGCTGAGGCTGGCTCATGAACTGATAGAGGATTATCATACCTTTGATAATACAGTGATTATAGGACTTCAGCCAAGAGGGGTTTATCTTTCGAGAAGAATGATGGATATTCTGAGATTCATTATTCCGGATTCCGGTATTCCTTACGGTGAACTGGATGTCACTTTTTTCAGGGATGATTTCCGGAGAAGAGAAGCCCCGCTTCAGGCCAATATCAACAAAATTGATTTTCTGCTGGAAGGAAAAAAAGTAATTCTCATAGATGATGTACTCTATACCGGCAGGACGATTCGTGCCGCACTGGATGCTATGCTTGCCTACGGAAGACCTCAGTCCGTGTCTTTAATGGTGCTTGTGGACAGAAAACACAAGCGGGAATTACCCATAGAGGCTCAGTACAGAGGAATTACTGTAGATACGATTCAGTCTGAAAAAGTGCTGGTGGAACTGGTTGAAAGCGGAGGAGAGGATAAAGTCTATCTGCTGAGAAACTAACATTCACTTCTATATACTGTACAATCCCATAAATAAAACATAAATGTATCATTTACTAGGAATTAAATATATCTCAGAGGAAAATATCAACGATATCTTTCAGGCTGCTGAAAACTTCAAGGAGGTGATTCACCGGCCTATTAAAAAAGTACCCTCTCTGAGAGATATGACAATTGCCAATTTGTTTTTTGAAAACTCAACCCGTACCCGTATTTCCTTTGAGCTGGCCGAAAAACGGCTTTCTGCTGATGTAATCAACTTTAGTGCTTCCGGCAGCAGCGTCAAAAAAGGGGAAACCCTCCTGGATACCGTCAATAATATTCTTGCGATGCAGGTGGATATGATTGTCATCCGGCATTCCGTACCGGGTGCACCGGTTTACCTGAGCAAACACATTAAAGCCCATATTATAAATGCCGGAGATGGTACTCACGAACACCCTACCCAGGCATTACTGGATGGTTTTTCCCTGAAAGAAAAATTTGGTACTCTTAAAGGGCTGAATGTGGCAATCGTGGGAGATATTCTTCATAGCCGGGTCGCTTTATCCAATATTTTTGCACTTAAAAAATGCGGGGCAAACGTCAGACTTTGCGGACCTCCTACCCTTATTCCTGCTCATATTACCGAATTAGGGGTAACCGTAAGTCATAATCTGAGGGAAACCCTTGAGTGGTGCGACGCAGTCAATATGCTCAGAATACAGATGGAAAGGCAAAATATCCGCTATTTTCCTTCTTTGAGAGAATATTCTATGCAATATGGTTTAACCCTTCCTTTACTGGAAAGCCTTAAAAAGGAAATTGTGATTCTTCATCCCGGCCCTATTAACCGGGGAGTAGAAATATCCGGGGAAGTGGCCGATTGCTCCAATTCTATTATTCTGAATCAGGTAGAAAACGGAGTTGCTGTGAGAATGGCGGTACTGTATCTGCTTGCTCAGGCAAACAAAACTACTCAGAAGGTATCCTGACAAACTTGTATGCTATTCCACAACTTTATCCTTTTGTTTATCGTAAAAATACCTTCTTTAAACTTCAAAACAACCGTATGCCTATAAAGGACATTTCTTTTTGGAATAATTATCAGGGGGGACACAGAATGCAAAGCGGGTGGATGCCCGCGATGAAACTTTTTTTGGAAAAAAATCATAGTCTGCCATGCATTTTACAGTTTACCTCTGAGCACTCTTCCTTCTTTCATTATAAATCCGTCGAAACCGTAATCAATGAACATATTGGAGAATATATTCCAGAACAGGATGTGTTTGTTCAATATTTTGATACTACTCAGAACCGGATGTATTTCAATGAAAGGTATTGTGACCTGGGCAACGGGCTCGCAATACTGATGCTGGACGGATATCTGAAAAATGAACTGGAAAGTGCGGAAAATATCCAGCCTGATACCGAAAACGGTTATTATGCCTGTATGGAAGATATTTATATCCTCCATGTACCCTCTCAAAAAGAAACGGCTGCCGCACTTCTGCAGAAATTAAGGCATACACTTCTGACGGTGAAGGTGGCTTCTACCCTCAATATGGTTTGTAAAGAAAGCTATGATTATTATCTCTATCCTTTCGAAATCAAAAAGCCCCACCTGAATCTGGACCTGAATTATGGGTC